>DQXI01000147.1 GCA_011042305.1 Desulfobacteraceae bacterium
CAGTCGATGCACGCCCTCAACGAGGCGCTGCTGGCGCTTCCGCTGCAACTCGTCTGCGCCCAGCACCTGGAGGGCGGTCCCGAGGCCCAGCTCTTCGTGGCAGTGGGCGATTTCAGCCTGGAGATCATCGGCGGCTACGAAAACAGCTCCGGTGCCGGTGCGCTTCTTGGGGCGGCCTGGCCCCTTCCGAACGTGATCGGCATCGTTCCCCGACCCTGAATTTTGCTTTTCATCCTATCCGTGAATCGCCGCTCCCGCCGCCTTGAGCGCTGCTTCGCCCATGATTTCCGCCAGGGTGGGATGGGCATGGATGGTGGCGGCCAGATCGGCCACGCGGCAACCTTGGTTGACGGCCAGGGTGGCCTCGGCCACCAACTCGGTGGCGTGGGGGCCGACTAGGTGTACCCCTAAAATCTTTCCCGTGGCAGCCTCGAAGACGATCTTGGCCTGGCCGGCAATGTCGCCGAGGACATGGGCCTTGCCCAGGGCACGAAACAGCACCGTGCTGGCGGCGGTCTCGATTCCCGCCGTCAGCGCCTCGGCCTCGCTCATGCCCACGGCAGCCACCTCCGGCGTGGTGAAAATCGCCGAGGGCACCGCCCGGTAGTCCATGGGCCGCCGCGAGGCGTCGGTGGCCAGGGCGTTTTCCGCCGCCACGGCGGCTTCGGCGCTGGCCACGTGCGCCAGCATGACGTGCCGGGGGCCGAGCAGGTCTCCGATGGCCAGGATGCCAGGGGACGAGGTGCAAAGATGGGGATCTACCTTGACCCATCCACCGGCGTCGGTGTCGACGCCGACGGTGTCCAAGCCCAGGTCTTGGCTGTTGGGCCGCCGCCCGATGCACACCAGGATCTTGTCGACTTCGAGCCGCGACTTTACGCCACGGCTGTCGGTCAAATCCACCCTCACCTCCGCCTTGTCCGAGCGGGCAGCGGCGACCCTGGTGGCCGGGCGGCAATCGATGCCGCGTTTTTTCATCTCCCGCAGCAGCAGCTTGGATACCTCCGCATCCAGCGACGGCAGGGGCAGGAGCCGCTCCAGGGCCTCCACCAGGGTCACCCGGCTGCCCAGAGCGCGGTAGATAGATGCCAACTCGCACCCGATCACCCCGCCACCGACAATCAGCAGTCGATCAGGCAGCGTATCGGGAAAGAGCATCTCGTTGCTCGAAACAATCTTTTTCCCGTCGAAGGGCAGGCCGGCCAGCGACGCCGGCCTGCTGCCGGTGGCCAGGATCAACCGGTCCCAGTCGAGGACCTCGCGGTTTCCATTCCCGGTTTCCACCGTCAGGCGCCCCGGTCCCTGGATCCGCCCGGTACCGGCCACCAGGCGGACGCCGGCATTTTTGAGCAGGGCCTGGATGCCGCGGGCCTGGATGCCGATGATCCGCTGCTGCCGGTGGCGCAAGGCCGCCAGGTCCACGACCGCTTCTGTGGAGAGGCGGACGCCGAATTCACTTGCCTTTCTTGCGTCCTCCAGGCGGTCGGCGGCGGTCTTGAGAATCTTTGACGGGATGCAGCCCCAGTGCAGGCAGGTGCCGCCGACGGCCTCGCGCTCCACCAGGGTGACCTGGGCGCCCCGGCGGGCGGCGTGAAGGGCCGCGGCGTAACCGCCCGGACCGGCGCCCAGGACCAGAATTTTCAAGGCCATTTTCAAATTCCTCAATTTTTTGATCAGGTTTGGTGATAACGCGCAATTGGAAACGGTTTTTCTTGACATCTTCACAATTTTGTGACTTTTGTCAACCTAGGTTTCTCGGGCCGTCTCCACTTTCTGCACCTTGCCATGAAAATTGACGATCAGACCATCGGAATTATTCGGCACCTGCGCGACGGCCGCACCTCGTTCAAGAAGATCGCCGCGGCCCTGAACCTGTCTGAGAACACGGTCCGTGCCCGGGTCAACCGGTTGCGCGAAGAAGGCGTACTGGAGATTTGCGGCCTAGTGGACCCGGAAGCGATCCCGGGCCATCGCATCGTGATGGTGGGCGTCAAGCTGGCCACGATGGATTTGGTAAAAAAAGGCGAAGAGTTCAGCCGGTTGCGCGGGGTGGTGTCGGTGTCCGTGGTCACCGGCCGCTTCGACCTGATCCTGGTTGTGCTGCTGAAGGAAGGATTCGGCCTGCTGGAATTCTACACCGAAGACGTGGCCCGCCTCGACGGGGTGCAAAGCGTGGAAACGTTCGTCGTTTACAAGGGCTACAACCTCAAGGTGCCCTACATCCTTTAACCGATCCACGGAAAGGAGGCGGCATGAACCCGGAGCCGCGCACCACTCCACTGTATCCTCGTCACCGGGACGCCGGGGCCAACATGGGGGATTTCGGCGGATACCGCATGCCCCTGTGGTACCCGGCCGGCATGCGCCGGGAACACCGCGCCGTGATCCTGGGCGCCGGTCTGTTCGATACCAGCCACATGGCGCTGCTCACCGTGGCCGGTGCCGGCGCCCACCGTCTCTTGCAGCGAACTTTCACCAAGGACATGGATCGGGTTGGCCCCGCCGACCGGCCGTTGGCCGACGGCCGCTGCGCCTACGGCGCCTTCCTGGATTCCCGCGGCCACGTCATCGACGATGCCATTGTCTGCCGTCGGGGGCCGGAAGACTACTTCGTGGTGGTCAATGCCGGGATGGGGCCCGCGGTGGCCGGGCACCTGGCCGCCGAGGCCGGCGCCTCTGGCCTCGTCGTGACCGACCTCACCGATCGGGTGGCCAAGCTCGACTTGCAGGGGCCGGCGTCGGCCTGGATTCTCGGCCGGGTGCTGGAGGCGCCGGAAAGGGCCTTCCAGGGGCTGGGGTACTTTGGCTTCAAGGGCCATTTCGATCGGCGCCATCCGGGTGCCGCAGCGGTGCACCTGGACGACGGCACCCCGCTGCTCCTCTCGCGCACCGGCTACACTGGTGAATTCGGTTTCGAGCTTTTCGTGGAACCCGAGCAGGCCGCGGCGCTGTGGGACCGGCTGCTGGCCGCCGGCGCCGATTTCGGCCTGATCCCCTGCGGCCTGGCCGCCCGCGATTCCCTGCGCGCCGGGGCGGTGCTGCCGTTGAGCCACCAGGACATCGGCGATTGGCCCTTCGTTCATCACCCCTGGCCCTTTGCCCTCCCCTATGCTCCTGACGGACGGACCTTTACCAAGGATTTCATCGGGGCTGCCGCCCTGATCCAAGCGGCGGCCTCCGCGCCACACACCCTGGCGTTCGTGGGACGCGATCCGCGCAAGGTCGCCGCCGGTCCGGATACGCGGGTGCTGGATGAGGTCGGCAGGGCCATTGGCACCGTGCTCACCTGCGCCACGGATACCGCCATCGGATGGGTGGACGGCCTGGTGGTCAGTCTGGCGAGCCCCGGGCGGCCCGAGGGTTTCGATCCCAAGGGGTTGAGCTGCGGATTCGTGCGGGTTGAGCGGCCGCTGCCAGCCGGCAGCCTGCTTGTGCTCGATGACGGCCGACGCCGCATCGAGGTGGCGGTGGCGGCCGACATCCGGCCGGACCGCACGGCCCGTCGATCCATGGCCCAGATGTGGGGATGATCATTTTTTCAAGCGAGTCGAAAGGAGACGGCCCATGAAAGAGATCAACGAGCTGAATCTGCCCGAGGACCTGCGCTACGCCGATGACCATGAATGGCTGCGGCCTTTGGAAACCGCCGCCCGCATCGGCATCAGCGACTATGCCCAAGACCAGCTCGGGGACATCGTCTACGTCGAGCTGCCGGCGGTGGGGCGCCAGCTGGCCAAGGGCGAGGAGTTCGGCACGGTGGAGTCGGTCAAGGCCGTCTCGTCGCTGTACATGCCCGTGGGGGGGGAAGTGACGGCGGTCAACGAACAGCTGGCCGAGGCCCCGGAGCTGGTGAACACCGATCCCTACGGCCAGGGATGGATGATCGAGGTCAAGGTCGCCGATCCCGCCGAGGTGGATGCGCTGATGGATCGGGCGGCGTACTTGAAGGCGCTCGGCGGATGACGGACGGATAGCGGATCTGTCCGATAACCCAAAAGGCTTGATAAACCCCTCAAACCCGACAAGGGGGCGCCATGCGATATCTGCCGCACACACCCGAAGAGATCCAGGAGATGCTGGCGGTGGTCGGGGCCGAGAGCCTCGATCAACTGTTTTTTCCCATACCCCCGGCGTGCCGGCGCCAGAGTGCCCTGGAGCTGCCGGCGCCACTGAGCGAATGGGCCCTGGATGCGCGCATGGACGCGCTGGCGGCCCGAACGGCCGTGGCGCCGCAGGCCAAGGTGTTCCTGGGGGCCGGCAGCTACGATCATTTCATCCCGGCGGCGGTGGATGCCCTGGCCGGCCGCAGCGAATTTCTCACCGCCTACACCCCCTACCAGCCCGAGATCAGCCAGGGGACCTTGCAGGCCATCTACGAGTACCAGACCCTGGCCTGCCGCCTCATGGGCACCGAGGTGGCCACCGCTTCCCATTACGACGGGGCCACGGCCCTGGCCGAGGCCCTGCTCATGGCCATCCGCAAGACCGGCCACCGGCGGGTGGCCGTCTCCCGGCTGGTGCATCCCCACTACCGCCAAGTGGCGGCCACCTACCTGCACCCGGCCGGCTACGAGATAGTGGAGCTGCCGTACCGGCCGGACGGGACCACCGACCTGTCCACCGTGGAAGCCGAGCCCGACCTGGCCGCCGTAGCGATTCAGTCGCCCAACTTCTTCGGCTGCATCGAGGACCTGGCCGCCGGTGCGGCGGCGGCCAAGGGCGTTGGCGCCCTGCTGGTGGCCGGCTTCACCGAGGCCCTGGCCTACGGGCTGCTGAAAAGCCCGGCCAGCCAAGGGGCCGAGATCGTGGCCGGCGAAGGGCAGAGCCTCGGGCTGCCGCGCAGCTTCGGCGGTCCCGGCCTGGGGATGCTCGGCACCCGCCAGGCCCACGTGCGCAGCCTGCCGGGCCGGCTGGTGGGAAAGACGGTGGACCAGGAAGGCCGCCAGGGCTTCGTGCTCACCCTGGCCACCCGCGAACAGCACATCCGCCGTGAGCGGGCCACGAGCAACATCTGCACCAACAACAGCCATTGCGCCCTGCGGGCCGTCATGTACATGGCGGCCCTGGGCGGGACCGGTTTCCGCGAGCTGGCCGTCCTCAACCATGACAAGGCGGCCTATCTCAAGCAGGCCCTGGCCGCCGCCGGACACCGCGTCCCTTTCACCCGGCCGATCTTCAACGAGTTCGTGGTGGATTTCGGGACCGGCTTCGAGGCGGTGCACCGCCGTCTGCAGGACGCCGGGATCGTGGCCGGGCTGCCCCTGGAGGCCGATTATCCCGAGCTGGCGGGATGCTATCTGCTGTGCGCTACGGAAACCGCCAGTCGTCAGGACCTGGACCTGCTGGTCAAGGAGGTGAGCCGATGAATGCACCCCTGGGCACCACTGGATTGATCCTGGATGAACCGCTGCTCTGGGAGCGAGGCCGCCCCGGGCGTCGGGGCGCTTGCCTGCCGCCCGCCGATGTCCCGCCGAGTCCCCTGGATCCGGAGCTGTGCGGGGACGGACCGGATTTTCCCGACTTGAGCGAGGTGGATCTGGTGCGCCACTTCACCCGCCTTTCCACTTGGAACTACGGGGTGGATACCGGGTTTTATCCCCTGGGCTCGTGCACGATGAAATACAACCCCAAGACCCACGAGCGCCAGGCCGCCCTGAAAGGCTTTGCCGCCGCCCATCCCCTGCTGCCCGCCTCCCTGTGCCAGGGCGCACTGCAACTGATCTGGGAGCTGGAAAGGGACCTGGCCGCCATCACCGGGATGGATGCCGTTTCCCTGCAGCCGGCGGCCGGGGCCCACGGCGAGCTGGCCGGGATGCTGGTGATCCATGCCCACCACCAACACCAGGGGCACCAACGGGCCAAGATCATCATCCCCGATACGGCCCACGGCACCAACCCGGCCTCGGCCGCCCTGTGCGGCTACCGGCCGGTGGCGGTGGCCTCGGGCCCCGAAGGGGTGCTGGAGCCGGCGGCCATCGAGGCCGTGATGGACGAGGAGACCGCCGGCATCATGGTCACCAACCCCAACACCCTGGGCCTGTTCGAGACCCACATCCGCGAGATTGCCGCCATCGTGCACGCCAAGGGGGGGCTGGTCTACGCCGACGGGGCCAACCTGAACGCCGTGATGGGGATCGTGGACATGGCCGCCATCGGCGTGGACGTGATTCACCTCAACCTGCACAAGACTTTCGCCACGCCCCACGGCGGCGGCGGGCCGGGCAGCGGGCCCATTTGCGTACGCCGGCAGCTCGAACCCTATTTGCCCGTGCCCCGGGTGGTCAAGGACGGTGACCAGTATCACCTGGAAACGGATCGGCCTCTGAGCATCGGACGGATGGGGTCTTTTCACGGCCATTTCGGCGTGATGGTCAAGGCCTACAGCTACATCCGGTCCATGGGCGCCGACGGGCTGCGGCGCGCCAGCGAGCTGGCGGTGCTCAACGCCAACTACCTGAAAGAAAAACTCAAACAAGACTTCCACTTGGCCTATGACCGGCCCTGCATGCACGAGTGCGTCTTTTCCGATCGGCGCCAGGCTCCCTTCAAGGTGACGACCCTGGACATGGCCAAGCGCCTGATGGACTACGGGTTTCATCCCCCCACGATCTATTTTCCCCTCGTGGTCCACGGGGCCATCATGATCGAACCCACCGAGACCGAGTCCAAGGAGGACCTGGACCGTTTCGTGACGGCCATGCGGGCTATTGCCGAGGAGGCTCGCACGGAGCCGGAAACGGTTAAAAGCGCCCCCCGCTACACCAAGGTGCGCCGCCTGGACGAGGTGACGGCGGCCCGCAAGCCGTGCCTCGTCGGGTGATGGATTCGGCGGGGGCAGAGCGAAGGAAACGATGCCTTCTCATCGATCTGCCCCTGACGCCGTATGCCGAGGCCCTGGATCTGCAGCACCGGCTGGTGGACGCCCGCAGCGACGGGCGCCTGGACACGGATGCGGTGCTGATGCTGGAACACCCCCCGGTCTTCACGCTGGGCCGGCGCGGCGGCCTCGACGATCTGATCGTCTCCCGGGAGCGGCTTGTCCAGGAGGGGATCGAAGTGTTGCCGGCGGAACGCGGTGGGTTGATCACCTACCACGGCCCCGGCCAGTTGGTGGTGTATCCCGTCCTCGACCTGAAGCGCTCGGGACTGGGCGTGCAGGAGTTGGTGGCTGCCCTGGAGACGGTCATGATCGGTACCGCGGCCGATTTCGGTGTCGCCGCCGGGCGGGACGGGCGCAATCGCGGGGTCTGGACGGGAGGGAAAAAGCTGGGCAGCATCGGCCTGGCTGTCCGGCACGGGGTCAGCTTTCACGGCCTGGCCCTCAACGTCGATCTGGACCTGACCCCTTTTTCCTGGATCCACCCCTGCGGCCTGGCCGGGGTGGCCATGACCTCGCTGGCCGCGGAAGGGGCCACGGCGGTCTCCCTGGACGCAGCCCGGCGCAGCCTGGCCGCCCATTTTGCCTTGACGCTGGGATTCGACTTGACGCCGGCCTCCCTTGACGCCTTGCCTGGTTGGCCCGCGGCCCCGTAAGCCGGTTGCGGCGGGTCTTGGAAGAACGGGTCTACGAGCTGCCGGGAGGACATTCCGCCGTCGGGCTGCCGCTGCGGGAGATCGAAAAACGCGCCATCCAGTTGGCCCTGCGCCGCAGGATCAAGCGCTTCGGCATCACCGTTGCGGTTTAGGCATCGTTGGCCCCCGTGATGGCCATGGTCTTGGGAAAAAGGCTGGCGACCCGGCCCTGATCCGCCCCGTAGAATCCCAATCCCAGCACCGCCTCATGCCAGCAAACCAGCACGTAACCGGTGCCATCGCAGTCTGCCAGCTGCGCGGTGGTTGGCGTGAAAGGCGCTCGACGCAGGTAGGCATCACGCTGTCCGGCGGTGAGGGCGATGCGGTTACGGTTGGCCAGGGGGCCGAAGGCGGCGGCCGCCCCGGTGGTGAGGATGGGATAGCGGGGCCGCAGGTGGATGCATTTCAGGCCGCTGGTTTGGTCGGCAAGGTCCGGTGGACGGTGATCGTCGCCGGCCAGAAAGCCGATCTGGGCGTTGTTTTCCAGGAAAACCAGTCCGTCCCAGGCATTCCGGGGAATACCGAAGCGCTCTGACAACATCCTGAGAACGTCATCCCGCCGGCCGCTGAGGCGCTGGAAGCCGCCGGGTTCCGGGCGTTTTTCGCTGACAGGAAGCGGCAGTGAATCGTCCTCGGGGCCGTCCGTGCGCTCCAGCAAGGCGAGGAAAAAACCGCCGGTATCGTTGTGATGGGGCCAGATGCGCCGTGCGGCGGCCACCTCCGGCAAGAAGGTCGCCTGTTGCCAGCGGGTGAGCCCCTCGCTGGTTTGCAGATGTTCAACCTCAAACGGCACTGTTTGCAGCCGGCCATCGAAGCGTTTCAAGACGGCGTCCACCACCGCCTCGTTTTCTTCCGGGGCATAGGTGCAGGTGCTGTAGAGAATCCGCCCGCCCACCCGGCAGCGACGCACCGCCTGGGACAACAGGAGAACCTGCTTGTGCTGAAACCGCAGATGGGGAGGCTGCCGGCGGCGCGAGGCATCCGACGCGCGGCGCGTGGTGCCCTCGCAGGAACAAGGGGCGTCCACCAGCACCCGATCAAAGGGGCCGGTGCGCGGCGGGTAGTTGACCCCGTCGTGGCAGGTGACGGTAACGTTGAAAAGCCCGAGCCGGTCGATGCTCTGGCGCAGGGGGCTGAGGCGGCCGCAGACCAAGTCGTTGCCCACCACCGTGCCGCGGTTGTTCATCGCCACGGCGCACTGGACCGTCTTGTTGCCCGGCGCGGCGCAAAGGTCCAGGACCCGGTGGCCGGGCGCCGGGGCCAGCACCAGGGCCGGCACCATGGCGCTGGCCTCCTGGATCTGGAAGTGGCCGGCCAGGTAGGCCCAGTGGCGGCCGAGACCGGTCTGCTCGGCGGGAATCCGGAACGCGCCGGGGTTCCAGGGCAGGGGCCGGAGGGCGAATCCATCGGCCCTAAGCCGCCGGGCCAATCGTTCCGGCGTCGTGCGCAGTGGGTTGGTCCAGAAAAAATGGGGCAGGGGGGTGCGGCAGGCCGCCTCGAAGGCCGCCGGGTCGTCGACGATGTCATGGTAGCGGGCAAACAGGGGCGGTGGCATCAAGGGGCCGGCCTTCCGTCTTGGCGGTAGAAAACTTTCATTTTTTCAGGGAGCGTTTTTTTACCCGGGCCAAGGGTGGGGTGTCAAGGCGGTCCGGGGTTGACGCGAGTTGCCTTTTTTCGTTTGAGGCTCTATTTTGTCTCCGTATCGATGGGAACCAGGAGACGGGAGGACGTCATGGGCGGCGAGGCTCTGATCGTGGTGGATATGCTCAACGATTTTATCGAGGAAAACGGAGCCCTGGACTGTGGCCCGTCGGCCCGGGCCATCGTTCCTGTCGTGGCCCGCCGCCTCGAAGCCCATCGCCGGGCGGGAAATCCGGTGATTTTTCTCGCCGATGCTCACGCCCCGGACGACAGGGAGTTCGAAAAGTTTCCCGCCCACTGCATCGCCGGCACCCGGGGGGCCCGGATAATCGCCGAGTTGGGGCCACGGCCTGGCGAGAAGGTGATCTCCAAGACGCGCTACAGCGGCTTCTACGGCACCGACCTGGAACAGGTCCTGGAGGCTGCCGGGGTGGACACGGTGGAGGTGGTGGGCGTCTGTACCTCGATCTGCGTCATGGACACCGTCGGCGGCCTGGCCAACCGGGATTACCGCATCCGGGTGCCGGCGGCCGGGGTGGCGGACTTCGATCCCGAGATGCACGCTTTTGCCCTGAGGCGCATGAAACAGCTCTACGGCGCCGAAGTGGTCTGAAGGTCAGGGGTGCCCCGGCTGAAAACATCACAGAAAGATCCGGTCCAGCATGTCTGCCCGCTCCAACGATGCCAAGCATTCTAACAATCGCCCGGCCCTGCCGCTGTTCACCGACCTGTACGAATTGACCATGGCCGCCGGTTACCTGGCCCACGGGGTCTCGGGCACGGCCACCTTTTCCGTTTACGTGCGTGGGGCGGGACTGCCCCGGAGTTTTCTGGTGGCTGCCGGCCTGGCGCCGGCGCTGGCGGAGCTGGCGGATTTTCGTTTTCGCCCCGAAGATATCGACTACCTGGCGCAGACCGGTATTTTTCCCGATGACTTCCTCGACTATCTGCCCGCGGTGCGCTTCACCGGCACCGTGCGCGCCCTGCCCGAAGGAACGGTTTTTTTCCCTGACGAGCCGCTGCTGGAGGTCACCGCGCCCATCCTGGAGGCCCAGCTGCTGGAAACCTTTGTTCTCAACACCCTGGGCCTCCACACCATGCTGGCCAGCAAGGCGGCCCGTTGCGTGCTGGCCGCCGCCGGCCGGCCCCTGGTGGATTTCGCCCTGCGCCGCACCCAGGGCCAGGATGCCGGCATGGCCCTGGCCCGGGCCTGCCACATCGTGGGTTTCGCCGGCACGAGCAACGTGCTTGCGGGAAAGCGCTACGGGATTCCCGTCTCCGGGACCATGGCCCACTCGTTCGTGACCGCCTTTGCCGACGAAGAGGCCGCTTTTCGCGCCTACGCCGAGGTGTTTCCGGACAGTTCGGTTTTTCTTATCGATACTTACGACACCCTGGCCGGGGCGCGCATCGCCGCCCGGGTAGGAAAGGACATGGCCGCCCGCGGCCACCGGCTCCGGGGGGTGCGCCTGGACAGCGGCGACATGATCACCCTGAGCCGTCAGGTGCGCGCCATCCTCGACGAAGCGGGGCTGACCGAGGTGAAAATTTTTGCCAGCAGCGGTTTCGACGAGTTCAAGATCGCCGATGCCCTGGCTGCCGGGGCCACCATCGATGCCTTCGGCGTGGGCACCAAGGCCGGCGTGTCGGCCGACATGCCGTTTCTGGACATCGTCTACAAGATGGTGGCCTTCGCTGGCCGGCCCATCCGTAAACGTTCGCCGGGAAAAGAGACGTTGGGGGGAGAAAAACAGGTGTTTCGCTTCGCGGACAGCACAGGCCGGTTCGTTGAGGACGTTTTAGGCACGGCCGATGAGCGTGTCGACGGCGGCCAGCCCCTGCTGGAAACGGTGATGCGCGAGGGGCGGGTTTGTGTCGCGTCGCCGTCACTGGAAGCGATCCGCGAGCGCTGCCGGCGGCAGATGGCCGGCTTGGCCGACCGCTACCGGCGGATATCCGCCCCGGCCGTCTATCCGGTGAGGGTCAGTCGGCGGCTGCGTGCCCTGCAGCAGGGCCTCCCCTGAGCCTGCCGATCAGATTCCCAGGTATGCTTTTTTCACATCTTCGTTGGCCAGGAGGTTGGCGGCGGTGTCGGTGAGGGTGATGCGGCCGGTTTCCATCACGTAGCCGCGGTGGGCGATCTGGAGGGCCAAGTTGGCGTTCTGTTCGACCAGGAAGATCGTGGTGTTGTTTTCCCTGTTTATCTTTCCAATGATTTCGAAAATCTGTTTGACCACTAAGGGGGCCAAACCCAGGGACGGCTCGTCGAGCAGCAGCAGCCGCGGACGGGCCATGAGGGCCCGGCTGATGGCCAGCATCTGCTGTTCGCCGCCGGAGAGAGTGCCGCCGGCCTGGTGACGGCGCTTGGCCAGGATGGGAAACAGGTCGTAGATGTAGTCGAGATCCCGGGCGATAGCCGCCTTGTCCTTGCGCAGGAAGGCCCCCATGTCGAGGTTTTCGGCTACGGTGAGGTAGGGAAAGATGCGACGGCCTTCCGGTACCTGCACGATGCCCAGTTCCACGATGCGGTTGGTGGGCAGGTTCTGGATCTCCCGGTCTTCGAAGACGATGCGGCCGGTACGCGGCGGCACGACGCCGCAGATGCTCATCAGGGTGGTGGACTTGCCGGCGCCGTTGGCGCCGATGAGACAGATGATCTCCCCGGCGCCGATTTCGAGGCTGATCCCCTTCAGGGCCTGGATGTTGCCGTAGTAGGTGTTTATGTCGTCGATCTTGAGCATGTTTTTTTGCCGACTTTTCGTCAGGCCACGTATTCTTCTCCCAGGTAGGCCTTGATGACCACCGGGTCGTTCTTGATCTGCTGGGGCGTCCCCTCGGCGATTTTCCGGCCATAGTCCATCACGTAGATACGGTCCGAGAGGCTCATCACCAGCTTCATGTCGTGTTCGATGAGCAGGATCGAGACGCCCTCGGTTTCCCTCAGGCGCAGGATCAGCTGGTCCAGCGCATGGGTTTCCTGGGGGTTCATGCCGGCCGCCGGCTCGTCCAGCAGCAGCAGAAACGGATCGGTGGCCAGCGCCCGGGCAATCTCCAGGCGCCGCTGGGCTCCGTAGGGCAGGTTCTTGGCCAGGTCATTGACGAACCGTTCCAGGCCGATTTTTTCCAGGACCCGGTAGCTGTCCATCACCGCCTGGCGTTCCTCCTTCACCGTGTGCTGCGGTCGGAACACCGCGCCCGGGATCCCGGACCGCAGTCGGCAGTGACGGCCGATCATCACGTTTTCCAGCACCGTCATCTGCTGAAAGAGGCGGATGTTCTGGAAGGTGCGCGCCAGCCCGAGTTCGGTGACCCGGTTGGGCTTCAGGCCGTTGATGCGTTTAGCCTGGCCGCCGGGGGGGTGGATATGGATGTCGCCCTCGGTGGGGGCGTAAATCCCGGTGATGCAGTTGAAAAAAGTGGTCTTGCCCGCGCCGTTGGGGCCGATGAGGGCCACGATTTCGCCCTGTTGGATCTCCAGGTCGAGGCGATCCACGGCCCGCAGGCCGCCAAAATCCATGCTCATGCCAACGACTTTGAGGATCGGTTCCGTCGGTGTCAATCTACTTGTCCCCGCTGTCAGGTCCCTCGAACCGGTAGGTGCGGCGCACGTTGCTCACGATGCCGCCGGGCCGGAAGACCATCATTAGTACCAGGACACAGCCGAAAGTCAGGATGCGGTACTCGGCGAAGGCCCGCAGGTATTCGGGCAGCAACACCAGCACCAGGGCGCCTAGAATCACCCCCACGATGGAGCCCATGCCGCCCAGGACCACGATGCACAGAATGTTGATCGACTCCCAGAGGGTGAAGCTGGCCGGGTTGATGAAAGTGGTCTTGGCGGCGAAAATCACCCCGGCCAATCCGGCCCAGGTGGCTCCGAGGGCGAAGGCGGTGAGCTTGGTGCGCACCTTGTCCACCCCCATGGCCTGGCAGGCGATTTCGTCTTCGCGCAAGGCGAGCCAAGCCCGGCCGATGCGCGAGTTCTGCAGGCGGTTGACCATGAAGATGGTAAAGATCGTTATTAATACCACCAGAAAATAGATGTAGCGGGTGTGGGCCAGCAGGGAAAATTCGACCCCGAAAAAGCCGGGCCGGGGAATGTTGGAGATCCCGCTGGGGCCGAAGGAAAACTCGTTCCAGTTTTCCAAAATCAGGCGGATGATTTCACCGAAGCCGAGGGTGACGATGGCCAGGTAGTCGCCCCGCAGCCGCAGCACGGGAAAACCCAGCAGAATGCCGAAGAGGGCCCCCAAGGCCGCCCCGATGGGCAGGCAGACCCAGAAATTGAGCCCGAAATGGTAGTTGAGCAGGGCGTAGGTATAGGCCCCCACGGCGTAAAAGGCCACGTAGCCCAGATCGAGCAGGCCGGCCACTCCCACTACGATGTTCAGCCCCAGGCCGAGCATGATGTACATGAAGGCCGTGGTCATGATGTTGATCTGGTACATCGAGACGAGAAAGGGAAACACCACCACCGCCAAGGCAGCTGCGGTGAGGGCCGGAAGAAAAATGCGCCGGTCTTCGCCGATGCGCTGGAAGATCGACACCCGGGGCCCGGCGCTTTCCCGCTGGCGCCGTACGCCCTGCTCCTTGCGCCGGATCAGGTAGCGCCAGACAAAGGAGAGCAGAAAACTGCCCACGCCGACGGCGATCATGTTGTTCCAGCGCCACTCGACGATGTTTTCCACGGTGTTGACCCGGATGACCATGATGGGAAAGGTCAAAAACATGAACCAGATCGACACCAGGAACGATTTTCGGATTTCAACGAGAGACATCATGGGAGGTTACCGTTTGCTCCGGTCCTAGACCTTCTGGGTTTCCGAGCGTCCCAGGATTCCCGACGGCTTAAAGATCAGGATCACCACCAGGAAGATGAAGGCGAAGACGTCTTCATAGTCGCTGGAGATGTAGCCGGTGAAAAAACTCTCCGTCCAGCCGAGGACCAGGGCCCCCACCACGGCCCCGGGCACACTGCCGATGCCGCCGAGCACTGCGGCCACGAAGGCTTTGATGCCCGCGATGAAACCGATATAGAAGTTAATCTGCCCGATGTGCGAGGCGATGAGCACCGCACCGAGGGCCGCGGTGGCCGAGCCGATGACAAAGGTCATGGATATGACGCGGTTGACGTCCACTCCGGTCAGCATGGCCATCTCCCGGTCTTGACTGGTGGCGCGCATCGCCTTGCCCATGCGGGTGAACTTGATCAGCAGGTTCAGCAGGACCATGACAACGGCAGTGACCGTGATAATGACGATTTCCTGGCTGCTGATGATGTGGGCATAAGGCTCCCAGAAGGCCAGGTCCGGCACGAGGCTGGGGAAGGGGAGAAAGTCGGAGGTTTGGGCCAGTAGCACATAGTTTTGCAGAAACAGCGACATGCCGATGGCGCTGATCAGGGCCGAGAGCCGCGGAGCGCCGCGCAACGGCTTGTAGGCGATCTTTTCCATGGTGAAACCGTAGCACGAGGAATAGACCACCGCGGCCACCGAGGCGATCACCAGTACGGCGAGGGTGGGGAAGCCGGCGAAGGTGAGCACCGTGGCGACGATCAGGCCGGTGAAGGCGCCGATCATGTAGATCTCGCCGTGGGCGAAGTTGATCAGTTCGATGATCCCGTAGACCATCGTATAGCCCAGGGCGATGAGGGCGTAGATGCTCCCCCGGGTCAGCCCCCCGAGAAACAGTTCAGCGAAATATTGCAGATCCATCGGCTTTGATCTGGCATCGCCCCGCGCCGGCAAAACGGGTGGGGCGGCTCAAAAAAACCAGGGGGAGGATCCGCTGACCGCGGTGTCCCCTCCCCCTGGAGACGAAGGGATTTTCGGTCATTACTGGACTTCGACGTAAGCGCCGTTTTGCACCTGGTACATGGAAAAGCCGACGCCGATGGCGTCACCACGCTCGTCGAAGTGAATTTTCCCCAGGGGGGTGTCCACCAGTTCGGTGCGCAGCGCGTTGACGATGGCATTGATGTCGTCGGTGCCGCCGGCTTTTTCAACGGCGTTGAGCAGGGCTTGGGCCGCTGCGTAGGCGTTCAAGAAGAAGGCGCCGGGTTCGGCGCCGTAGGTGTCCTGGTGGGCCTTGTTGGCGGCGATGGCCAGGGGGTTCTTGGAAACATCCTTGGGACCGGTGGCGTAGACGCCCTCGGCGTATTTCCCGGCTACCTTGATGAAGGTGTCGTCCTTGACGCCGTCATCGGAGATGAACACGGTGTCCATGCGTTTCTTGCGCATCTGGGTGACGATCTTGGAAGCTTCCGGGTGGTAGCCGCCGAAGATCACTGCCTCGGCGCCCGAGCGCTTGATCTTCTGCACCACGGCCGAGTAGTCCACTGCACCGGGAGTGATCCCCTCGTAGAGCACCACTTCGGCCCGCGGGTCTTCCTCGAGGAATTTTTTGGCAAATTCCGCCAGCCCCTTGCCATAGTCGCCCTTGTCGTGGAGAACGGCGATCTTTTTCAGCTTGAGGGTATCCAGGGCAAAGTCCACCTCGAGTCGGGCCTGGGCGTCGTCGGAGGCGATGGTGCGGAAAAAGTAAGGATTTTCCCCGCTCTGGGTCAAATCCGGATTGGTGGCCGAGGGCGACATGGCGATGACCTGGGCCTTGTTGTAGATGCTCAGAGCCGCCTTGGTGGCACCGCTGCAGATGTGCCCCAGCACGATGCGCACCCCCTGGTCGACGAGCTTGGTGGCGGTGTTGGTGGCCACTTCGGGCTTGCATACGTCGTCTTCGACCACCAGTTCCACCTGCTTGCCGAGGATGCCGCCCTTGGCATTGATGTCCTTGACCACCAGCTCGGCGGCCTTGACGGTGGGCAGTCCGTAGGAGGCCAAGTCGCCGGAGTGGGCACCGCCCACACCGAGTTTGATGGTTTCAGCGGCGATGCCGGTGCCGGCGAACATCGCAACCAGGGCCACAACGGCGGCAAACAACACAAAACGCTTCATGACCGATTCCTCCGTGTTTTTGGTTTTAAATCTTCCGCTCCGTTTGTAGCGGGGAGGGGGCCGGAGCAGCGTCAGGGCGCTCTGGCCTCTCTGCGGGGCCAACTGCTCAACCCAAGACGGAATTTTCCGATTCCCGGCGTATATAAACGGTTTAGAAGCCCCCGTCAAGGCGTAATACGGACGGGAAAAAACTGTTGCCGCATCGGTCCAATCCCGGTAGCATGCTTTGCTGAAGCTGCGTCAAGCACACTTGTTATCCCAACGGACCCGCGAGAAACGCTATCGTGGCAGACAAACGCACGAAAATCGGGCTTGTCGTCAAAAAGGAACCGCTGGCCCAGCGCAAGGCCGAAGAGGTAACCGCCTTGCTGGCCCGGCGGCAGGTGGCGGTGGTTTGTCACCCGGTTTCCCGGCCGGATCGCCATTGGTGTGGGAAATCGGAGCCCAGCGCCCCGTCGGATCTGGCCTTCGTGCTCGTGCTGGGCGGCGACGGCACCTTTCTCAGCGCGGTGCGCTGGATCGGCGAGCAGCCGATTCCCATCCTGGGGGTCAAGTTCGGCGAGGTCGGTTTCCTGGCCGCGGTGGCCGAAGCGCAGATGCACACGGTGGTTCAGGGGCTGTTGACCCACGGATTTACCACCAGTGCGCGAATGCGGCTGCAGGTGGAGGTGGTGCGGGAAGGAAGGCTGGTGGCCCGGGAAACGGTGCTCAACGATCTGGTGATCAACAAGGGCGCCCTGGCCCGTCTTGCTTCCATCGAGACTTTCATCGATGGCCATTACCTGACCACCTACCGGGCCGACGGGCTCATCGTGGCCACCCCCACCGGCTCCACCGCCTACTCGCTGGCGGCCGGCGGTCCGGTACTTCACCCCCGGGTGCCGGGAATCATCCTGACACCCATCTGTCCGTTTACCTTGACCAATCGTCCGTTGATCATCCCGGACAGCGCCGGCATCGAGATCCGCCTGGCCAAAGGGGCCAGCGATATTGCCCTGACCCTGGACGGCCAAGTGGGGCTGGCCATCGACGAGCGGGATCGGATTCAGGTCCGCCGGAGCCCCCAGCCGCTGCGGATGATCGAAATCCCCGCAAGCCAGTATTTCGACGTGCTCAAGACCAAGCTGCGCTGGAGCGGGGGGCGGGTGTGATCAAAGCCCGGCTTTCTCCCGGATGGTGTCCACCATGTTGGTATGCTCCCAGGTGAACTCCGGTTCGTTGCGGCCGAAATGGCCGTAGGCCGCCGTTTTCAGGTAGATGGGCCGCAGCAGGTCCAGGTACTCGATGATCGCCCCGGGCCTCAAGTCCCAGACCTCCCGGATGATTTCCTTGACCCGTTTCTTGGGGATCACCCCGGTGCCCATCAGGTCGACCATGATTGAGACCGGCTCGGCCACGCCGATGGCGTAGGCGATCTGGACCTCGCACCTCTTGGCCAGTCCGGCCGCCACGATGTTCTTGGCCACGTGGCGGGCCATGTACGAGGCGCTGCGGTCCACCTTGCTCGGATCCTTGCCGGAAAAGCAGCCGCCCCCGTGGCTGCCCTGCCCCCCGTAGGTGTCCACGATGATTTTGCGGCCGGTAAGGCCGCAGTCGCCCATGGGGCCGCCGACCACGAAACGGCCGGTAGGGTTGATGAAGTAGCGGGTATCGCCGTCGATCATTTTCCGGGGGATTACCTTCTTGATCACCTCTTCGATGATGGCCTCGCGCAGTTCGTCGTGGGTGACGTCCGGCTTGTGCTGGGCTGAGACCACCACTGTATCCACCCGCCGGGGGGTGCCGTTTTCGTACTCGATGGTTACCTGGCTCTTGCCGTCAGGGCGCAAAAAGTCGAGGGCGCCGTTTTTGCGAACCTCGGCCAGGCGGCGAGTGAGCTTGTGGGCAAACATGATGGACATCGGCATCAGTTCGGGGGTTTCGTCGGTGGCGAAGCCGAACATCAATCCCTGGTCGCCGGCTCCCTGGTCCAGGATGACGTTTTCACTGCGGTCGACCCCTTGGGCGATGTCCGGCGACTGGTGGTCGATGCTGGTGATCACGGCGCAGGTTTTCCAGTCGAAGCCCATCTGGGAAGAGTTGTAGCCGATATCGCGGATCGTATCGCGCACGATCTGGGGCATTTCCACGTAACACTCGGTGGTGATCTCCCCGGCGATGAAGGCGATACCGGTGGTTACCAGGGTCTCGCAAGCTACGCGGCAGCGCTTGTCCTGGGCCATGATGGCGTCGAGGATGGCATCGGAGATCTGGTCGGCCACCTTGTCCGGATGGCCTTCGGTGACGGATTCGGAGGTGAAAAAGAACTGTTCGTTGCTCATGGAGTTTCTCCTTGCGCAGATTCCGGCGGATTCGGAGGCACCAGCGCCATGTTGTCAATCAAGCGGGAGCGGCCCACCCGCACGGCCAGGGCCATGCGTACCGGGCGGTCGATGACGGAAACATCCTCAAGGGTTTCCGGGTCGCAGATCTTCACGTAGTCGATGATCGCCTCTGCCTCGGACTGGATCATCGATACAGCAGAGGCAATCACCACCGCCGCCTGGCGCTCACCGGCGGCCACCTGCTGGCGGGCTTGGGTCAAGGCCCGCGACAGGGTCAAGGCGGCCGGCCGCTGGCCCTCGGCGAGGTAGGCGTTGCGCGAGCTCATGGCCAGCCCGTCGGCTTCGCGCACGGTGGGGGCGCCGACGATTTCCACGTCCAGGTTCAGGTCCCGGACCATGCGGCGCACCACCAGCAGCTGCTGGTAGTCCTTTTCGCCGAAGACCGCCAGGTGAGGCTTGGCGATATGGATCAATTTGACCACCACGGTGGCCACGCCGCCGAAGTGCACCGGTCGACTCAGCCCACAGAGGTGCTGCGGCAACCGATCCAGGGTCACCCGGGTCTGGTACCCCTCGGGGTACATCTCGCCGGCGGAAGGCAAAAAGAGGGTATCGACGCCTTCGGTTGCCAGCAGGCGGCGGTCGCGCTCCAGATCCCGCGGGTAGGCCTCCAGGTCTTCCCCGGGTCCGAATTGGGTGGGGTTGACGAAGATGCTCACCACCACCTTGTCGGCCATCTCGCGGGCCAGGCGCACCAGCGACAGGTGCCCGGCATGCAAAAAACCCATGGTCGGCACCAGGGCGATGCGCCGCCCTGCGCGGCGCCAGGCGTCGGCCTGGGCCTGCATGGGGGCAATGGCTTCGATCGTCTCGATGATCGACCTCCTTACAACGGCACGGCGTCGGCCTGGCAAGGCGCCGGCCGGTCCGCCGATGGGCAGTATTCTAAATTCCAGGTTGCCGACGCTAAATCAAGGCCGCTGGCTTGTCAACAGGCGATCGCCGTCCGAGAAACCCTCGCTGCCATCAGGTAGCGTTTTTTGAGGTTTTCGGCGCCTCTTGGGCGGGGAGCGGCCTGCTGGCGCTGCCTGGATAAAAAGAATACTCAGTACTGCCTGCCGCCAGGGCGCTTGACAGCTGGGGAAAGAAATGGATACCATAAAATAATTTTGATTAATTCGATTAATGAACGTCACGTTCCCGCCTGGAAAAAATGCGGCAAGTGGGTCGGACCACGGTGAAGCGACACTTTCCCCGCTCGGAGTACACTGGAGGAGCACGCCGATGAAAAACAGGCGGTGGGCGATGCTGCCGGTTTGGTTCATCCTGATGACGGCTTTTCCGGCGGCGGCGGCCGAGCATGCCACCGCGCACCCGGACCTGGGGCCGTCGATGCCTCTGTGGAGCTGCCTTCCCTTTGCCGGCATGTTGCTGTCCATCGCGTTGATGCCGCTGCTGCTGCCGCGGTTCTGGCACCATCATTTCGGCAAGGTTTCCGCCTTCTGGGCCGCCAGTCTGGCCGTTCCGTTTCTTTTGGTTTATCGAGGCAATGCCCTCTACGAAATCGTCCACATCCTCCTGGCTGATTACGTGCCGTTCATCATCCTGCTCTGGTCCCTGTACACCGTTTCCGGAGGGATTCTGCTCTCCGGCCGCCTTTCGGGAACGCCGCTGGTCAACACCCTCATGCTGGTCATCGGTACGGCCCTGGCCTCGTGGATGGGCACCACCGGTGCGGCCATGCTGCTGATCCGGCCGTTTTTGCGGGCCAACCACCACCGCAAGCAGCGCACCTTCATGGTGGTGTTTTTCATTTTCCTCGTGGCCAACATCGGCGGGGCCCTCACCCCCCTGGGCGATCCGCCGCTGTTTCTCGGCTTCCTTCACGGGGTGTCGTTTTTCTGGACATTCCAGATCATGCCCCACATGCTGCTGGCCGCCGGTCTGCTGCTGGTGACTTATTTCCTCCTGGACAGCTATTTTTACCGGCGTGAAAAACCGGCCGACCCGTCCGCCGGGGAAGGACAGGCCGCCTTGCGCATCGAGGGCATCCACAACTTTTTATTCTTGGCCGGCATAGTGGCGGCGGTGCTCTTCAGTGGGGTGGCCAAGTTGGGGGTGATTGATTTCTTCGGGGTCCATCGCGGGGTGCAGGACTATTTCCGCGACCTGTTGCTGATTATCATGGGGCTGCTGTCCATGGTCACCACGCCCATCGAAACCCGCGAACGCAACGAATTCACCTGGTTTCCCATCATCGAGGTGGGCCTGCTGTTCATCGGCATCTTCATCACCATGATTCCCTGCCTGCTGATTCTCAAGGCCGGCAGCCAGGGGGCCCTGGCTTTTCTCATGGATACGGTCCGGAAGCCGTGCCATTATTTTTGGATCACCGGCTTGTTGTCCTCTTTTCTAGACAATGCGCCGACCTATTTGACCTTTTTCAACACGGCCATCGGCAGCTTCGCCGCCGGTTTGCCGGAACCGGAGGCCGTGGCGATCATGATGGGCGACAAGGCCGCCTACTTGAAAGCCATCTCCACCGGGGCGGTGTTTTTTGGCGCATGCACCTACATCGGCAACGCCCCCAACTTCATGGTGCGCTCCATCGCCGAGGAGGCCGGCACCCCCATGCCGAGCTTTTTCGGCTATATCCTGAAGTACAGCCTCGTGTTTCTTGTGCCCTGTTTCGCGCTGGTCAGTTTGCTTTTTTTCTGACGCGGCGGGCAAAAGGCGTCGAACCGATTGGCCAAAAGTGGCAAAAAGGTGCTAATATTCGGTGATACGATGAAATTCGAATCGATCTTGTTTCACACCCGTTTGCGTGAGGCGGCCTTCGAAAGTCTCCAGGCGGTGCTGCCCCTGAAGCCAGCCGGGCTGCGGCGGATCGTGCTGGTCTACGTCATCCGGCGCGAAGAGGTTGCTTTCGTGCCGTACGCGGGATTCGATAAGAAGGAGGCGGAACGCCAGCGCGCCGCGGCCGAGGAGCGTTTTGCCCACTGGGCCGAGGTGGTGGCCAAGTCCGGCATCGATTGTACGTGGCGCGTCGAGCTCGGCGAAACCAATCCGATTTTGATCAAAATCGCCGAAGAAGAGGCCGTTGATCTGATCGTCACGGGACGCAAGTCGCGCACCGGTTTCGACCGGGTGTATGTCGGCTCCCACATCCTGGACATGGTCCGCCGTAGCCCGCTGCCGCTGCTGATGGCCAAGTACACGGCGCCCTACCAATTGGAGGACGGCCAGGTGGAAACCCGGATCAACAGCCGGCCGTTCGTTCGCCCCATGCTGGCCACCGACTGGTCGCCGCCCTCCGAGCGCGGGCTGGAGGCCCTCATCGCCTTGGGACCGGCGGTGGAAAAGGCCCTGGTGGTCCATGTGCTGGGCCGCAACGTGACCAAGAACGCCGATGCCGACGCCATTGCGGCGCTGGAGAAGGAAAGCCGCAAGCGCCTGGACAGTGCCTGCGTCCGCCTGGCCGAGGCCGGGATCCAGGCCGAAGCGCTTCTGAGCAGCGGCCATGCGGCCGCCGAGATCGTGCATCTGGCCCGCGTGCACGAGGCCAGCCTCATCGTCATGGGGCGCACCGGCAAGGACTGGTTTCAGGAGTACTGGCTTGGCGGGGTATCGCACCGGGTGGCGGAAACTGCGGAGCGCCCGGTCCTGGTGATCCCCTGAGAGGCGATGAAAGGAAGCTGCCAGAGGTGAAGACGGCGCGGCTCAAAGAGTTGTTGGGAGAACGGCTCGCCATCGTTGGCGGAGGGCGGTTTTGCCGCAATCTGCTGGCTTCTCTCACCGAGGCCGATGAAACCCGGTGGCGCCCCCAGGTTGTTGCCGTGGCCGACCCGGACCCCGAGGCCCCGGGCCTCGGTCTGGCGCGCCAGCGGGGGATTCCGGTATTTTCCGACTACCGGCAGATCTTCGACCTGCCCGGTCTCACCACGGTGATCGAAATCACCAACGATCCGTCTTTCAACGAGGTTTTGCAGCGCCAGCTGCCGGCCGGGGTGCGGCTCATCGACCATATCGACGTGCGGGTGGTCTGGGACGCCCTGCAGCTGGAAGCTCTGCGCTCGGAAACCCTGGCGCGGTTGCGGCAGCTTCCCGGCGTCACGCCGGCACTCGAGGCGCTGATTCGGGATCTTGCCAACCGTTTCTCCGCCATTGCCGAACGCCGCGGCAAGCACGCCTGCCAGATCGAGCGGGAGCTCTCGCGGCAGCAGCGGGCCCTGGCACAGATCGTCGAGGGCAGCACCATACCCACCTTCGTCATCGACGATAACCATGTGATTACCCACTGGAACCGGGCCCTGGAGTTGCTCACCGGGTGCCCGGCGGCGGAAAAAATCGGCACCCGTGAACAGTGGTCGCCGTTCTGGAAAGAGCCCCGGCCCTCGATGGCCGACGTTATCCTCGACAGGCTCGGCCCGAAAGCCCTCGACAAGCTTTACGGCAGCCGGTGGCGCCCGTCGAGCCTGATCCCCGAGGGCTACGAGGCCGAGGTCCTCTTCCCCGGCCTGGGCGACGGCGGGCGCTGGTGCTGGTTTACCGCCGCGCCGATAAAGGCGGCCGACGGGCGGCTGATCGGGGCCATTGAGACGATCCAGGACA
The DNA here is from genome assembly GCA_011042305.1 of Desulfobacteraceae bacterium. Lineage (GTDB taxonomy): Bacteria > Desulfobacterota > Desulfobacteria > Desulfobacterales > UBA2174 > UBA2174. The sequence continues at coordinate 23,102 of DQXI01000147.1, forward strand.
TCACGGAGAAAAAACGCGCCGAGGAGGCCATCGAACGGCAGAACCGACGCCTGGTGGAAAGCGAGCGTTTCACGGCCCAGATTATCCAGGGCAGCACGATTCCAACTTTTGTGATCAACCGCGATCACGTGGTCACCCACTGGAACCGGGCCCTGGAGCGGCTCACCGGGGTGCCGGCCGAGGAAATGGTGGGCACGTCGAACCACTGGAAACCGTTTCGCGGCAACCGGCGGCCCCTGATGGCCGACGTGATCGTCGACCAGCTCGATGAAGCCGAGATCCACCGCCTCTACGGGTCGCGCTGGCGACCGTCCACCCTCATCGAGGGGGCCTACGAAGCCGAGGAATTCCTCCCCCTGCTGGGTATCGAGGGAAAGTGGTGCTGGTTCACCGGATCGCCGATCAAGGATCCGGACGGGAACATCGTCGGTGCCATCGAAACCTTGCAGGACGTCACCGAGAAAAAGCGCAGCGAGGTACAGAGCCGGCGGCATACCCAGAAGCTGGCGGCCCTGTGCGGCATTCACGCCGCCCTGAACGCGCCCCTGAGCCTGGACGAATGCATCGATGCCGCCTTGAAGGAAGTCGGCAATTTCCTCAGCGCCGATTCCGTTTGCCTGTTCATGCTGGAGGAAGACGGCCGGCAACGGTTCATCAACTATCCGCGCCGAGGGCCCGATGGCGACGTCACCCCGGGCCGCTGCGGTGCCGATGACATGGTTTCCCGGGTGGCCAGCGACGGCAAGGTTCGCTTTTTCCGCTTCGCGTCCGACGATTTTCCGCCGGAGCTGAACAACCTGAAGGCGGCCGGAATCCGATCCGTGGCCTATATCCCGGTGGCCCCGGAGAAGGGTCGCATTTTCGGGGTGATCCGTATGGGCAGCCGGCGGGAAGACCACCTCGACGAGGAAGACCTCTACGCCCTGGAGCTGATCGGCAACCGCATCGGGGCGACGGTGGAAAACGCCATGCTCAACGAGGAGCTGCGGCGCAAGAACAACTTCCAGTCCAATCTGATCCGCAGCTCCACCGATGCCATCGTGGCCACCGACGAAGCGATGCGCATTGTCCTGTTCAACCCGGCGGCCGAGAGCCTCTTCGGCTACAGGAGAGATGAAGTCGTGCACCGGCGCCGCGCCTTCGACCTTTACCCGGACCAGGTGGAGGAGCTGTGGGACGCCGAGGAGGGCCGGGAGGGCCGATGGGAGTTTCCCTGGAAGGAAGTCACCATCACCCGCCGCGATGGGGAGGTGATCCCGGTGCGCTATTCGGGCACCTTGCTTCGCGAGGGCGAGCGGATGATGGGCTCGGTGGCGTTCTTCCAGGACCTGCGCGAGATCAAGCGCTTGGAGGCGGAACTGCTTCAGTCCGAGCGGCTGGCGGCCGTCGGGCAGACCGTGGCCGGAATGGCCCACTGCATCAAGAACATTCTCCACGGGTTGAAGGGCGGCAGTTATATGATCGATGTCGGGCTGTCCAGGGACGACCGGGAGAAGCTGCAAACCGGCTGGCGGATGGTGCAGCGCAACATCAAGCGCACCTCGGACCTGGTGCTTGACCTGCTCTCCTACTCCAAGGAGCGGGAGCCCGATTACGCACCGTGCAACCCCAACGAGGTGGTTCAAGACGTCTGTGATCTGGTGCGTGACGAGGCCCTCGAAAACGGGGTGGCGCTGGAGATCGAACTGGATCCGGCCATCGGCCAGGTGGCCATGGACAGCCGTACGGTGCACCGCTGCCTGCTCAACCTGCTCACCAATGCCGTGGACGCCTGCGCCTTCGACGAAAACGCCAACAAGCGCCACAAAGTGCTGGTCCGCACGCTCTTGGCGCCGGATCAGCGAATCCGCTTCGAGGTCGCGGACAACGGCGTCGGTATGAGCGAAGAGGTCCGGCAGCGCCTGTTCACCTCGTTTTTCAGCACCAAGGGATCCCGGGGAACCGGCCTGGGGCTGCTTGTTACCCGCAAGCTCATCGAGGCTCACCGGGGAACCATCGAAGTGGTTTCGGAACTCGGCCGCGGTACCCGTTTTACTATTTACCTGCCATTTTTACCGGTGGCGCCGGGTGCCGGGGACGCCCATGTTCCCAAGGCCCCGGCCCCGAGCGAAGAGGGTGACCCATGACAAAAAAAGTGCTTGTGGTTGATGATGATCCTGATGTGCGACTGTTCAATATCACCGTCATCGAGGAGTGCGGCTACAGCGCCCTGGAGGCCGAAAACGGGGAGGAGGGATTGGCCAAGGTAAAGCAGGAACGCCCCGACCTGGTGCTGCTCGACGTGCTGATGCCGCGCCAGAGCGGCATTCGGCTTTACCGCGAGCTAAAAACCGATCCGGCCTTGAAGCAGATCCGGGTGGTGTTGCTTTCCGGCATCGCCGAAAAGACGTTTCTGCGATCGCAAAAGGCCCTGACGGAATTCGGCGGCGCCGCAGTGCCCGAGCCGGAGCACTACCTGGAAAAGCCGGTGGAACCCGAAAAGCTGGCCCGGACGCTCAAGCAGATCCTCGGCTAGCCGATCGGCGTCGCCGCGCCGCAGGCTCGGTCGCGGCCCGGAAAGTGTGGGACATGGACATTCGCAAAATTCTCTTTGTCACCCAGTTCGAGGAATTGTGGTTCGACGCGTTGCAGTCGCTGCTCGACCTGAGGCGGGCCGCCCTGGAGCACGTGGTGTTTGTCAACGTGATCGAAAGGGAAAAGGTCACCATGCATCGCGGCACCGGCTACCAGAAGCGCGAGGCGATGCGGCTGCGCGAGAAGGCCAACATCCATTTCATCAACTGGGCCGAAGCCCTCTTCGAGCAAGGCCTCGAAGTGGGCGTGTACATCGTGGTGGGCGCCCTGGTGACCCGGGTGGTGGAAGCCGCCGCCAAGGAGGAGGCGGATCTGATTGTCCTGGGGGACCGCCGGCAAGGCGGTTTGAAGCAGTTTTACGCTGGCGAGGAGCTGGCCGAGATTGTCCGGCGCAGCAGGGTGCCGGTCATGCTGTACCGCTACGCCGGCGCCCGCCACGAGGCCCTGCCGCCGTTTCAACGGCCGCTGCTGGCCACCGACTGGGGGCCGGCCAGCCGGAACGCCGTGGCCTACCTGCGGCGCCTGCAGGCGGTGATCGAGGAGATCAACGTGGTCCACGTCGCCGACGAGAGACAGCTCCGGGGCGATTCCGCCATGACGATTCAAAAGACCCGCAAGGATGAGCGCGCCCGGCTGGAAGCCCTCTGCGAGCAGTTCGAGGGCGACGGCATCCCCGCCAGGGCCCATCTGGTGGTGGGCGAGCCGGCGGATCTGATCGTCAAGGCCGCCCGCCAGTGCCAGGCGACGATGATCGTCTCCGGCATTTCCACCCGCAGGGGATTCGGGGCGCGTTGGCGCGGCGGCACCTACCGGGCCATCGCGGACAAGACGGATTTGACAACCCTCATCGTCCCGGTCCCCGCAACCGCTGAAGACCGATGAAGCACTGGTTCAACAACGCCTGCGGAGGGACGGCAGCCGGCGGCAGGCCGGGGGGCTTTCCCCGCTGATCCAAACAGGAGGCATCGATGGCGGTCATCACCATTTCCAGACAGTATGGCGCCGGCGGCCGGACCCTTGGCCGAATGGTGGCGCAAAAGCTCGGCTACACGTTCGCCGACAGCGAGATCATCGAACGCCTGGCCACGGAAGCCCGGGTGTCGCCCCAGTGGGTCGAGTCCTTCGAGAAAGAGGCCGGCAGCCGCTTGTCGCGTTTCGTCTCCTCCATGGTGGCCAAGAAATGGGTCGACCGGGTTCTCAAGGACGAGCATGGCTACCTGGACGAGCAGTCCTACCTGGATTACCTGGTGCTGATCATCGCCCAGGTGGCCGACGAGGGCAACGTGGTCATTCTCGGGCGCGGCAGCCAGTACATTCTCAACGACCATCCGGACGCCTACCACATCTTGCTGGTGGACGAGGCGGCCAACCGGATCAAATTCCTCATGGAGCGACAGGGGCACCCGGAAGCGAGAGCCGCGGCGCTGGTGGAATCGGAGGACCGTCGTCGTGCCAAGCTTTACGGGCGTTTGGGCAAGAGTGATTTCGACACGCCGCAGCTCTACCACTTGGTCATCAACATGGCCCGGTTGAGTCTGGATCGGGCCTGCGACCTGGTCTGCCGACTGTCGGGCGAATGTTGAAGATCGTTCACTTGCTTGACAGAATTTAAGATGTTCGATTACAAGAAGAACCGGGCTTGGGCGGAGAACCTTTCCATCGTTCTCCAGATCGGCCTGACCATGGTGGGCTGTGTCGCCTTCTGCTTTTTCGTGGGGCTCAAGCTGGACCGATGGCTGGGGCTCAAAGGAATCGGCGTCGCGGTGATGACGCTGCTCGGTGTGGTGGGCGGTGGCCACGTGGTCTATCGCCAGATCACCGAGTTGCTGGCCACCGGTGGCAACCACCGGGAAGGACCACCGCCGCCATCACGCAAGGATTAAGGTCTTCCAAATGGGCGAAACGCTGCGTGACATCCAGAAGCGCTACGCGAGCCGGGCCTTGTATGTCGCCATGGCCCTGGGCGTCTGCCTCATGGTCGCCGGCTTCAAGCCGCTGGGGAAGGGATTGATCCTCGGGGCCCTGTTCAGCGGGCTGAATTTCGTGCTGCTGGGTGCACTGATTACCCGGCGGACGGCAGGCATGGGAGGGCGGCTGGCGGGGGTGGCGCTGCGGCTGGCGCTGATGGCCGTGCCCCTGGTGACCGCTGTCAACTTGCCGTCCATCGACTTGTTGGGCGTGGTACCTGGCTTGTTCAGCGTGCCGGTGTTGATCCTGCTCGATGCCGGCGCGGGGTCGAGCGGAGCTTCCTCTGACCGGAGAATCCAGGAAGGATAGCACATGGGAGAGTTGGGGCGGATTCACCAATTGCTTGTTTCCATCGGCGATTACCGGCTGGCCATCAACCTGGAAGTGGTGGTGATGACCTGGATCGTCATTGCGCTCCTGGTGGTCTTCGGCCTGGCCACCAGCCGGCGGCGCAGCCTGCTGCCCCAGCCGATCCAGGTGCTGGGCGAAATTCTCGTCACCCAGCTCTACAACCTCACCGAAGACGCCCTGGGGGCCGACCTGGCACGCAAGTACGCGCCCCTGGTTTCGGCCCTGTTTCTCTTTCTGCTCGCCTCCAACTGGCTGGGGATCATTCCCCACCTGGAAGAGCCTTCCAAGGATCTCAACACCCCCTTGGCCCTCGGGCTGATGGGATTTGCCATCGCCCACTGGGCCGGGATCCGCTCCAAGGGGTTCAAAGCCTACATCCTGGAGTACTTCCAGCCGATCTTCTTCATGATGCCGTTGAATCTGATCGGCGAGTTCGCCAAGATCGTCTCGATTTCCTTCCGTTTGTTCGGCAACATCATGGGCGGCTCGATCATTATCCTGGTGGTGTCCTACCTGTGCTGGAACATCCTGCTGCCGCCGCTGCTCTACGCCTTCTTCGGACTGTTTGTCGGGACGATCCAGGCCTTTGTGTTTACCATGCTTACCGTGGTCTACATCGCGGTCCAGGTGAAATGATCGATGCAATGGAATCCTGAAACCATCGTGGCCGTGGCCGCTTACGCGGGGGCGGGGATCTGCATGGGGTTCGGGGCCGTGGGCGCCGCCATCGGCGAGGGCTACACTGCGGCCCAGGCCAACCATGCCGTTTCGCGCAACACCGATCTTTCCGGCGACGTCTTCAAAAACATGCTGGTGGGGCAGGCGGTGGCCGAGTCGGCTTCCATCTTTGCCCTCGTCATCGCCATCCTGTTGATGTTCCTGAATTTCCAGGGGGCTCCGCTCATCAAGGCGCCCGCCCTCTTCGGGGCCGGCTTGTGCATGGGGCTGGGGGCCCTGGGATCGGGGATCGGCTCCGGGCTGCCCGGCGGCCAGGCCTGTTTCGGCATTGCCCGCCAGCCGGCGGTGACCGGACGCCTCACCACCAACATGCTCATCGGCTCGGCGGTCTGCCAGACCCCTGCCATCTTTGCCATGGTGGTGGCCCTGCTGCTGATTTTCATCGACTTTAGTAGCGTGCCCCTGCGGCCGGGATGGGCGGCCCTTATCGGCGCCGGGCTCAGTACGGGGCTGGCGGCCATCGGCTCCGGCTACGGCGGCGGAGTGGCGGCCGGGGCGAGCTGCGAAGGGGTGGCGCGCCAGCCGCTGGCCGTGGCGCCGGTGACCACCACCATGCTGGTGGGGCAAGCCGTGGCCCAGACGCCGGCGATTTTCGGCCTCCTGGTGAGCTTCATCCTGCTGTTTCGCGGGATTCCGGCCTCCGAGAGCCTGGCCCCGGCCATGGCGTTGCTGGCGGCCGGCTTGTGCACCGGCCTCGGGGGGATCGGGCCGGGGATCGGCAACGGCCAGGTGGCCGGCGGCGCGGTACGCTGGGTGGCGCGCAATTCGGCCATCGCCACCGACCTGATGCGCGTCATGCTCGTGGGCCAGGCGGTGAGCCAGTCCACCGCCATCTATGCCATGGTGGTAAGCTTGGTGCTGATTTTTGTCGTCTGAGACGGCGGCCGATAAGGCGTCGAACCAGGGTGAAAACGGCCGGCCAAGGTGTGCATGAACATGAACTGGCCAAGAACCGGAAGTGACAATCCTCAAGGAGAAACGAAATGGCTATCGAAGGTGCGGATCTGATCAAAGCGGCGGCTTTTTTGGGAGCAGGATTGGCAATGGGGCTGGGGGCCATCGGACCTGGCATCGGCGAGGGAATGACGGCGGCCAAGGCCTGCGAGGCCATCGGGCAAAATCCCAACGAGGCCGGGCTGCTGACCCGAACCATGCTGGTGGGGCAGGCGGTGGCCGAGTCCACCGGGATTTACTCCCTGGTGGTCGCCCTGCTGCTGCTTTTTGTCGTCTAACCTTTTTACGGGAGCGGCGAGGATGGAAATCGTCTCGACCATCGCCTTGATCAGCATCAACGCCACCCTGGTGGTTCAGCTCGCGAGCTTTCTGCTGTTTCTGCTGATCATCAACCGGGTCATGTTCCGCCCCTTGCGCAACACGATGCGGGAGCGCGAATTCTTCATCGAGAATCTCGGCCGGGAGATCGAGGCCGCCGAGGGAGAGCGCGACCGGATCATGGACCTGCTAACACGGCAGGAGCGGGACGTGCGCCAGGAGGCCGACAGGCTGCGGTGCGAGCGGCGCGACGAGGGGGCGGCGGAAGCCCGCCGCCTCGTTGACCGCGCCCTGGCGCAGATCGCGCAGATGCACCGGGACGCCGAGGCGGACGTGGCCCGCCAGATGGCCGAGGCGCGCCAGGGCACGGTCCAGGAAGCCGAGCGGATCTCGGTGGTGTTGATGGAAAAAGTGCTCGAGCGGAGGATCGAATCATGAGGGTGCCAGCGGAGACCAGGCGAACATGGGCAGCGGCAATTCTCGGGGTTGCGGCAATGGCGGCCTGTGCCGATCCCCTTTGGGCGGCGGAGGCCTCCGCCGACTGGCGCCCCACCTACGACCTGGTGATGCGCTGGGTCAACTTCGGCATCCTCGCCGGGCTGATCTTCTATTTCGGGCGGCGCCCGGTGGCCAACCTGCTCACCACCCAGGCGGCCAGACACGCGGAACGGATCCGGCAGTTTGAGGCGCAGCGTGACGCGGCCCTGGAACGGCTCGCCGAGGTGCAGCGGCTGCAACAGGAGCACCAGGACCGCCTGGAGGTAATCCGGCAGCGGATTGTCGCCGAGGGAGAACGGCAGCGCGAGGCCCTCATCGAAGAGGGCCAAAGGGAAGGGGAGATGCTGATTGCCCAGGCTCACAGACGGATCGGTTTGGCGTTGCGTGACGCCAGGGCACAGTTGCGCAACGAGATGGTGGACCTGGCTGTGGAGCGGTCCCTGGAAAAGTTGCCGGCGCTGGTGACGCCGCAGGACAACGAAGCGCGCGTGGCGCATTTCTTCAAGGCGGTCCAGCGGGTTCAGTGACCGCGGCAGAGCCGCCTTTATCGCAAAACGCCCGGTTGCCAAACCGGGCGTTTTGCGTTATGGGGCGATGCGTCTAGAATCTAAAACGCCGCTGTGGGATGGGGCGGCTCTATCGGAGGGGAAGCGGATGAACGAGGATCAAAACGGGTCCGAGCGGTTGTTCAAGGACCACGTGGAAAAGTGGCGTCAGCGGGTTCTGGCGTCCCCGAAAGCCATGGGGGCGGCCGACAGGGTGATCACCATGAGCATGGAGCCGGGCAGCGGTGGACGGATCATCGCCGAAAAGCTCGCTCAGCGTCTCGGTTTCGACCTGTTCCACCGGGAGATCATCAAGGCCATCGCCAAAAGCAGTCGGATGTCCGCCAGCGTCATCGACACGGTGGAAAAGGAGCGGCTCAGCGGGCTGGAGGATTTCCTGTCTTCCCTGATCCGCAAGAAGTACTTTCACCCGGGATCATACCAGCATCACCTGTTCAAGGTCATCGGCACGGTGGCCCGCCACGGGCGAGTGGTGATTGTCGGCCGGGGCGCCAACTTCATCCTGCCGCCGGCCGAGCGCCTGGCCGTACGCGTCATCGCGCCGCTGGAAACGCGCATCCGCAACGTGGCCAGGGGGTATGGATGTACCCTGGAGGTGGCCGAAAAACGGGTTCGCCAGCGCCAGGCCCGCCGGCGCGATTTTGTCCGCCAGGCCTTTCACCAAGACATCGACAAACCGCACCACTACGACCTGGTCGTCAACACCGGGCAGCTTTCCCTGGATACGGCCGTCGAGGCGATCCTGGCCGTTCATGCCCACCGCAACGGTGACGGGCGCCCGCCAGCTTGATGGCCTTCGGTTAAAGGTGCTATCGCCAGCGGTGCTGGGCCAGGAGACGGGTCATGTCGGGGGGCTGACGGATGATGTGCAAAAGCTGCTCGGTGCGGTGCACCACCAGGCGCTGCTTGATGACCCGGGGGAGGCGTCGGTACACCAGGTAGCCGATGGTGTGGCCGGCTTCGCGCAGTCGGATGCACATCTCTTCGTGGATGACGCA
>DQXI01000137.1 GCA_011042305.1 Desulfobacteraceae bacterium
CTACACCGTGGACATGCTCGATACCGCCCTGGACCTGGAGGCGGACCTGGGCATCGACACGGTCAAGCAGGTGGAGACCTTCGGGCGCATCAGCCGGCACTTCAATCTTGCGGTGCCGGAAGATCTGCGCCTGGCCGAGCTGAACACCATCGACAAGATCGCCGGCTACATCCGGTCCCGGCTGGACGGAACAACAGCAGTGCCGGCCGAAGAAGAGAAGGGGGGGGGCGCGGCAGCCCCGATGGGTGCCGTGCAGGCTGACGCTTCAAAGGCCGATGCAGGCCGCCCGGCGGTTTTACGGTTTGAACCCGAGGTGACGTTCCTGCAAGATCTGCCGCCAGTGGTGGATGGACCGCCGGACGACCGCAAGCTCCTGGTCACCTGCGATTGCCATGGTCTCTGGCAGCGGGTGGCGACCCGGTTGGGCCAAGCCGGTTTCCGGTTCGTGACCCTGGGGCAGGGGGGAAACCTCGATTATCGCTGCGATTTTGTCGATCCGGGGGAAACGGCCGCCGTCATCGACCGGGTGCTGGCAGAGCATCCCGATCTTGGCGGGCTGATTCACCTCATGCCGGCGGACCTGTTTCTGGACGGCGGCACCGGAGAGAGCGATGCCGAGATCGCCGTGGCGGTCAAGTCGCTGTTCGTCGCCGTTCAGCGCCTCCAGCCGCGCCTGGCCGCCGGGGGGCTGGTGGCGGCGGTGAGCTTCAATTCGGTGGTCTTCGCCTACGACCGCTGCCGGCGCCCGGTCTATCCGGCCTTTGCCGGCATGTCCGGACTGCTCAAGACGGTGGCCCGGGAGATTCCCGAGGCACAGGTCAAGGTGGTGGACCTGGCCGCCGAGGATCCGGCCGCGGCCCTGGAGGAAGCCGCCGACGCCCTGGCGGCGGAAATCCGCGGTGCGGACCGACGGGTGGAAGTCGGCTATCGCAAGGGCCGGCGCTTTGGGCTCCGCCTGTTGCCGGCGGCGCCGGCCAACGAGGGCGCTCTCATCGCCGACGGCGACACGGTGCTGGTGACCGGCGGGGCCCGGGGGATCACCTTCGCCATTCTCCAGGCCCTTGCGGAGCGCTGGCGCGGTGAGTTGGTGATTTTCGGACGCAGCGAGATCCGGCAAGAAGATCCGGAATTGGGGGCGGCGGCGGACGAAGCGTCGATCATTTCCATTTTGCGCCGGCGCCAGCCCGAGGCCAAGCCGGTGGATCTCAGGCGCGCGGCGGCCAAGGTCCTGGCCGCCCGTCAGTCACGGGACAACATCGAAAAACTGCAGCAGGCCGGGATCCGGGTACGCTACCAGGCCGTGGACGTCACCGATGTTGAGGTGGTGCGCAAGGCCCTGGAGGACGAACCGAAGGTCGACGTCCTGGTCCATGCCGCCGGCCTGGAGGAAAGCCGGCCGTTGGCCAAAAAAAGCCTGGCGCAATTCTCGCGGGTTTTCGACACCAAGGTGGCCGGGATGGGCAATCTGCTTGATGCGCTCAAGCATCATCCCCTGCGCAGCGTCATCGGTTTTTCCTCGGTTACTGCCCGCCTGGGCAACGCCGGCCAGGCCGACTACACCGCGGCCAACGACATGCTGGGACGGATGCTTCAGCGTTTCCAGCAGCAGCATCCGGAAACCGTTTGCAAGGCCCTGGCCTGGACCGCCTGGGACGGCGCCGGCATGGCCACCCGCGAGACGGTGCGCCGGGTGCTCACCCAGCGGGGGCTGACTTTTTTGCCGCTCATGCAAGGGGTGGGGTTCTTCACGGAGGAGCTGGCCGACGCATCCGCTTGCGAAGCGGTCTTTACGGGTCCGGACCGTCCCATGGACCCGGACGGGTTACTGGCTGCGCCGGCCCCGTTCATCGACGCCCGGGTAAAACGGACCCCCCAAGAAGCCGTTTTCAGGCGCACCCTGGAGATGAAACGCGACCGTTTCCTCAACGATCACACCCGGGCCGGAGTGCCGCTGTTCCTCGGGGCCACGGGGATCGAGGCCATGGCCGAGGCAGCGGTGCTGCACGACGGCCGTGGCCGGGTGCCGGTGGCGTTGACCGATTTTCATATCCCCTACGGGATCAAGCTGCTCAAGGGACGGCCCAAGACCATCGAGATCAGCGCCCGTGAGGATGGCGATGCTGCCTGTCGCTGCGCCATCGAATCGCATTTCGTCGATCCGGCAGGCCGCCGGGCGGGGGAGGCCAAGCGGCACTTCGAGGGCCGCTTCGAGCTGGCCGAGCGCTGGCCCAAGGCGCCGCGGGTCCATTGGCCCGACCTGCCCCGGCCGGCAGCGCCCGAGGACGTCCAGGCCCTGCTCTACCATCCGCGGCGACTGTTCATGGACGGGCTCTTTCGCACCGTCACCGCCGTGGACGGCTTCGACGGCCGGCGGTTGCTCGTGCGCATCACCCACCCGGCAGCGCGGGAATTTTTCGCCGGGGTGACCGCTCCGCCTTTTGTCACCGACGTTCAGCTCATCGACGCCATGTTCCAGACCGGCGGAATGCTGGAGGTGCTCACCAGCGGCGACATCGTGCTTCCCTTTGGCATCCGGCGCCTGCGCTGGTACGGTCCGCCCCGGCGCGGCCCGGTTTACCGCTGCCTCACCGAGCGGATCGCCAGCGCGGAAAAAACGGTGACCTACCGGTTGACCCTGGCCGACGCGGCCGACCGGGCCGTGGTGGAGATCGAGGGGTTCGAGATGGTCAAGGTGGACCGGCTGCAGCCCGAGGACCGCATCGCCGAGCGGCTGGTGGGGAATCTGCGCAGGGCCTCATAAGAGGGTCTCTGTGGGAGCGCACTGCGCCGAGCTCAGCAGAACGCTATCCAACCGCGATACGGCATTGACGCGGACGCTCTCGATCGCGGGTACAATCGGCGTGAAACCCGCCGTCGGCCACCCGTATATGACGATACCCGGTGGCCCCGGCCCCGATGGCACTGGCATGGAAGGGGATTCCCGACGCCTTTCTTTTCTCGTCTCTTGTCATGTCGGCGTAGACAGATTCCGGGTTTGGATGAATGACGTACGGTCGAACCAAGTCTTCCACGAATTTGCTTATCTTGCGCGGCCCATTTAGCTTGACAAGAAGGAGAGAAATTATGAAAATCTGATTATCATATTTTTATAGCATAAGGGGCTGCCATGGAACGAATGATCACCGCTACCGAGGTTGTTCGAGATTTCTCCGATGTCCTCAATCAAATCAACTACGCCGGCGCCAGCTTCATCATCCAGCGAAACGGCAAAACGGTCGCCAAGCTGATACCCCCGGACAACCGTCCGTCACGTCGTACGCTGGCGGAACTGGAAGCACTGCTCGAAGGACTTCCACGGCTCGGAGACGACTTGGATGCGTTCAAGGAGGATGTTGAGCAGGCCGTTCAGGACCAGCCTTTCCCGGTGGGGCCGCCATGGGAATAATTCTCGATACCAGCGTACTTATCGAAGCTGAGAAAGGGCGCTTTGATGTTAAGGCTTTCATATCTGGCAGAGAATCGTTTCCCTTCGGCATCAGTGCTGTCACGGTTTCCGAACTGTTGCACGGCGTGTATCGAGCGGATAGTGAGGCCCGCAAACGCCATCGATCGGCCTTTGTCGAAAAGGTTATCGACATTTTTCCGGTATTCATTTTCGACACCCAAGTTGCCCGTATCTACGCAGACATATGGGCCAGCTTGCAGAAGAAGGGAGTGATCATCGGGGCCCATGATATGATGATTGGCGCTACGGCCATAGCCAACGGTTTTTCGGTGGCGACCTTCAACCCGCGGTATTTTTCAAGGATCGCCGGCCTGCGGCTGGAAATCCTGTCCTATACGTAACGGCCCAGTCGGTTCACCGGCTTTCTTGCGCGGATGCCTTTGCCGTGGCCTTGGCGGAAAAACTCGGAGCCGTTATCTGTGCCGGCGACCCCGAGATTGTTGAACGATCAGAATGTGCATCGGTAAAGGTGATGGCGTTGTCCCGGTCGAAACAGCCATCGCGCCGGCATTCCTCCTTCAAGGTCCGACATCTTGTTGCCTGCCACAATTTCAGCCATCGTCCCGGACATTCGCCTCTGCCGGGTGGACATCGAAGCCCTGGTGCGAGACTGGTTCGGCGATTTGGGAAGCGAAAACCTGCGCCGACCGGCGCGGGACTTTTCGACTCTCGCCGGGATCCGGGATTGGCTGGCGCCCGGGGAGCTGGAAACCGTCCAGGGCTTCAAGGCTCTCAAGCGTCAGGTGGAATGGCTGGCCGGGCGCCTGGCGGTCAAGGCCCTCGTGAGCGCCTGCCTCGATGCGAGTCTGTCGCCCGTTGACATCACGGTGGCCCATGAACCCCGGGGGGCTCCATTTTTGCCATTGTTCCCAGGCCGCTGCCTCTCCATTACCCACTCCGGCCGCTGGGCCGCCGCCGCCGTCAGCCTCGATTCGGCCCTGGCCATCGGTATCGACATCGAGCGTTTGTCGGTCCCCGGCACTCAAGGTTTTCTCGACCTGGTTTTCAGCACCCGGGAGCAGGCAGCCCTGGATCGGTCCGATCCGCTGGCCCTGGCGCGGGGCTGGACGCTGAAGGAAGCCTACCTCAAGTACATCCGGCGGGGTTTTCACCGCAGCCTGCACCAGGTGGAACTCATCGAGGACAAGCTGCTGGACGGCGGCCGGCCGGCACCGGTGCAATGGACGGTGGCGCGCACGGGGCCCGATTACCTGCTGGCCGTGGTTTTTGGCCCGCGTCCATCGAAGGCGGTCGAGCGCAGCTGATCGGCATCTTCGCATTTTTGACGGCCCGTGATAGGATTTTTCGTGCAATAATCCTGCTCCTTGCGTTTGTGAATCAACGGGCTTCGTGTTTCACGGCGCTTCAAAAAGCTGATGGAGAGACCATCGGAGATGATTTATCGACTGCTTTGTTTGATCCTGCTCATCTTGACGGTATCGTGCCAAACCGGTCCGGTGCCGGACGCCACTGGAGTGCTCTGGACCCGGACGGCCGCCGAATACACCGCCTGCGGCTATCAGGCCTACAACGCGGCGAGGGTCAACCTTGGGGCAGCCCTTGCCGACCCTAGCTGGACGGCGGCCTTGGAACAGTCTGGAGGCTATGGCGACCTGCCGCCGGCAGTGATCTTCGACATCGACGAAACCGTTCTGGACAGCTCGGAATTTCAAGGCCGGAGGGTGCTTCTCGGCGGCGCTTTCAGCAAGAGCGAGTGGGACCGGTGGGGGCGTTTGAACCGGGCCCGGAGCATCGCCGGCGCCGTGGATTTTATCCATTTTTTACAGGAGCAGGGGGTCGCGGTGTTCTTTATCACCAACCGCAGCTGTCAGCAGCGTTCAGGCAGCGCCTCGGCCTGTCCCCAGGAGGCTGAAACCATTGAAAATCTGCGAAGCCTGGGGATTTATGGGGTCACGGAAGACCACCTGCTGCTCAAGCATGAAGTCAAGGAATGGGGCGCGGACAAGACCAGTCGAAGGGCGGCGGTGGCTAGACAATACCGGGTGCTGATGCTCTTTGGCGACGATCTCAACGATTTCATCCCCGGTGTCCGGGGCGGGATCAGCCCTGAGGAGCGGCGGGAAAAAACCGGGTTGTACGGAGATTGGTGGGGCTGCAAGTGGTACGTTTTGCCCAACCCCGTTTACGGCTCCTGGCGCCGGGCCTTGGACAAACCCGTCCAGCAGTACCTGGAGGCGGATTTCTGAGGGGCTGGTCCGACGGGGAAAGAAGGGGTCAGGGCTTCGTGGCAGCAGAAACCTGAAAATTTGCCGCTATGCCGGACGAGGAGAGATAAAAATGAAACGCAGGCGCTTGATGGCAGCCGCTTTCGTAATGATTGGCCTTTTCACGGCCGGTGCGCCGGCCCGGGCCGGCTTGCTGGACGTCTTTCGCACGGACCTGGAGTTCACCCTGGTGGTGGACCGCACCGAGGGGCTGCGTGTCGGCGGCCCGGTGGAGTTCGAGGACATCGACGGCCGCCGCGAGGTCATCGGTTGCATCGACGCCATTCCCGATCCCGGCGGCGGCGACCCGGTGGTGTCCATCCGCATCGAGGCCCGGCACAAGGAACGGGTCCGGGCCGGCTCGCGGGTCATCGTCGATCGGCCCTGGATGGGCGATGGCGCGGTGCGCCTCTACATCGTCACGCCCTCCGGCCAGGAGGGGGCCGAACCCCTGCGGTCGGGCGCCGTGGTGGTGGCGCGCTCCCCCGCGGCGGAAAAGCGGCAGCGGCTCACCGAGCGGGTCCAGCGTTTCATGGAGACCCTGGGCGAACGTTCCCAAGCCTACCTGGAGCGCTTGAAAAGGGAGATCGAGGGCGGCCAGCTGGACAGTTTCATGGATCAGCTCGATGAAACGGCGCGTGCGGCAGAAAAATACAGCCGGGAACAAAAGGAGCGCTTTGCCGAGGAAATCCTGCCGGAGCTGGAGCGCTTGATGGAATCGGCCCGCCAGCGCTTCAAGGAAAAGCCGGATCCGCAGCAGGAGGAGAAGCTGGAACGGGAATTCAAGCGCTTAAAGGAAGAGCTGTCGGTCTGAGAACCGCGCGGGGGGCACCGGCCGGCTAGGGGAACAGACCGTAGCGCACGATGCAGTAGATCGCCTTGACGCCGTCCTGCCACCCGATCTTTTTCCCTTCCTCGTAGGAGCGACCGTAGTAGGAGATGCCTACCTCGTAGACCCGGCACTTGAGCCGGGCGATCTTGGCGGTGAGCTCCGGCTCGATGCCGAAGCGATCCTGGCGGATCTGGATCGACCGGATCACCTCGGTGCGAAACACCTTGTAGCAGGTCTCCATGTCGGTGAGGTTGAGGTTGGTGAAGATGTTGGAGAGCAGGGTGAGAATCTTGTTGCCCACGTAGTGCCAGAAGAGGTGGACCCGGTGGGGGCCCTCGCCGGTGAAACGCGAACCGTACACCACGTCGGCCTTGCCTTCGACGATGGGGCCGATGAGCTTGGGGTACTCGTCGGGATCGTATTCCAGGTCCGCGTCCTGGATGATGACGATGTCACCGGTGACATGTTTGAGGCCGGAGCGGATGGCGGCCCCCTTACCCCGGTTGCGTTCATGGTAGACCACCCGGTCCACCAGGGGTTCGATCTCGGCGCGGATCAGCTCCCTGGTGCCGTCGGCGGAGCAGTCGTCCACCAGGATGAGCTGCTTGCGGGCCGGCGGGGCCTCGCGTACCCGGCGAATCAGGTCGGCCAACGTGTCCCGCTCGTTGTAGCAGGGAATTACGACAGAAAGGGTTGGCTCGGCGGTCATCTCCGGTTCCTGCGGCGGTAGAGGGCACGGGCCGCGGCCAGGGCCTCCGGGTCGTCCACGCCCATGGTTTCGTTTTCATCCTCGGTGGTCAGGTAGGCGACCCGTCGACCGGCTTCCACCATGGCTGCCACCAGGTCGGTGATGAAGTACTCCTCGATGGGGCGCATCTGCCCGTCCACCTGCTTGTGGACCACCTGGGGGCTTGCGGCGAGGGTCGGCAGGAAGGCGAGCAGGGCTTCGCGTCGAACGGCGTAGATGCCGGCGTTGCAGATTTTCAAGGCCGCCCGGCGCTCGGTGGGATAATCCTTCCAATACTTCCACTCGGTGATGCGGCGCACCGTTTCCCCGTCGATTTCCAAGACGCCATACTGCTTTTTGTCCGCCGGACAGAAGCCCAGCACCACCATGTCGCTGAAGGCCAGGCCCGCCACCAGGCGGCGGTAGGTCGCCGGGCGGACGAAGGGGACGTCGCCCATGGTGATGATCCAGCGCTGGCAGTCCGTCTGGCGGATGAAATCGGCGGCGGCCAAGATGGCGCCGCCGGTGCCGTTGAGCACCGGCTGCTCGATGTAGGTCAACGGCAGGTGGCCGGTGGCGGTCATCACCTCCTGCTTGCCATGGTGCACCACCAGGCCCCGGGGCCCCGGCGGGAGGCTGTCGAGAATTTCCATCAGCAAAAGGCGGCGTTGGGCCGGGTCCGGCGCCTCGGGCATCAGCGGCAAGAGGGTCTTGTTGCCGCTTTGAGCCTTCATGCGGCTGCCCCGGCCCGCGGCCATGACGATGGCGGCTACCGGGTCATCGATGGCAAAGGGATCGGGCACAGGGATTTGCCTTTCGATTGGTTTTTGCGGGTCTGCTTCTGGCCGCCAAGGCGCCAGGGGGGCAAGAGCGGAGTCCCTTTTACCATGAAAACGGTCAAGAGCGAAACCCTGGATCGCCACGGCCGCCCCGTCAAGCCGGACCGCTGACGCCGGCTTCTTCGAAGGTGTGCATTTCGCTGAAGATCCGCAGTGCCGCATCCATGACGGGAAGGGCCAGGGCGCCGCCGGTGCCTTCGCCCAGGCGCAGGCCCAGGTTGAGGATCGGCTCCAGGCCCAGGCGGGCGAGCATGTGCCGGTGTCCCTGCTCCTGGCCGCAGTGGCCGGCAAAGAGGTAATCGGTGACCGTGGGGCAGAGGGCCCAGGCGACGAGGGCCCCGGCGGTGGAAATCAGCCCGTCGATGACCACCGGCCGCCTGGCCGCCGCCGCGGCCAGGATCAGCCCGGCAATGGCGCCGATCTCGAATCCGCCCACCTTGGCCAGCACGTCCAGCCCGTCGCCGGGATCCGGACGGTTGAGGCGAATCCCTTTTTCAATGGCTGCCCGCTTGCGCTGGAGCCCGGCGTCGTCGATGCCGGTGCCCCGACCCACCATTTCCTCCAGGCTGCAGCCGGTGAGGACCACGCCCACCGCCGTCGCCGCCGTGGTGTTGGCGATTCCCATGTCTCCGGTACCCAGGAGACGGTACCCCTCGTCGATGAGCTGCGTGGCTTCCGCCCAGCCGACGAGAACGGCCGCCCGGGCTTCCTGGCGGCTCATGGCCGGCCCCCGGGCGAAGTTGGCCGTGCCCCGGCCCACCTTGCGCACCCGGAAGTGATCGGCCCCCGGCAAGCCGGTGGGATCGAGGTCCGGGACGATCCCCGCATCCACCACGAAGACATCGGCGCCGGCGTGGCGGGCCAGGACGTTGATGCCGGCGCCGCCGTTCAGGAAGCAGCGGATCATTTCCCCGGTCACCGCCTGGGGAAAGGCGCTGACACCCTCGGCGGCGATTCCGTGGTCTGCCGCCATGACCACGAAGGCCCGGCGGGAGATGTCCGGTGACAGGGTTTCGTCAATGGCGCAGAGCTGTTCGACAATGGGATGCAGGCGGCCGAGGGCCCGCGGCGGCATCACCAGCCGGGCCGTCCGGGCCTCGGCCTGGGCCTTCCAGCGGGACGAGGCAGGGGTGATGTTCTGGATCAGTTGCTTGAGATCGCGCATGGTCTGTCCTTTCGTTGAAGTGGGAGATGTGCCGAACGAAAAAGCCCCGGAGCCGATCACACCGCATCAGCCCGGGGCTTTGCCATCACCACGGATTCTTCACGCACCATCGGCAGGTCTTCTGGCTCGTGGATCAACCGCCGGCCGCGCCTTCCCATGCCGCTTCGGTATTCCTTCCTGCGGCACAGTGGCATTTTGCGACCGGCGTCCCCACTCACAGCGGCGGGTCCGCACCGGAATCGCACCGGTTTCCCTTTTGGACCGTCGGCCTTCCACCGGTTGGCATCGGGCCGAAGGTCACCGACGGGCGTTTGCCCATGTTGTCAGCGCCAAGGGTTAGGGAAATCTAGACTGTTTGTCAAGTATGCCCATTTTTCAGCGTGCAAAACTCGTACGCTGACGTTTGAAACGTCTTTTGAATCGTTGACATCAAACCAAGGGGCGCATAATCTAACGGCCTCGGCGCGCCTGCGCGGCGAGGTGGGGAACGGTTTTTTCCTGGCTACACAATCACTCTTAACTTACAACCAGGGAATCTAAAGATGCCACTTCCGAAAGGTTTTGTTCAAGTTTACACGGGTGATGGCAAAGGCAAAACCACCGCAGTGATCGGACTTGCGGTGCGCGCCATCGGCGCCGGGCTGCGGGTCTACCTGGCCCAGTTTCTCAAGCAGGGCGACTACAGCGAGCTCAAGGCGCTGAGTCGATTCAAAGACCACATCACCATCGTTCAATTCGGCAGTGGGCTTTTTGTCCGCGGCAAACCGTCGGATGCCGATCGGGCCCTGGCCGCCCAGGGCCTGGCCGCCGCCCGCCAGGCCTTGACCGCAGGTGAATACGACGTGGTGATCCTCGACGAGGCCAACGTGGCCGCGTCTTTGGGGCTGATTTCCGTCGATGAAATCCTCGACCTGGTCACGCGCAAGCCCGAGACGGTGGAGTTGGTCATCAGCGGCCGCGGTGCCGCGCCGGAAATCATTGCGGCGGCCGACCTGGTGACCGAGGTCAAGGGGGTCAAGCACTACTACGAAAAGGGCGTCCAGGCCCGCACCGGGATCGAAAAATAGGAATATCGGCGATGGGTTCAAGCTCCATCCTGGTCGTTGGCGGATGCCGCAGCGGCAAGAGCCGCCATGCCTTGCATCTGGCCGCGTCGAGTGGTGTAAAACGGGTATTCGTGGCCACCTGCATGGCCCGTGACAATGAAATGAAGGCCCGCATCCAACGCCACCGGGCCGAGCGCGATGCGTCCTGGGAAACGGTGGAAGAGGGCGAGGACCTCGTCGGCGTGCTGGATCGGTGGGACGGGACGGACCGGGTGGTGCTCATCGATTGCCTGACCCTCTGGACGAGCAACCTGCTGGCGGCCGGACTGGACGACGCGGGCATCGAGGATCGCGCTGACAGGCTCGCGGCCCGCCTGGAAAATATCCGTGGCCGGGTGATCCTGGTGGCCAACGAAACCGGTGCCGGCATCGTGCCGGAAAATCCCCTGGCCCGGCGGTTTCGGGACCTGGCCGGGCAGGTGAACCAGAAGATCGCCGCTGCCTGCCAGCAGGTGGTGTGGATGGTGGCAGGGATTCCGGTGACGATCAAGCCCGGCACCGTCTATCCCTTTTTGGATAAACGCTGAGCGGTCGGAGAGGAATCGGTCGGATCCGTCGGCTCGGTCAGGCGGTTTTGACCAGACCATTGTCGGTAGCTACCGAGAAAGGTGCAATAGCATTGAACAAAAGCAGCGGCCGGCCGCCGCGATTTTTTTTCTCCGCCCTGCTGGACGACCTTGCCGGGGCCTTGCAGTTTCTCACCATCTTGCCCCTCGGGCCTTCTGATCGTTTCGATCCTCGGCGGGTCATGCGGTTTTTCCCGGTGGCCGGAATCGTTATCGGATCCCTTGTTTCAGCCTTCGACGCCTTGGCCACCCTTGTCTTGCCGCTGCCGGTGGCCGCGGCCCTGGACGTGGCCCTGCTGGCCCTGGTCACCGGCGCCCTGCACCTGGACGGACTGGCCGACACGGCCGACGGACTGCTGGGCCCCCATGATCGAACCCGCGCCCTCGCGATAATGAAAGACAGCCGGGTCGGGGCCATGGGGGTGGTGACGGTGGCCCTGGTGCTCATTGTCAAGACCGTCGCCCTGGGGGCGGTTTCCGATCACCGCACCCTGGCGTTGATCCTGGTGCCGGCCTTCGCCCGCAGCGCCATGATGGTCGCCATGGCCGTCATGCCATATGCCCGCAAAGGCGGGGGCACGGGGCGGGCCTTTTTCCATCCGCCGGCGCGGGCGGTGGATCTGGCAGCTATTGCTTTGCCGCTGGGCCTGAGCGTTTTTCTCGGCTGGCGCTGCATCGTGATCATAACGGTCTTCGCCGCGGTGACGATCCTGATGTTGCAATTTTACCGGCGGCGCATGGGGGGGGTGACCGGCGATTTGATCGGGGCCTTGGGGGAGGTCGTGGAGGCCGCGCTCTGGGTGGCCCTGGTGGCAGGGGTGGCATCGTGATCCACGGCCACGGGGGAAATATATTGGAGCTGGCCCGCCGGCTGGGCTGCGATGCGGCGGACATCTGTGACATGAGCAGCAACGTCAACCCGCTGGGCCCCATGCCGGAGTTGATGGCGCACCTGCACCGCCGCCTCGAAGCGATCCAGTCCCTGCCCGAAGTGGATGCCGCCGCAATGACGGCCGGCTTCGCCGAGGCTTCGGGCCTGGCCCCCGATGGGGTGTTGGCCGGAAACGGCTCCACCGAACTGATCTACCTCCTTCCCCGGGTGCTGGCGCCCCCGCGGGCCGTGGTGGTGGGGCCCGCCTACGCCGACTACGCCGACGCCTGCCGCTTGGCCGGCGTGCCTGTGATCCATGTCACGGCCGACGCTGCCGAAGCCTTCGCTCCGCCCCTGGACCGCCTGCAAGGCGCCTTGCAACCCGGCGACCTCGTGTTTGTCTGCAACCCTGACAATCCCACCGGGGTCCTGCTCGCCGGCGGAACGATGGCCGATCTGGTCGCCGCTCGACCGGACTGCCTGTTCGTGGTGGACGAATCGTACCTGCCCTTTGCCGCCGAAGCGGTGTCCCTGGCCGGCTGTGGCCTGGCCAACCTGCTGGTGCTCAGCTCGTTGAGCAAGATTCATCGCATTCCCGGATTGCGCATCGGGTTTCTCGCCGGGCCGGCGCCGCTCATCGCGCGATTTCATCCCCATCGGCCGCCCTGGAGCGTCAACGCCCTGGCCCAGGAGGCCGTGGCCTATCTGAGCGCCCACCCGGCGGCGGTAGCCCGATTTCTTGACGAGACCCGGTCTTTTCTCGAAGCCGAAAAGCAGCGCCTCGCCGAGCGGCTGGACGGCTCCGCGCGGGTGCGCCTGTTTCCCAGCCGGACCTCTTTCGTTCTCTTGCAACTGGCACCTCCGGCCACCGCGGCGGATGTTTGCCGGGCCTTGGCCCGGGAGCGGATCCTGGTGCGCGACTGCAGCAATTTTGTCGGCCTTGATCAACGGTTTATCCGTATCTCGCTCAAGGATGCCGACGCCAACCGCCGGGCGGTCGAGTGCCTCAATCGCGTCCTCGAAACGGCGGGAGGAAGGTAAGCGGCCATGTTTGCCGGTGATCCATGGATCATCATCGCCGCTTTCGCCCTGGATTTGCTCCTGGGCGATCCATCCGGCTGGCCCCACCCGGTACGCTGGATGGGACGGGCGGTAAAGATCCTGGAGCCGCCCCTGAAGCGCTGGATCCGCCGTCCGTTTGTCGCCGGTGTGCTGCTGGTGGTGCTTCTGGTGCCGGGAACCTGGGTCTTGGGGTTCGGCCTGAGCGTTGGGGCGGGACGCCTGTCGCCGGTGCTGGCGCAGGCGGTTCAGGTGGTGATCCTGTGGACCTGCCTGTCCACGCGTTCCCTCTACGCGGCCGCCATGGGGGTTCAGCGGGCCCTGGTGCGCCAGGACCTCGACGCGGCCCGCAAAACGGTGGGCATGATCGTGGGGCGCGAAACGGCGCGCCTGGACGCCGGGGGCGTATCCCGGGCCGCGGTGGAAACGGTGGCCGAAAACCTGGTGGACGGGGTGGTGGCGCCGCTGTTTTTTGTCCTCCTGGGGGGCGCCCCCCTGGCCCTGGCCTACAAGATGGTCAACACCCTGGATTCGATGGTCGGCTACCGGTCGTCGCGCTACCTGCTGTTCGGCCGTGCTGCCGCCCGCCTGGACGATGTCGCCAACTTCCTGCCGGCCCGCCTGTCTGTGCCGCTGATTGCTGTGCCGGCGGGGATCCTTTTTCGCCGTTGTCGCCAGGCCTGGCGAACGGCTCGCCGCGACGGGCGGCGCCATCCCAGTCCCAACGCCGGCTGGCCCGAGGCGGCCTTCGCCGGCACTCTGGGGGTACGCCTGGGCGGGCCGAACCGCTACCATGGCCAGATGGTCTGCAAACCCTACATCGGCGCCGAGCATCGCCCCGTGCAGGTGACTGACATTGCCCGGGCCTGCGACTTGATGCTGGTTGCGGCATTTTGTGGGGTTTTGCTGACGGTGGGCTTGGCAGTGGCGTTCGGCTGAGGCGCTGAAAAAATAGACGCTTGCAGTCCCGTCGTTTTTTTGCATTGCAAACGCTCCCAGGCGATTTTCACGGCAATCCGACGGCGGGTGAAATGGCCGCCATCGGCAAAGCGAAATTAAATCCGGAGAGGGGAGGCAGCCATGGAACTGAAGGGAAAGCGCGTGGCCCTGCTGGTGGAGGATTTGTTCAACGTGTTTGAATTCTGGTACCCGTACTATCGGCTCAAGGAGGCCGGTGCCGCGGTAACGGTGGTGGGCACGGGCCGCAGCCCGGTGTTCACCGGAAAGCCGGCCACCGAGGTGCGTCCCGACACCAGCGCAAAGGAGGTATCGGCCGCCGATTTCGACGCCGTGGTGATCCCCGGCGGCTACGCGCCGGACATGATGCGCCGGGACCCGGCCATGGTACACCTGGTCCGAGAACTGGATGCGGCCGGCAAGGTGGTAGCGGCCATCTGCCACGCCGGCTGGATGCTGGCCTCGGCCAGGATTCTGGCCGGCCGCCGGGTGACCTCGTTTTTCGCCATCCGGGATGACCTCGAGCATGCCGGCGCTCAGTGGACGGACGCCGAGGTGGTGGTGGACGGCAACCTGATCACCAGCCGCACGCCCGACGATTTGCCGGCGTTCATGCGGGCCGTGATCGAAGCGTTGAAGAAGTGATGGGGGGCGAGTGGCTGGGTGGACGAAGTGGACTGATTAGTGGACAGGGTGGCCCCGTGGACGTCGATGGACTTGACAGGTTTATCGCTCGGATGCCTTTTTCTGACCGCTGCCAATGATGCCCATCCGGTCCACTCAGTCCACTTCGTCCATTTTTCCCACCAGGCCGTCCTGTTTCTCCCCGTAATCGAACGTCAACCGCTCCCCGCTCAAATCCACCCTCACCCGTCCGCCTTTTTGCAGGCAGCCGAAAAGAATCTCGTTGCTCAGGGCGTCCTTGATCCGGCTCTGGATCAGCCGGCCCAGGGGGCGTGCGCCGTACACGGGGTCGAATCCCTTGTGGGCCAGCCACGAGCGGGCCGCGTCGCTGATTTCCAGCGTGACCCGGCGGCCGGCGAGCTGGGCGTTGAGCTCGGCGAGAAACTTGTCCACGATCCGCTCCATGATGGGAATGGACAGCGGATTGAAGTTGATCGTTTCGTCCAGGCGGTTGCGAAACTCGGGGCTGAAGAGCTTTTCGATGGCCTGCTTGCCCTTGCCGACGGTGTCGCCGGACCGGTCGCCGAAGCCGATGGCAGCCTGGCTCATTTCTCGGGCCCCGGCGTTGGAGGTCATCATGAGGATGGTGTTGCGGAAATCGGCCCGCTTGCCGTTGTTGTCGGTCAAGGTGGCGTGGTCCATCACCTGCAAGAGGATGTTGAACAGGTCCTCGTGGGCCTTCTCGATTTCGTCGAGCAGCAGCACGGTGTAGGGGTGTTTGCGGATGCCGTCGGTGAGCAGCCCCCCCTGCTCGAAGCCCACGTACCCGGGCGGCGCGCCGATGAGCCGGGCCACGGCGTGTTTTTCCATGTACTCGCTCATGTCAAAGCGCATGAAGTGCACCCCGAGAATCCGGGCCACCTGGCGGGCCACCTCGGTCTTGCCCACCCCGGTGGGCCCGGTGAACAGGAAGGAGCCGATGGGCCGCTCCGGGCTGCCCAGGCCGGCGCGGTTGCGCTGGATGGCGGTGACCAGGGCGTCGATGGCCGCGTCCTGGCCGAAGACCACCTCCCTGAGCGAGGCCCCCAGGGTTTCGAGTTTGAGGCGGTCCGGGGTCGAGACGCTCACCGTGGGGATGCGCGCAATCTTGGCCACGATCTTTTCGATGTCCGAGGGGTGAATCTTGCGGCGCCGATGCCCGCCGGACAGGCGCACGAAAGCGCCGGCCTCGTCGATGACGTCGATGGCCTTATCCGGCAGGAACCGATCGTTGATGAACTTGGCCGACAGCTCGCAGGCGGCCCGCAAGGCCGCGTCGGTGTAGGCGATGCCGTGGTGGGCCTCGTATTGGCTGCGCAGCCCCTTGAGGATCTGGTAGGCCTCCTCCACCAGCGGCTCGGCGATTTCGATCTTTTCGAAGCGCCTTGAGAGGGCCCGGTCCTTTTCGAAGTGGTTCTTGTATTCCTCGTAGGTGGTGGACCCGATGCAGCGGATCTCCCCGGAGGCCAGCACCGGCTTGAGGATGTTGGAGGCGTCCATCGACCCGCTGCTGGTGGCCCCGGCACCGACGATGGTGTGGATCTCGTCGATGAACAGGATGGCGTTTTTCTTTTCGATCAACGCATTGATGACGTCCTTGAGCCGCTGTTCGAAATCGCCGCGGAACTTGGTGCCGGCCAGCAGGCCGCCCATGTCCAGAGCGTAGATGCGCATGTCGGCCAGGATGTCGGGAACCCGTTGGGCGTGGATCCGGCGTGCAAGCCCCTCGGCCATGGCCGTTTTGCCCACCCCGGGGTCCCCCACGAAGATCGGGTTGTTCTTGCGCCGGCGGCACAGCACCTGCAGTGTGCGTGCCAGCTCCGCTTCCCTGCCCACCAGGGGATCGAGCCGCCCCTCGGCGGCCATTTGCACCAGGTCGGTGGTGAACTGGGCCAGGGGATCGGCCTTGCCTTTTTTGGCGTCCGGCTCTCCGCTGCGGACCGGCCCCCGTCCGGGCGCTGCGTGGGGCGCCGGGCTGTGGTGGGAGATGAAGTTGAGCACGTCGACCCGTTCGATGCCCTCCTGGCGCAGGAAATATTCCGCGTGGGAGTCCTTTTCCTGGAAGATGGAGGCCAGGATGTCGCCCACCGCCACCTCGGGCTTTTCCGCCGAGCGGGCCTGGTTGACGGCCCGCTGGATCACCCGCTGGAACCCGATGGTTTGCTGCAGGACGTACTCGTTTTCCTCGGGAATGCGCTCGATGCGTTCATCGAAGAATTTTTCCAGGCGGTCCTTGAGATTTTCCACGCTGCCGCCGCAGTGGGTGATGATTTCGGCTCCCGAGCCGTCGTGCAACAGGGCGTAGAGGACGTGCTCGATGCTGACGTATTCATGCCGGCGTCGCTTGGCCTCGCGCACGGCGAAACCGAGGGTGGCGCTGAGCTCCTTGCTGATCATGGTCAATCTTTCTCCATGGTGCAACGCAAGGGGAAACCGTGCTGGCGTGCCAGGGTGTGCACGGTATCCACCTTGGTTTCCGCGACTTCCCGCGGGTAGGTGCCGCAGACGCCGACCCCCTGGCGATGGACGTTGAGCATGATTCGCGTCGCCTCGGCGGTGGGCTTTTTGAAGACGTGGCGCAGCACTTGGACCACGAAATCCATGGTGGTGTAGTCGTCGTTGAGCAGCAATACCTTGTAAAGGGGCGGCTCGTCGGTCTGCTCGTCGATGCTGGTTTTCTCGATCACTTCCGGATCGGCGAACTCGGCACTCATGATCCCTCTCCGGCATCGGGCGGTGTGACGGCGCGTCGGCCTGTGTCGACCTCCGTCTCCTGGACGGCAAAAGGCAAGCCAACAATTTTCATATAACCATCAACAACGGGAGTTGTAAAGGCCCCGGGCGTGCTGCCCGGGCGCCTATCGGCCGCAGCATTTCTTGTACTTTTTGCCCGACCCGCAGGGGCACGGATCGTTGCGGCCCACCTTGGCGGCCGTCCGTTGGGCCGGCCGGCGCTGGGGGGCTTGGCCGCCGCCACTGAAGTGCATCTGTTGGGGTTTGGGGCGATGGATGGCCACCGTCTGCTCCGGCTCGGCCAGCTCCACCCGGAACAGGATCCGCAGCGTCTCCTCGCTGATGCGCTCGATCATGTCCTGGAAAGCCTCGAAACCCTCCTTCTTGTAGATCATCAGCGGGTTTTGCTGGGCGTAACCCCGCAGGCCGATTCCCTCCTTGAGGTGGTCCATCGTCAGCAGGTGGTCTTTCCAACGGGCGTCGACGGTCTGGAGCATCACGAAGCGCTCCAGTTGGCGGAACGGTTCGGCGCCGAAGCGGGCCTCCTTCGCCTCGTAGCGGTCCAGGGCCTCCTCGTAGATCAGCTGAGACAGCCCTTCTCGGTTCAAGTTGTCCAGAACCGTTTCGTCCAGGGGGGCGAGGCGGAAGGCGAACTGGTTGTAGACGGCCTCGTCGATGGCGGTGAAATCCCATTCCGCAGCCGGGGCCCGCTCGTCGACGTGGGTTTCGGCGATGCGTTCGGCGGCCTCCTGGATCATCCCCTCGATGTCCGGGCGCAGGTTTTCTCCCTCCAGGATCTCGCGCCGCTGGCGGTAGATCACCTCCCGCTGCTGGTTCATCACGTCGTCGTACTCGAGCAGCTGCTTGCGGATCTCGAAGTTGTGGGCCTCCACCTTGGACTGGGCGTTTTCGATGGCCCGGCTGATGAGATTGTGCTCGATGGGCTCGCCTTCCTCCATGCCGAGGCGCTCCATGATGCCGGTGATCCGTTCGCCGCCGAAGACCCGCAGCAAATCGTCTTCCAGGGCCAGGTAGAAGCGCGAGGAGCCCGGGTCGCCCTGCCGGCCGCTGCGGCCGCGTAGCTGGTTGTCGATGCGCCGGCTCTCGTGGCGCTCGGTGCCGATGATGTGCAGACCGCCCAGCTCCACCACGCCGGGCCCCAGGACGATGTCGGTGCCGCGGCCGGCCATGTTGGTGGAGATGGTCACGCTGCCGCGCTGGCCGGCCATGGCGATGATTTCGGCCTCTTTCTCGTGGTTCTTGGCGTTGAGGATCGTGTGGGGAATGCCGCGCTTTTTCAACTGTTCGGCGACCATCTCCGACACGTCGATGGAGACGGTGCCCACCAGCACCGGCTGCCCCTTGCGGTGCAAATCGGTGATCTCCTCGATGACGGCGTTGAATTTTTCGCGCCGGGTCTTGTAGATCACGTCCGGGTAGTCGGTGCGGATCATCGGCTTGTTGGTGGGAATAACGGCCACCTCCAGGTCGTAGATCTTCTTGAACTCCGCCGCCTCGGTGTCCGCCGTGCCGGTCATGCCGGCCAGCTTGTCGTACATGCGGAAGTAGTTCTGGAAGGTGATGGTGGCCAGGGTCTGGTTCTCGTTTTCGATCTTGACGCCTTCCTTCGCCTCCAGGGCCTGGTGGAGCCCGTCGCTGTAGCGGCGTCCCGGCATGAGCCGGCCGGTGAACTCGTCGACGATGATCACCTCGCCGTTCTTGACGATGTAGTCCACGTCGCGTTTGAAGAGGCTGTGGGCCTTGAGGGCCTGGTGGACGTGGTGCAGGATTTCGATGTTGGACGGATCGTAGAGGTTTTCCACTCCCAGCAGGGCCTCGGCCCGGGCCACGCCTTCCTCGGTGAGGGTGGCCGAGCGGGCCTTCTCGTCGATGATGTAGTGCTGGTCGCGGCGTAGTTGAGGAATGATCCGGTTGGCCTGATAGTAAAGGTCGGTGCTGCGCTCGGCCGGCCCGGAAATGATCAGCGGGGTGCGGGCCTCGTCGATGAGGATGCTGTCCACCTCGTCGACGATGGCGTAGTGCAGGGGGCGCTGAACAAGGGATTCGCGTTCGAACTTCATGTTGTCACGCAGGTAGTCGAACCCGAACTCGTTATTGGTGCCGTAGGTGATGTCGCAGCCGTAGGCCTCCTTGCGTTCACGGTCGTCGAGGCCATGGACGACGGTGCCCACCGACAGGCCGAGAAAGCGGTAGATCTGCCCCATCCACTCGGTGTCGCGCTGGGCGAGGTAGTCGTTGACCGTTACCACGTGCACGCCGCGGCCGGTGAGCGCATTGAGATAGCAGGGCAGGGTGGCCACCAGAGTCTTGCCCTCGCCGGTTTTCATCTCGGCGATCATGCCCCGGTGCAAGACCACGCCGCCGATGAGCTGCACGTCGAAGTGGCGCATGTTCAAGGTCCGGCGCGAGGCTTCACGCACCGTGGCGAAGGCCTCGGGCAGCAAGCCGTCCAGGGGCTCGCCGTTGTCCAGACGCTGGCGAAACGTCGCCGTGCGAGCCTTGAGGGCCGCGTCATCCAGTTTGGCCGTTTGGGGTTCCAGCTGGTTGATCTGCTCGACCAGGGGCTGGATTTGTTTCAGGAGCCTGTCATTCTTGGTGCCGAAGACACGCGTGAGCCAGTTCATCCACATGGGCGTTTCATCCTTGGCGCCGTCCTGTTCCGCCAGGCGGCGCGGGGGGTTGTCGTTTCACATGGTCGCGGGATGATCCCGCCGGGCCGAAGCCGACGCTGAAAAACATAGCCTTCCGCGGTACTTCTGGCAAGGGGCTTGCGAAACCGGCAGCCGATCAAGCGTCTGCCGGCGTGTTGACGGGGATCAGGACGGTGAAGGTGCTGCCGGCATCCGGGGTGCTTTCCACCTGGATCAGTCCGCCCAGGGCGTCCACCAGGCCCTTGACGATGGGAAGTCCCAGCCCCGTGCCGGTGATGAAGCGGGTGCGGTCGTTTTTGACCCGGAAGAACCGCTCGAAAATCCGTTCCAGGTGGCGCGGTTCGATGCCGAAGCCGTTGTCGGTGACTTGGATTCGCAGATGCGGTCCGGCGTGTTCCGCCGTCACCCGGATTTGCCCGCCCTCCTGGGTATAGTTGATGGCGTTGGTGATCAAGTTGCCGAAGATGCTCTCCAGGGCCAGCGGGTCGACCTTGATGGGGGGCAGCGGTTCGTCCGGGGCGGCAAACTCCAGGGTTTGTCCCTTGGCCCGGGCCTGGGCCTGGAGGAAATCGACGATGTCGGCCAGCAGTTTTTCCACCTGGACCGGCTTGGGGGTATGGCAGACCGTGCCGGATTCGATGCGCGACAGATCCAGCAGGTCCCCGATGAGGGAGATCAACCCCTGGGTCTTCTCCTTGGCCCGACTGAGCAGGTGCTGGTCGTTTTCGGGGACCTGGCCGATCATGTCGCTGAGCACCAGGGCCAATTGTTCGTGGATCGTGGCCAGCGGGGAGCGCAGCTCGTGGGAAACCTTGGCCACGAACTCGCTCTTAAGCCGGTCGAGAACCTTGAGGGTGGTGATGTCCATCAGGTTCACCAGGGCCCCGAGGCACTGGCCGTTGGCCCCGCGTACCGGCTGGCAGCGTGCCATGAGAAACTTGTTGTCCGAAGGCGAGAATTCGTAGGGCGGGATGTCCTCCGCATCGATATGGCGGCCCCGGGAGGTGTCCAGCACGAGGCTGCAGAGCCGTTCGTCGTCGATGTAGGCGTCGATGTGGCGACCGGTGGCCGTGTCGGCGGCAAGGTTGAGCGCCTGCCGGCAGGCGGGGTTCATCAGGACGATGATCCCCTCGGTGTTGGTGACGAACAGGCCGCTGGGCAGAAAGTCGACGATGGTGCGCAGACGGCTCTGTTCCCGGTCCAGGTCCAGCAGGGTGCGTTCGCGTTCCCGGGCCAGGGTTTCGGCCTGTTGGCGCAGTCGCACCGTTTCCATGGCCCGGTTGACAACAATGCGCAGCTGGTCCGGGGTGAAAGGCTTGGGAATAAAGTCGTAGGCCCCACGCTTCATGGCCTCCACCGCAGTCTCCAGGGTGGCATATCCGGTGATCACGATTACCAGGATTTCCCTGCCCAGGGACTGAATGCGCTGGAGCACCTCCATGCCGTCGATGCCGGGCATTTTCATGTCCAGCAGCACGATGGCCGGCGCATCGGCGTCGATGACCTTGAGGCCGTCGTTGCCGTTGGCGGCTTGGGTGACCCGGCAGCCCATGCGCGTCAGGATCCGGTCGGCGCCGCTGCGAATCCCCTCTTCGTCGTCAACCACCAGCACATGAAACGAGGCTTGGTTCGTCACTATCTTCTCCTTTGGACGGGGGGCCGCCGACGGGCAGACGCACCCGGAAAGTCGTTCCGCTCTCTGGGCTGCTGTCCACCTCGGTCCGGCCGCCGTGGTTTTCAACGATGCTGTACACCATGCTCAGGCCCAGCCCGGTGCCCTGACCTTCCTCCTTGGTGGTGAAGAAGGGCTCGAAGATGTGGGGCAGCACTTCGGGGGGGATGCCCGGGCCGGTGTCGCCGACTTCAATGACCGCCGTTTTGGCCTCGACCTCGAAAAGGGTGCGGATCGTGAGCTGGCCGCTGCCCTGCATCGCCTGGGCTGCGTTGAGGATCAGGTTCATGAACAAGTGGTTGAGCTGCTGGATATCGGCCCTGACCGGGGGCAGGTCGGGGGCAAAGACCTTGACGATGCGGATGTTATGAAACAGGGTCTGGTTTTGCAGCAGGAACAAGGTGCGCTCCAGGGCCTGGTTGATGTCCTGGGGCTGGATCTGCTGGCGGGTCTGGCGGGCGAATTCCAGCAGCTCCTTCACCGTATCGCGGCAGCGCTCGGCGTCGCTGAGGATCCGTTCCAGGTCGTCCCTGGCGGCCTCGGGCAGGTCGTGCTCCTCGAGCATCAGGCGGGCGAAGAGCGTGATGCTGCCCAGCGGGTTGTTGAGCTGGTGCGCTACCCCTGCGGCCAGCTTTCCCAACGACGCCATTTTTTCAGCCTGCATCAGTTGAACCTGGGCACGTTCCAGCTCGGTTTTCATCCGCAGCCGATCCCGCAGGTCGTGGAAAAAACCGATTGAAGCAACCTCGTGCCCCTCTTCGTAGATGAGCGCGGCATAGAGGCTGATGGGAATCCGCTGGCCGTTCTTGCCCCGGATATCCACGTGGTACCGATTGAGCTTGCCGCTGCCGCCGTAGTCGTCCCCGCGCAAATCGCGCATGACCCTGCGGGCGGCCGCCTTTCCCTCACCGGGATAAATCTGCCAGATGTACAGGGCGTCCAGGGCTTCGGCCACCGAGTAGCCGGTCACTTCGGCGGCGGCCTCGTTGAAGATGATGATTTTGCCGCTCATGTCGGCGGCGATGATGCCGTCCACGGCGCTGCGCAGGATGTTGCGCAGAAACATGTTGGTGCGCCGAAGGCGCTGCTCCAGGCTGGTGAGGCGGGAAATATCGTAATCGACCATGGCCAGCGCGTCGATGCGGTCTCCGGAGCCGGATAAGATGGGAAAGCAGCTGCCTTTCCTGATTCCCGAGACCAGGTTCACCGTCAGGCTGTACATCACCGGCCTGCCGGTGCGCAGGGCCTCCACTGCCGGGCAGTCGTCGCAGGGGGCGTCGCGGTCGTAGATGGCCTGGTGGCAGATCTGGCCGATGAGACGGTGCTCCCATTTTTCGGCGGCGTGGCGGTTGGCGGCCACGATGCGAAAATCCGGGGTGATGATCACCAAATCGCGGTCGAAGGCGTCGATGGCTCTAATCAGGTATTGGCTTGCTTCCAGGCTGCGCATTGCTTTCGGTCCGTGGGGGGCATACAATTCTCCAAGGCCAGCAGTATAATTCGAAATTGCTGAAAAAATCAATAAATGATTGGACTTAGCAACCGGTCCAGCGCGGATCGAAGATTATGAATTTAAATTCACTCCCCTTCTGGCGGTTCCGGGCTCTTCCCGCGTGCGTTTCAATTCGGGCTGAATAAAAGAATAACAACTTGGTATATAAAGATATTTTTTAATTTTTGGCTTGGCCGTGGAACCGTGGTGGTTTCCCCTTGACAGAAGGCGGAGGGGTTGATAATGAATGAGTGCTCATTCATTGTAGGTTCAGGACCGTACAGGAGGTGACGCCATCGTCAGCAAATCCCGCAACCATGAAAAATTTCATCGGATTTTGGAAGCTGCGGTCAGGGTTTTCGCCGAGCAGGGGTTCCACCAGGCCACCATCGCCCAGATCGCGCGTCAAGCCGGTGTCGCCGACGGGACCATCTACCTGTATTTCAAAAACAAGGATGACATCCTGGTCCATATTTTCAACGAGCGCACCCGCTCGGTGTTCAACCGGTTTCGCGAGGCGGTCAAGGAAGCCGACGGGGCGGTGGGCAAGCTGAAAGCCCTGGTGAGCAGCCACTTGGCCGAATTTCAGGCCGACGTGCACATGGCGGCTGTTTACCAGGTGTGGACCCACCAGTTCCAGCGGGTGGCTGAGCCCCAGATCAAGGAGATGTCCAAAATGTACCTGGACATCGTCAGCGAGATCGTCGAGCTGGGGCAGCAGGAGGGCACCCTGCGCAAGGATCTTTACCTCGGACTGGTCAAACGTTTCATCATCGGCGCCATCGACGAAGTGATCAACACTTGGCTGCACGCCGGCGGGCGCTATGACCTGTCCACGATGGCCGACCCGCTGGTGGATCTGTTCATTCGAGGCATCGGGACGGATACCGGCGCGGTCTCGATTTCCGGGCCGGCGTCGGGCGCCGGCGGCTAGCTCTTGGCTTGCGGCGGCAACCTGCCGCTGACGGTCCCGATTGCGGGCATACTGGCGGCAACAGTGTTGATTCTTTGGCTATTTTATCATTTTCATCATTTTCCAAAACGGGGAGACTACCATGGCACAACAAATCGCGGATCGCAGGGATGTGGATTTCGTTCTCCACGAGCAACTGAACGTGGCGCAGTTCAGCGCCAATGAAAAATTCGAGGAATACAACCGCAAGACCATCGATCTGGTGGTCTCCGAGGCCCGCAACCTGGCCATCAAGGAGATTCTGCCCACCCAGAAGATCGCCGACGAGCAAGGCTGCCGCCTGGAAGACGGCAAGGTGACGGTCCCCGAGCCGTTTTATCGGCTCTACCAGTTGTTTTGCGAGGGGGAATGGCTGGCCATGAGCGAAGACCCCCAGTGGGGCGGGCAGGGGATGCCGCGCACCGTGGCCATGGCCTGTGCCGACTACTTCAACGGCGCCAACTACGCTTTCATGATGTACCCGGGGCTCACCCACGGCGCCGGAAAGCTGGTGGAAGCCTTTGGCACCGATGAACAGAAGAAGCTCTTCTTGAAGAACATGTTCACCGGCAAGTGGACCGGCACCATGCTGCTCACCGAGCCCGGGGCCGGATCGGACGTGGGAGCCCTGGAAACCTCGGCGGTCAAAAACGACGACGGCACTTACTCCATCACCGGCAACAAGATCTTTATCTCTTCAGGCGAACATGATCTGGCGGAAAACATTATTCACCCCGTGCTGGCGCGCATCGAGGGAGCTCCGGCCGGCACACGGGGCATTTCGTTGTTCCTCGTGCCCAAAATCTGGGTCAACCCGGACGGGTCCCTGGGCGAGCCCAACGACGTGGTGTGTACCGGTATCGAAGAGAAGATGGGCATTCACGGCAATTCCACCTGTTCGCTGACCCTCGGCGGCAAGGGCCGGTGCCGCGGCCTGTTGCTCGGCGAGGAGAACAAGGGGATGCGCGCCATGTTTCTCATGATGAACGAGGCGCGCCTGCTGGTGGGAATGCAAGGATTCTGCTGCGCGTCGGCTTCCTATCTCAACGCGTTGGATTACGCCCGCCAGCGGATCCAGGGCAAAAACCTGCTGCAGATGATGGACAAGAGCGCCCCTTCGGTGCCCATCATCCAGCACCCGGACGTGCGGCGCATGCTGCTGACCATGAAAACCTATGTCAGCGCCATGCGCAGCCTGCTCTACTACGTCGGCTTCTGCGAGGACATGAAGCGCATCACCGAAGACGAGGCCGAGGCCGAAAAGTACCAGGGGCTCATCGAGGTGCTTACCCCCATCGCCAAGGGGTATGTCACCGATCGGGCCTTCGATCTGTGCAATCTCGGCATGCAGGTCTACGGCGGCTACGGCTACATCCGCGAGTATCCCCAGGAGCAGCTGGTGCGCGACTGCCGCATCACCCAGATCTACGAGGGCACCAACGGGATCCAGGCCATGGACCTGCTCGGCCGCAAGCTCGGCATGAAAAAGGGAAAGCCGGTGATGGATCTGTTCGGCGAGATCCAGGCTACCGTCGCCCGGGCCAAGAAGGTGGAAAGCCTTCGGGCCGCGGCCGAGAAGGTGGAAGAGGCCTTGAACAAGCTGGGCGAGATCGCCATGCACATGGGCACCACGGCCATGAGCCCCAAGGTGATGACGGCTTTTGCCCACGCCTATCCCTTCATGGAGGTCAGCGGGGATGTGGTCATGGCCTGGATGCTGCTGTGGCGCGCGGCGGTGGCCGACGAGAAGATCAAGACCGCCAAGAAGAAGGACCAGGATTTCTACGACGGCCAGTTCAAGCAGCTCGACTTTTTCGTCCAGTCGATCCTGCCGGTCACCCTGGGCAAGATCGAGGCGATCCGCAATACCTGCGAGGCGGCCGTCGAGATCAGCGATGACGCCTTCGGTGGCAAATAAACCGCCCTCGCGGCGCCCGGCGGCTGGCCCGGCTTCGGCCGGCCGCCGGCGTTGCGGGCAGATTCCCCTTGACCGCCCCCCGGTCAAACCGGTATTGAACGAAGCTTCATTCCCGCGCTTCGTGAATCGACGCGCCAGGGTCGCCTTCATGCAAACGGCAACGAGGTAAGAGCGATGGAAACTGTTCTGATTTCACCCGCCAAGGCATGGCTCTTTTTTATTCCGACCTGGATCTTTTCTTTTCTGATTCCGGTGATCGGCGTGGCGGTGTTCACCTACCTGATCGCCCGGCGTCTGGCCCCCCTGGTGAGGGCTGCCCCGGATCGGCGCTTCGATCGGATTCCGGGGCGCTTGAAGCAGGTGCTCAAGATCTGGCTGGCCCAGTGGCGCCAACCCCGCTATCGGCTCGCCGGGGTGCTGCACATCATCCTGTTCGCCGGCTTTCTTACCCTTTCCATCCGTTCGTCGCAGATGGTGATCCTCGGCATGGTGGACGGTTTCGTCTTTCCCGGCTTCGGCGGCTTCGTGGGCGTCGGCTACGACATCCTGCGCCAGGTCATGGCCACGGCGGTGTTCATGGTGGTGGTGATCGCCGCGGTGCGCCGGGGAATCTTCAAACCGGCCCGCTACGCCGTGCCGGCGCGTTATGGCAAGGACCACACCGCCGAGGCGATTTTCGTGCTGGGCCTGATCGGCATCCTGATGATCAGCGAGGCGCTTTTCGACGGTTCCTTTGCCGCCGCCGCCCACCAGAAGGGAGTGCACGCGGAAATCCTCGTCCCCCTGAGCCTGGCCTGGATTTTTACCCAAATGCTGGCCAGCACTCCGGTGGAAAGCCTTCAAAGCCTCCACCTGGTGTCCTACTATATTCACGATTTGACCTTCTTCTTCTTTCTGTGTTTCCTGCCCCTGGGCAAACACTTCCACGTCGTCACCTCGATCTTCAACGTTTTCTTCATGCGCCTGGACAAGGGCAACGTCAAGCCGGTGCGTTACGGGGTCCCCGACGACAAGCTCGACGACCTGGAATCCTTCGGCGTCAAGCAGATCGACGATTTCACCTGGAAGCACATGCTCGATTTCTACAGCTGTGCCGACTGCGGCCGCTGCTCGGACAACTGCCCGGCCAACGCCGCCGGTCGGCCCCTGTCGCCGCGATTCATCACCATCAAGGCCCGGGACCAGCTTTTCGAGAGCTATCCGGTCTATCCCATCGGGGCCCCTTTTACCAAGGCATCGCCGCTCATCGGCGGCATTTACAGCGAGGCGGAGATCTGGTCCTGTACCACCTGCGGTGCCTGCGAGGAGGAGTGCCCCCTGGGTATCGAGTACATCGACAAGATCGTCGATCTGCGCCGCGGCATGGTGGATGACGGCAACGTGCCCCAGAGCCTGCAAAAGCCGCTCAGCGCGCTGGAAAAGCGCGGCAACCCCTGGGGCAAGATGGAAAAGAAGCGTGCTGACTGGGCCAAGAACAAGGAGTTCGCCGCCGAGTGCGAAGTGAAGCTGGTGGCAGCCGGCGACACGGCCGAGGTCCTCTATTTCGTCGACAGTATCACCTCCTACGACGACCGGATGCAGATGATCGCCCAGGCCACGGCCCGGGTGCTGAGCGCCGCCGGGATCGACTTCGCCATCCTGGGCAAGGAGGAGAAGGACAGCGGGCACGAGGTGCGGCGCTTCGGCGAGGAGATGCTGTTTCAGGACCTGCGCGCTCACAACACCGAGATGATCCACGAGTCGGGCGCCAAGCGCATCGTCACCGCCGACCCCCACGCCTACAACGCCCTGCTCAAGGACTACCGCGACATTCCGCCCACCGAGCACATCAGCCAGACCATCCTGCGCAGCATCCGCGAGGGGCGGCTGCGTTTGAAGCCCATCGATACCGAGGGCAGGATTTACACCTACCACGATCCGTGCTACCTCGGTCGGCACAACGGCCTCTACGAGGATCCGCGGGAGGTGCTGGACGCCATTTCCGGTCTGCGCCGGGTGGAGATGACCCGTAGCCGTGACCGCAGCTTCTGCTGCGGCGGCGGCGGCCTGATGCTCTTCTACGAGCCCGAGGAGGAGCAGCGCATGGGGGTGATCCGGGTCAAGATGGCCGCCGATGCCGGCGCCAACGTGATTGTCACCGCCTGCCCCTTCTGCCTGGTCAATATCGAGGACGCCATCAAGGTCGCCGGGTTGGAGGGCCAGATGGAGGCCATCGACCTGGTGGAGCTGGTGGATCGGCATATCGAACGAGTGGGATAGAGTCAAGCGCGACTAAGGTTGAAGCGTCGCTCCGCTCCGACAGAAAACACTAAGGACAGCTTAAAACGGACAAGGGGCAGGCAATCGAAAACCGGTAACCGACAACTTTTAACAGGGAGCAGAAAAACCCAACTCGCGGGAGGACAATCATGGAGATTCTGGTTTGTATCAAGCGGGTGCCCGACACCTCTGAAAACGAGATCACGCTCAACAGCGCGGGCAACGACATCGAGCGGGATGACCTGGTCTATTCAGTCAATGAATGGGACAACTACGCCGTGGAAGAGGCCATTCAGAT
Source organism: Desulfobacteraceae bacterium (assembly GCA_011042305.1). Lineage (GTDB taxonomy): Bacteria > Desulfobacterota > Desulfobacteria > Desulfobacterales > UBA2174 > UBA2174. The sequence continues at coordinate 28,473 of DQXI01000137.1, forward strand.
CGTGGACCGGGTCGGCGGCAGCGTGACGGTGGTCACGGTCGGCGACGACGAGTCTGAAGAAGTCCTGCGGCGCGAGATGGCCATGGGGGCCAACAACGGCCTACTGCTCTCCGACGACGCCTTTGCCGAAACCGATGGCCGGGGAATCGCCACCATTCTCAAGGCGGCGGTGGAAAAAGGCAACTACGACCTGATTCTCACCGGCGCTATGGCCGATGACGGTGCCGGCCAGGTGGGCGGCATGCTGGCGGCCATGCTCGACTATCCCTTTGCTTCGGTGGTGAACAAGATCGAGACCGGCGACGACAAAAAGCTCAAGATCGGCCGCGAAATCGAGGGGGGCAACCAGGAGATCAGCGAAATCGAACTGCCCTGCGTGCTGTCGATCCAGACCGGCATCAACGAGCCGCGTTACGTGGGCATTCGCGGCATTCGCAAGGTGGCCTCGGTGGAGATTCCCACCATGGGCGCTGGAGACCTTGGGGTGGACGCCGGCGCGTTGGCGCCCAAAGTCAAGCGCCTGGATTACTTCGTACCCGAAATGGGTGAGGGGGCCGAGATGCTCGAAGGTTCCACCGAAGAGATCATCGCCAAACTGCTGGAAATGCTCAAGGCTAAAGGAGGGCTGAAGTAATGGCACAGATCTTCGCATACATCGTTCACAAAGACGGCGTGGCCGACGATACGGCCCTTGAACTGCTCACCGCCGCCAAGAAAATCGATCCGGCGGCCTCCGTCACGGCCATCGTTACCGGCCATGGGGCGGAACTGGATGCCGTGGCCAACGAAATGGCCAAGGCTTACAACGAGGTATGGAAGTTCGACAACCCGGCCCTCGCCTATCCCAATGCAGAACTGGTGCGGCCGCTGCTGGTCAAGGCGGTTCCGTCCGGCAGCATCGTGCTTATCGCTCACGACACCTTCGGCATGGACCTGGCACCGGGGCTTTCCATCAAGATGGATGCGGCTTTTGTGCCGGACGTGGCCGACATCGAAGGCGTCGACGGAGAGACGTTGAAATTGGTACGCCAGGAATTCGGCGGCCAGGTGAGCACCCATGTGACGGCCGATATCAGCGGCGGGGCGGTGCTGACGCCCCGGGGCGGGGTCTTTGCCGCCACCGAGTCCGGCGTTTCGGGGGCAGTGGTGGACAAGTCCGGGGAGATTGGCGAGTTGTCCGCCAAGCGGCGCTTCATCGAAGTGGTGGCTGCCGAGGTGGGCGACGTGGACATCACCAAGGAGGACGTGCTGGTGTCCATCGGCCGCGGCATCGAGGACCAGGACAACATCGAGATCGCCGAAGAGCTGGCCAAGGCCATGGGCGCGGTGGTCTCCTGCTCGCGGCCCATCGTGGACGCCAAGTGGCTGGAAAAATCGCGCCAGGTAGGAACCTCGGGCCAGACCGTCAAACCGAAGGTCTACCTGGCCTGCGGCATCAGCGGCTCGTTCCAGCACCTGGGCGGGATCAAGGGCAACCCGTTCATCGTGGCCATCAACAAGAACCCCAAGGCACCGATTTTCCAGGTTGCCGATGTGGGTATCGTGGCCGACATCCTCGAGTTCATGCCCGAATTGACTGAGGCCATCAGCGAGGCCAACTAATCGGTTTCATTGCAACTCCGGACCCCAAAAGACCGGTCGGCGCTCCGCAACGGGGCGGCCGACCGGTTTTTTTTGAGGCTCAGGAGCGACATACCGGCCGGTAGAGATGCGGGCGGCGCCGGGGAAGAAAATAACGCATCCGGTGGGCGCGCACGGCCTCGATGCGCTCGGCCTTGAGATCCGCCACCAGCAGCCCTTCGGCCGCGGAAACCCGCTTGGCCAACACCTTGCCGTCGGGTCCCAGGACAAGGGCGAGGCCCGGGAAAGTCAACCCACTGCCGCCTACCCCGGTCTGGTTGCAGGCCACGACGAACACGGCGTTGTCAAAGGCCCGGGCCGGCAGGTGGCGCAGCCAGGAAGTCAACTTGGCGCGGGGGGTGAGCCGGGGCGAGGCGTGGGGCACGAAAAGCACCTCGGCGCCGGCCAGGGCCATGCAGGTGGCCAGCTCGGGAAAATGGGCGTCGTAGCAGAGTTGAATGCCGAAACGCACCCCGCAGGCATCAAACACGGGGATCGCATTGCCGGGGGCCAGGATACCCTCTTCGGGTGGCGCGGCGTGGAGCTTGCGGTAG
>DQXI01000177.1 GCA_011042305.1 Desulfobacteraceae bacterium
ATGTAGTAGCCCGGGCGGCATTGGCCCGGGCAAAAAAAAAGTTGGCCGAGGCTGAATTGGGCTGGGACCGGGTCAAGACCAAGGAAAGCCAGGTGTCTGCCCTGGAGGCGCAGTTGAAACAGGCGCAAGCGGCTCTGGCCGAGACACAAAGCGTACTTGAAGATCTGACCATCTATGCGCCGGCAACAGGAATGATCACTACCCGAATAGTGGATACCGGCGAGGTGATTGTAGCCGGCAGTCCCTTATTCGATATTGTCGATCTGGATCGCCTTTATCTCAAGTGTTATGTGCCGGAAAAACAGATCGGCAAGCTGCGTCTGGGGCTGCCTGCCCGGATCTATACCGATGCCTTTCCGGATACTCCCTTTTCCGCTACTGTGCGTTATATCTCCTCTACGGCCGAGTTTACGCCAAAAGAGGTACAGACCCCGGATGAGCGCGTAAAGCTGGTCTATGCGGTCAAGCTCTACCTGGATGCGAACCCGGAGCATCGTCTAACGCCGGGGCTGCCCGCTGATGCCGTAATTCGCTGGCAGGAGGATACGCCATGGGCCAAGCCGCGCTGGTAGCAGAAATGCCGGTTTACCCTGTTGTCGAAGTCCGGGGATTCTGCAAGCGCTATCGCAATCAGGTGGCAGTGGACAGCGTGGACCTGAGCATTCAGCCCGGTGAGATCTATGGCCTGATCGGCCCGGACGGCGCCGGCAAAAGCTCCCTGATGAAAGCCATCGCCGGCGTCCTCTCTTTTGAAGGCGGAAAGGTGCAGGTGTTCGGCATCAGGATAGATTCCGAAGCGGCAGCGGAAAGGGTCAAAGGGCGAATCGGATTCATGCCCCAGGGGCTGGGGCTCAATCTCTACGCGGAACTCTCGGTGGAAGAGAATATCGATTTCTTCGCCCAGTTGCGCGAGGTGCCGCCCGGGTTGCTCGCGCAGCGTAAGCGCCAACTTTTGGCCATGACGCGGCTGGAAGAGTTCCGGGATCGCCCCATGAAACAGCTCTCCGGCGGCATGAAGCAGAAACTGGGCCTGGCCTGCACCCTGATCCACGAACCCGAGCTGGTGATTCTGGACGAACCCACCACTGGTGTCGATCCGGTATCAAGAAGGGATTTCTGGGCCATTCTTGCTGAGCTGTTGCGCGAGAGGGGCATCACAGCCCTGGTTTCTACCGCCTACATGGATGAAGCCACCCGTTTTCAGCGACTCTCCCTTATGTATGAAGGACGAGTACTGGCAGCAGGGGAACCGGATCAGATTCGTCAGGCCGTGCCCGGCAGCCTGGTGGAGGTCACAGTCGAACCCCAGATCGAGGCCTTGCGCCGGCTCAAGGCAAAATATCCACAGGTGGAAGCGGTCGGCCCGGTTCTTCGGACATTTGTGGACGGGGTCTCTTCCAAGGCGGCGCGAGAGCAGGTGGCGGCATCGCTGGACGATCTGTCTGTCGAGGCAATCCAGGCGGTTGATTCCGAGCTTGAGGATGCCTTCGTGGCCCTGTTGCGTCAGCGCAAGCTGGCCGGGCAACCTGCGGCAGGGGCGGCAGGGACTCCGCTCGCCGAGCCGCCGGCCAGCGACGAGGTTGCCATTAAGGCGCGTGGCCTGACGCGCGACTTCGGCATCTTCCGTGCCGTGGATCAGGTCAGTTTCCGGGTCATTCAAGGTGAAATATTCGGACTGCTCGGCGCCAACGGCGCCGGCAAGACCACGGTAATCAAGATGCTCACCGGCATTCTTCCGCCCTCCGCCGGGCAGGGTCAGGTTGCCGGTGCCGACATGCGCCGCGCCCGCCAGGCCATCAAGGAGCACATCGGTTACATGTCCCAGGCGTTCTCCCTCTATCAGGACATGACGGTGCTGGAGAACATCCGCCTTTACGCACGCATCTACGCCGTGCCACGTAGCCAGCTCAAACAACGTATTGACTGGGTTGTCGAAATGGCCGGATTGCAGGGTGTCGAAGACCGTCTGGCCGGAAAACTGCCGATGGGTATCCGCCAGAGGCTGGCCCTGGGGTGTGCCCTGGTGCACCGGCCGCGGGTGCTGTTCCTGGATGAACCAACATCGGGTGTGGACCCCATCGGACGACGTCGTTTCTGGGATATCCTGGTGCAGATGGCGCGTGTGGAACAGGTGGCGATTCTGGTGACCACCCACTACATGAGTGAGGCGGAACACTGTGATCATGTGGCCCTGATGTATGCCGGCCGCATCATCGCCGACGCCTCGCCGGTCCAAATGAAGCAGGCCTTGCAGCAAGAGGCAGGGCAACTGCTGGATATTGCCACCGATCGGCCGCTGAGGGCTTTGAAAGCACTGGAGCAGGCCGGTTTCGCGGGAGTGGCCCTGTTCGGCAGACGTATTCACCTGTTGGCAAAAGATCCGCAACAGGCCCGCCAACAGATCGAGTCCCGGTTGACGCAACAGGGCATCTCCCTGCTGGACATCACCCCCCGCATTCCAAGCCTGGAGGATGTCTTTGTCTATCGCGTCATGGCGCGGGAAAAGGAGGCACGTTCTCAATGAAGCCAACACGTATTAAAGCGCTCGCTTATAAAGAATGGCGCGAGATCCTGCGTGATCGTCTCTTCCTCTCCCTCGCCTTCATCGTCCCTGTCTCCATGATGCTGATCTTTGGTTACGGCATCAAACTGGATGTGGAAAATATACCCTTTGCCGTCCTGGATCAGGATCGCACGGCCATGAGCCGGGATTATCTGCATCTATTCATGGACTCCCGTTATTTCGACTACAAGGGCCATGTGCAGAGCGAACGGGAACTTGAACCCCTGCTGGCGGACAGCAAGATCCGCTTTGCAATCATCGTCCCACCGAATTTCCAGGAAAACCTGAAGGCAGGCCGGCCGGTGGCGGTGCAATCCCTCATCGATGGCACCTTTCCATTTCGCACATCGACCAGCAAAGGCTATGTCATCGCCATCAACAACGCCTTCAACGGCAAGCTGCTGGCAGGTTTTATCAGCCGGAAAATGGGCGTGCCGCCCGGACAGGCGGCTGCTCTGGTAGAACCGGTGAAGGTGCAGCTTCGCTACCTGTACAACCAGGAGATCAAGAGCCTCTGGTCCATTGCGCCAACCATGATGATGTTCATCCTGTTGATGACTCCACCCTTTCTCACCGCACTTGGGGTAGTGCGTGAGAAAGAGAACGGATCCATCTATAACATCTACTCTTCCACTGTGACCCGGGCAGAGTTTCTGGTTGGCAAGCTGCTGCCCTATCTGGGCATTTCCATAATCAATGTAATCATCCTCTGGTTGATGGCCGTGCTGGTGTTTGCCGCGCCGTTCAAAGGCGATCCGCTGTTCTTCTTCCTGGCCTCGGTGATCTATGTCAGTTGTACCACCGGCATCGGGCTCCTGGTTTCCCTGTTCGCCCGCACCCAGGTGGCGGCCATGATGATCACGGTGGTCGTCACCATCGTTCCGGCGGTGCTCTATTCAGGGCTATTGGTGCCGATTGCCTCGATGGATGCCGCCTCGCAATTTGAGGCCCACCTGTTTCCGGCCATGTACTATACCGATATTGCTCTCGGGAGTTTTCTGAAGGGTATCGGCATGGGGCAGCTCTGGGGCCGGGTGGGCGCCCTGCTGTTTTATTCCAGTGTATTGTGGATAGCTGCCTACCTGCTGTTTCACAAGAGGGTTCGCACATGACTCATTCCACATGGAACAGCAGCGGATCCATTTATTTGTGGTGGTCGAGAATGGCCGCCATGACGAGCAAAGAATTGCTGCAGCTTGCGCGCGATACCTTGCTGGTGCTGGCGGTGCTCTATCTGTTCACCCTCGACATCATGATGGCAGGTGGAGTCAAGATGGATCTCAGTAAAGCGACCGTCGTGGTTCATGATGCAGACCACAGCCCGGCATCCCGTGAGCTGATCTATCGTTTCCAGCAGCCTTATTTCCAACTGGGTGGTGAAATTCTGGACCAGAAGGAAGGAATCCGGCTGCTGGACCAGGGCAAGGCGCTGATGGTGCTGGACATCCCGCCCCGGTTTCAGCACGACCTGATCCAGGGCAGGCCGACGGAGGTGCAGGTACGGATAGATACCAGCAACACGGTCCTCGGGACCCTTGCGGCAAGCTACAGTGGACAGATCATCGGACAATACGGATTTGATGCGGCGTTGCAGCGCATGGGGCTGACCGCTGAAGGTCTTGCTGCCGTGCCTATGTTCGTCGACCGCCACCGGGTCTGGTACAACCCGAATCAGAAGGATTCCTGGTTCATGTCCATCTCCGAACTGCTGACCGTGATTACCGTGCTGGCGATGATGCTGCCCGCCGCAGCCGCTGTGCGCGAAAAGGAACGCGGCACCATCGAGCAACTTCTGGTCTCACCGCTGACACCGGTACAAATCCTGCTGCCCAAGGTCGTGGCCATGACCCTGGTTATCCTGCTGGGAACGGCGCTGAGCCTCACCCTGGTCATAAAAGGAATTTTCCATGCGCCCATGAAGGGCAGCTTGCCGCTTTTCTTTGCGGTGACGGCCATGTACACCTTTACCATGTCAGGGCTCGGCCTGTTTGTCTCGACCATGAGCCGCAACCTTGCCCAGGCCGCCATGATGATCATCATGATCATGATGCCGATCATTCTCCTGTCCGGGGCCTGGACACCACCCGAGGCCATGCCGGTGGGTATTCGCCAGGCCATGTATATCTCCCCGCTCTATTACTACATCGAGGTGTCCTATGACATTCTGCTGAAGGGAGCGGGGATCGGGATTCTATGGGACTCCCTGCTTGGCCTCAGCCTGCTCGGTAGCCTGGTGTTTGGTTTCGGTGTCTGGCGCTTCCGGAGACAATTTAGATCCTAATTTGAGCGATTCAGGCGCAAGAAAGAGCCGGCAAGCGTCTCCCTGGCCGTCAAAGAGCGGATCTTGGCGCTCCGATCAGCATTTTCCGACTACCGTCAGTCCATTTTTCCGACGCCGGAGCCGTCTACAACATCGAACACGAACGCGAGGGCAACGCCGAGGAAATCGAGTTCCAGGTCAAGTGGGAAACAGGCCCTGAGAAGACCCGGACCACCCGCCTTGGCCTCGGCTACGGCATCGTTCAAGGCGACAGCGCCCTGACGGCTGCGGCGAGCCGGCGGTCTACCTCGGCCCGGGCCGCGGCGAGCCGTTCGGCCGTTTCCAGGTGGGATTCGAGGGCCCGAAAAACAATGGTGTGAAAATCCTGCGCTTCGATGCCTGCCGGCCCCCGTTGGCCGCCGTCGTCCCGGAACAGGTCGTGGCACAGGTGGCCAGTGGATGGGTGCCGAAAGGGCCAATCGCGTTTGATGGCCAGCAGGGCGCCCAGGGCCGCGGCCTGGGCCGGCCGCCGGACCAGCGCCCCAGGGTCCAGCGGCTGGCCCAGGCAACGCTCCACTTCCGCCAGCAGCGCGGCCACCAAGTGCCGTTCGGTAACCACGAGACCGTAGTCATACCAGTTGTCAAAACAGATTCGCAGGATCGCCTTGTAGCGCCCCGGCAGCCGGCGAGTGGACGGGCAGAAATAGATCCGGCAAGCCATGCCGCCGTACTCGCTCAACCCCCGGAAATCCACTCCCTGGTTGCCGGCCGCCAGCGGGTGCAGCAGGCAGCCCACCCGGGTGCGCCCCTCGCCGATGAGCCCAAGGTACGGACAGTGATGAAAATCCGGGTAGGGCCGAGGCTGTCCCTCCACGGCGGCGGTTTGCTCGCCGAAGGCCAAGATGGCCTCCATCTGGCGCGGCAGACGGGAAAACCGCGTCGTGCGCCGGGCCAACATCGCTTCCAGGGCCGGCCGGGACGCATCCGCCACGTTGTAAAGCCCGCAGCACGCCCCGCAGGAAACCATTTCGTTCACCTGGCACAGATAGACCCCGCCCGGCACCGGGACGCCGTTCTGGCTACCGCCGGCACCGGCCGAGCGCACTTGATCCGTCGCTGAAAAACTGGCATCCATGAATGTTTCGTGCCCCTTGGCCGAGGGGCGCCCTTCGCGCCATACAAATCAAGATCCAAAGGAGGCCATCGATGCAATGCCGACAGGAGGAAAACCTCGAACGCTGCAACTGCACCTACGAACCGTGCCGCCGCAAGGGGATCTGCTGCGAGTGCATCCAGTACCACCTGCGGATGCGCCAGCTTCCCGCCTGCTGCTTTCCCGAAGACGCCGAACGCACCTACGACCGCAGTTTCGAGCACTTCGCCCGGCTGGTCAACGCCGGCAAGGCATAGAGAATCCCGCCGGCGATGCGCCGCATCATGGATGGCCAGCGACGCGCCTTTCCCCGCCGGTTCCAGGTTTCAAGGATCGGGTGGCCAAAGTGGTCAGGCCGCCGCCCGACAGTAGTCCTCGCCGCCGATCTCGAAATCCCAGATCAAGGGAACGTGGTCCGAGTACGGGATCGACGGTGCCTGAAAATCGAGGGAGCGTAGCCCGGGGCTGTGCAGGATGAAATCCAGCTGGCGGTGGGGCGCACGGCTGGGGTGGGAGGGCAGCCCTTGGAGGTTGGCGCTCACCAGCCCGGTGGCCGCCAGGAAAGGGGCCAGCTCGCCTGCGCCGCGAAACACGTTGAAATCCCCGGCCACCACCACCGGGCCGCGGCTCCGGGCGACGATGGCGGCCAAGTCGAACAGTTGCTGCTGGCGTGGCCGATACTTGAGGGCCAGGTGAACGAGAAAGACGGTCAACTCCGGCAGGCGCACTTCAATCACCAGGCGCTTCATGCCATGGTTGAGATAGTGAAAGGTGTGGCCGAGGATGGCGCGGTTGGTCATCACCGCATTGGCCTGTTGGCTGAGCAGCGGCAGCCGGCCGGCCAGCGAATCCAGCCCGTACTTGCTGCGACAGACCTGCCGGTGGCACAGCGGCCCGGCAATGGCCGCCACCTGGCTTTCGCCATTGGCGCGAAAAGAGCCGGTGTCCACTTCCACCAGGCCGACGATGTCCGGCCGCTGGTCACGGATGAAACCGGCGATGCGATCGAGTTGGGTCTCGGTGTTTTTCAGATAGCCGCTGAAGGGAAAGGGGAAATGCACCCGCCGGCCGATGCCGGCGCCGTAGCGGATATTGTAGAGCAGAAAACGCATGGGGGTCGCCTCGACTGTATGCCAAGAAAATCCGGCGTCCTTTCCAGGATCACCGGTTAATGATTCTTATTATAATGATCAACGCCTGGCCGTCAACGTCAAATCCGGCAACGCGCCATTCATGGTTCCCCCGGGCGGCGGCGCATACCGGGCATTTTTCGCCCGCCACTGGCTATAAAACCAGGTCTCTTATGAAATCCGACAATTGATCCAGGTTCTGGCAGGGCCTCACCTCGTTGCACAGCGGCATGTAAGCGCGCATCTCGCTGTCGCCGGTATGCCAGAAGGCCTCGCTTTCGGGATTGAGCCAGATCAGGCGCCGGCAGCGGTCGCGAATCTGCGCGACGATGCCCACCTCGGGATTGCCATAGTTGCTTCGACCGTCGCCGATGATGATCACGGTGGTCTTCTTGTTGACCGCGTCCATGTGGGCGGCCCGAAACTGGCGCAGCGTCAGGCCGTAGTCGGTGGCCGCCTCGTAGGCCAGCTCGGTGTCCGTCAGCACCTTGGCAATGGCCCGGTCGATGTCGTAACGATCGAAGAAGTCGGTGACTTCGACCAGGCCGGCCACGAAGACGAAGCTGCGCACCCGGTCGAAGCAGTCCTGGAGGGCATAGAGCATGTTGAGCATGAAGCGGGCCGCCGACCACACTGAACCGGACAGGTCGCACAGGGCCATGACCCGGCCCTTGCGCGGCGGCCGGCGGCGATGACGCAGCTCCAGGGGAACCCCCTGGTAGCGGCCGGCCCGCCGGAGGGTTTTGGGGACGTCCAGCAGTCCCCGGGTTCGCGCGGCGTGGCGCAGCCCGATGGCGTCCTTCAATTTCCTGACCAGCCGGGCGACCACCTGGCGCATCTGCTCCACTTCGGCCGGGCTCAGACCGGAAAAGGCCCGCTGACTCAGCTGGTCCCGGCGCTCCGAGATATTTTTTCGGAAGGGCCGGGGAGCAACAGTGGATCGGTCCGTTTCGGTGAGCAGGCGCCGGGCGCTGGCCAGCCGCTGGCTCAGGTGACGCTCGATCTCGCGCCGGGTCTCCCAGTGAAGCTTGCGCCGATGGGTTTCCAGATAGCCGTCCACGATGGCGCGGGCCCGCTCAAGGGCCGCCAGCACAGGCAATCGGCGTACCAGAGATCCGAGGTTGGCGCCCGGCCCCAGGCGCTGGCTGTCCCCCTCGCTGTCGATCTGCCGCAGCAACTGGAGGTAGGCGGTGGGGTCGCCGTCGAGAAAATCGGCCACCGCCCCGGGAATGGGATCGGCGGGATCCATGGCGCGGACCTGGGCGCCGATTTCTTCGCTCTGGGCGGCAATGGAGACCGAAGAATCACCGATCTCCCGGCGCAGCTCGTGGAAGTAGAGGTGGTAGATACGCTCGAAGCGCTCCTGTTCAAGCCGGCTTTTGGCCATGTTGGCCCGCAGCAGGGCACAGAACTGGCTTTCTTCCAGCGGGTCGATCCGCCCGGCCTGCGAGAGGCAGTCGAGCACCTCGCCGGTGGAAACCCGCAGCCCGGCGGCCCGGGCGCAGGCGACAAAATCGAGAATCAGGGGAACCATGGGGCGCCTTGGCGCTGGATCCGAACGGGGTTATGCCGAGCCGGCCACCTGGCCGGATTGCTGCGCCACCTGACGCGCATCATCGCGGTGCTTGCAAATCACCCCCAGGGTGGCCTCGACCACCTCGGGCGACAGGGTGTCGAGCTGGAGGGCGATCAAGGCCCGGGCCCAATCCAGGGTTTCTGAAATGCTCGGTTTTTTCTTCAGCTCGAGGCAGCGGATGCGCCCCATGGCCGCCACCATGTGCCGGGCCAGGGCCTCGGTCAGGCCCGGCACCTTGCTGCGCACGATGGCCAGCTCCTGGTCGGGGGGCGGATAGTCGATGTACAGGTGCAGGCAACGGCGCTTGAGGGCGTCGCTCATGTCGCGGAAACTGTTGGAGGTAAGCACCACCAGCGGTATGCTGACGGCCCGGCGGGTGCCCAGCTCGGGAATGGTGACCTGGAAGTCGCTGAGCAGCTCCAGCAGGAACGCCTCGAACTCCGGGTCGCTCTTGTCCACCTCGTCGATCAGCAGCACCACGGGATCGGCCGCCGTGATGGCCTTGAGCAGGGGCCGCGCCAGCATGAAGCGCTCGGAGAAAAAGGCGCTTTCCTCGGCGGCGATGCGCTCCACGGCCTCGGACAGGGAAGCGGCGGATCCGATCAGCTCACGCACCTTCTCCTTGACGATCTGGGTGTAGAGCAGCTGCTTGGCGTACTCCCACTCGTAGAGGGCCTTGGCCTCGTCGAGCCCCTCGTAGCACTGCAGGCGGACCATGCGGCGGCCGAGGCTCTCGGCCACCGCCTTGGCCAGCTCGGTCTTGCCCACCCCGGCCGGCCCTTCCACCAGCAGCGGCTTGTCGGTAGCCGCCGCCAGAAACACCACCGTGGCGATCTGCGGTGTGCAGATGTAGCCCACGGCCTCCAGCGCCCGGCGGGTGTCTTCGACGCTGCCGAATCCCTTCACGGCGATCCCCTCACTTCCTTGAACAACTCAACGAGGCTCTCAACACGGCGCCCGCCAAGGGCAAACGACCTTGGCGGGCGCAACGGAAAAGCATCCCTGGCGCATGAGGGCGAAAAAGTTACCGGCCGCCGGTGCTGCCCCGGCCGAACACGTCACGGCCGGCCAGGGGGTTGTAGAGCTTGGTGATGGCAAACTTCATCACATCAAGGCTTTTCATGTCGCAGACGATATTCCACAACGTTTCTTCGCCTTTTTCAGGCAGCACGCAGGCGTTGGAAGCGTCGAATTCCAGCCCCGGGAATCCCTTGACCAGCTTCTTCTGGTCCTTGGACGTCATGGCCACCTGGATTGCCTGCTTGCCGTCGATGGTCTTGACCTGGTCCGCCAAGCCCGCTGCCTCGAGCTGCTTGATTTTCTCATCATCCAGAAAAATGTTGATGTAAGCATCGGCCATTTGGTCACCTCCACGTAAGTTGAATTCAAACCCAGAAACTCCCAACGATCAACGATGCGCGCCCATTGTCCGCTTCGTGCCTATGGTAAAACGGGCGCAACAGCCTCCCTGTGCGGGCATTCTGACACCGAGCGTTGAATCGAGTTGAAACCGTTGTTGCAGCAGGACGGCAATGGTCCGTTGGCATGACGTTGGCCGGGACGGGACAGCCGGAAATGCAGCCTCTTTGGCACCCTCCGCCACGCAGGTCTCTGTAACACCATCCCGGCAGCCTGTCAACGGCCGCCCCTTGGCCTGGATCGTCCCTGCGTAGTGTAAATGAATTGTAAAAGCAGTGTGTTGCGCTTGATTTCGGCCCCGGATAGGCCTAGTCTCACCATATCACGCGCCTTCTCTTCGGGCACCCCCGAGAGAAATTTCGCACCCCGCTTTTTCCCATCGCCAAGGAGCCAACCATGAAAGTCGACACCCCCATTCACCCCAAAGGCCTCAAGGCCAGGATCCTGCTGACCAGCGTCTTCGGGCCCTTCGCCCGGAACGACGACTACGGCAGCCGGGCCATCAACCCCATGGAGCTTTACCAGAACCAGGTCACCCGGGTTCAGGGGGCCTTCTCCCTGCGCATGTTTCACCGCTCTTTCAACCTGCTCATGCTCCAGGCCAACATCGACGCCCCCTGCACCGTCCTGGATTTCCCTGACCGGGAGAGATTTATCCAGGAGATAAAAACTAACACCTACGACGTCATCGGCATCACGGCCATTCTTCCCAACCTGGTGAAAGTCCAGGCCATGTGCGCCCTGATCCGCAAGCACCAGCCCCGGGCGACCATCGTGGTGGGCGGCCATATCGCCGCCAAGCCGGACCTGGCCGACCGGATCGACGCCGACCACATCGTCCGCGGCGAGGGTATCGCCTGGTTGAGAAGCTTCCTCGGCCAGCCCACCGATGCGCCGGTACGCCACCCGGCGGCCTCTTCGGCCTTCGGCACGCGCATCCTGGGCATCACCCTCCCAGACAAGCCGGGCGAAACCGCTGCCATCCTCATTCCCTCGGTGGGCTGCCCGGTGGGCTGCAACTTTTGCTCCACCTCGGCCCTGTTCGGCGGCAAGGGGCATTTCGTCAATTTTTTCGACACCGGCGATGCACTCTTCGAGGTTATGGAAAGCCTGGAGGCCAAGCTCAAGGTCCAGTCCTTTTTCGTGCTGGACGAAAATTTCCTCCTGCACCGCAAGCGGGCCCTGCGGCTGCTGGAACTGATGCGGGCCAACGACAAGAGTTGGAGCCTGGACGTCTTCTCGTCGGCCCGGGTGCTGTGTTCCTACGATATCCAGGACCTGGTGGGTTTGGGCATCGGGTGGGTCTGGATGGGCATCGAAGGCGACCACAGCGGCTACCGCAAGCTGGAGCACGTGGACACTCGCGCCCTGGTCAAAACCCTCCAGTCCCACGGCATCCGGGTGCTGGGCTCCAGCATCATCGGCCTGGACCACCATTGCCCGGAAAACATCTCCGCGGTCATCGACGCAGCAGTGGACCATGCCACCGATTTCCACCAGTTCATGCTCTACACCGCCCTTCCGGGAACGCCGCTGTACGCCCAGCGCCAGCAGGACGAAACCCTGCTGCCGGAAACCCAGCTCCCCCCCGCCGACACCCACGGCCAGTACCGCTTCAACTACCGCCACCCCCACATCCGCGACGGCGCCGAGGAACACTACCTCGTGGAGGCTTTCACCCGGGATTTTGCCGTCAACGGGCCGAGCCTGGCCCGGTTGATCCGCACCCAGCTTGCCGGGTGGCGCCGCTACCGCAACTGGCCCGATGCGCGCGTGCGTCGGCGCTATGCCCGCGAGGCGGCCCCCTTGCGCACCACCTATGCCGGCGCTGTCTGGGCCATGCGGCGCTACTACCGCCACGACCCGACGCATTTCGCCCGAATGGACCGGCTGCTCAAGAACCTGAACGAGACCTTCGGCGCCCGCACCCGCCTGGTGGCGCCGGTGATCGGTCGCTGGATCTACCGCTGCCTGAAGAAGGAAGAGGCCCGCCTGGCCGCCGGTTGGCGCTACGAGCCGGCCTGCTTTTATGAAAAGAACGCCGCGGCCCAAGCCCTGGAAAAACGCCCGGCGCCCCGTCCGCGCGCCCAACAACCGGCAACGGGAGTGGCCCGCCCTCTGCCGGCGGCCAGGCCGTAACACCGATTTTGGCCGTCGGCCACCAGCGATGATCAGGAGGACCAGAACCGCATTCCGAGCAGTCCGATTTCAAACAGCAGGTAAAGGGGGGCGGCCATAAGGGTCATGTTGAGAACGTCCGGGGTGGGGGTGAGGACGGCGGCGACGATGAAAATCACCAGGACGGCGTAGCGCCGGTAGCCGGCGAGCTGCCTGGCTTTCACCAGGCCGATGCGCGCCAGGAGGATCATCGCCAGGGGCAGCTCGAAAATGAGACCGAAGCCGAGAAACATCCACAGGCAAAAAGAGACGAAACGTTTGACGGAAATCAGCGCGGCTATGTGCTGACTTTCGTACCCGAGGAGAAATTTGATGCCGTAGGGCAGCGTCACCTTGAGGCAAAAGAAAATCCCGCCGGCAAACAGCAGCACCGCGGCGATCCAGAAGCCGAAGAGCAGCCGGCGCCGAAAGCCGGGAAAAAAACGCGGCAAAATGGACAGCAGGCCGTAGAAGGTATAGGGCATTCCCGCCACCAACCCCATGGCCAGGGCCATTTTGAGCATTGAAAAAAAGGCATCCGGCAAGCCGTAGGCCACCATCTCCACCCCGGTCATCGCCTGCAGCCGCACCAGCACCGGTTCGGCAATATAGTATCCACCCGCCGCGAAAACCACGGCGACGATGGCGCTACGAATCAAAACCCGGCGCAAGGCTTCGAGCAGCTCGATATTCCCGCCTGCCTCCGCCGCCGGTGACGCTGGCGCTGAATCGGTCATTTCATCAACCAGCCCCCCAGAGATTCAATTCTGATGGCCGCCGCGTTGGCCGACGGCGGCCCAACCGGCGGGATCGACCCAAGGTCGATATACCCGATTTTCACCGTTTCGCCACCAGCGCAGGAGGTCCTAGCCGCAGGGTCGTTCATGGTTTCACGAAGGCTTGAGCACAAAAAAGTAGAGGGCGCCGGTGTGCTTCAAGTGGCCGGCGGCCAGCTCGGCGTACGCTCCGCTGCCCCAGAACAGGTCGGCCCGGCCGGGGCCGCGGATGGCGCCGCCGGTGTCCTGATTGAGCATGAAGCGGCCGAAGGGGACCCATTGGTCGATGCGGTCCGAGGCGGCCAGCAGGGGCTTCCGGCATTGGACAAAGGCGAGGGCCGCCCGGGGGAAGCAACTCGGGTCGGTGGCCAGCGAACGTCCTGGCGTCAGGGGAACGCCCAGGCTGCCCACGGGACCCTCCTGGCTGGTTTCAAAAAACACATAGCTCGGATTGTGGGCCAACACTTCGCTGCAACGCTCGGGATGGGCCCTCAAGTAGGCCTTGATGGCCTGCATCGACATTTTCTCCCGGGGAATTTCCCCGGTTTCGATGAGCAGCCCGCCGATACTGCGGTAAGGCCGACCGTTGGTGGCCCGGTAGCGCAGCCCCAGGCTGCCGCCGTCTTCGAGCCGAATCCGGCCCGAACCCTGGATGTGCAGGAAAAACAGGTCCACCGGGTCGGCGGCCCAGGCCAGCACCGGGGCCTTGCCTGAAATGGCGTTTTCCACCTCGATGGCGCGGCGGTCCGGATATGGAACCACGGTGTTGCCGGCGAGGCGGCCCACGATGCGCTGGCCGGCAAATCGCTCGCCAAAGGGGGACAGGTCGATGATCAGAAGATCCTCCGGCAGACCGTAGACCGGATGGCGGCAGCCTTGGCCCGGGCGCCGGCACCCGTCGATGACCGGTTCATAATAGCCGGTGTAAAGGACCTCGCCCTCACCGTCGCGCCCGCTGGACCGGTACACCCGGTAGCGCGCCACGATCTGCCGCCGCAGCTGCCCCGCGTCGGGTTCGGCGGCGATCAGCGCCTGGAAATCTTCCAGGCTGCGGATCATCCAGTCGCGGTCGTAGGTGTCGGGCCCGAATTGATACGTCCGGTCCGCCGGGACCCGGCCGAGATAGGCCAGGCTCCGGGCGATGGCCCGGGCCAGGTCGTCGTAGCCTTGGTCGTCCACCAGCGCCGGCACCTGATCCGCTTCAACAAGCACCAAGTCCGGCGGCGGCGGGACCGGCGGCCGGGGCACGCAGGCGGTGACCACGGCCATGGCGAGCAGGACAAGCCAGAGCCGTGGCCGGAGAGAAGGCAGACTCATCGGTTGCGGAAACCGGAAGCGAGCAAGCACAGAATACCCAAGGAAAGCACCAGCAGCCAGACCGGGCGAGTGACGATGTAGTTGAGCAGGCTTTGGATCCAGAGCATCGGGATGTGGTCGATCCAGGCAAAGGCGGCACCGCTCAGCAGATCCACCGGGCTGGACATCTCGAAGACGATTTCTCCGACGCTCATCATGGCCGCAATGGATTCGAAAAGCACGATGCAGCCGGCCGCCACGCACAGCAAAACCCCCAAGAGCAGCAACCCGTTCATCAGAAATCGGCTCCTTTCCCCAGATGCGACCGGTACGCGCCGGCTCAAGCCGACGGTACGTCGCTGCGGATAAAATGCCCGGACTTGCCGCCCTGCTTTTCGGCCAGGAAAATGTCCACGATGCGCATCTGCCGGTCATAGGCTTTGCACATGTCATAGATCGTCAGGGCCGCCACGGCGACGGCAGTCAAGGCCTCCATCTCCACGCCGGTGGGGCCCACCAGCCGCGCCTCGGCCTCGATGGCGATGCGGCTTGCCGCCAAGTCGAAGTCAAAATCGACCCGCACATGGCTGAGCGCCAACGGGTGGCACATGGGAATGAGGTCGGCGGTTCTTTTGGCCGCCATGACCCCGGCGATGCGGGCCGCCTCCAGCACGTTGCCCTTGGCGATGGCCCCGCCGCGCAGGCGCTCGAGCGTCTCGGGGTTCATCTCCACCGCCCCCCGGGCGCGGGCGATGCGCAGCGTGGGTGCCTTGGCGCTCACATCCACCATGCGCACCCGGCCCTCGGCGTCGATATGGGTAAATTCAGCCATCGGCCTCAATCCGCGAAATACTCGGTTTTACGGGTCACGGTGGCTTTGACGGCGTTGAGCGTGTCGGCAAGGGTTTCGATCACATGCTCCCGGATATCGCCGGCCACCACGAGGTGCATCACCTCCTCGCCCACGGCCAGGTCGCGGTCAGCGGCGATCTCGACCTGGATGTCGACGATTCCCGGCCGCTGCCGCTGGGCATCGAGGACCGCCGTCAGGCGCTCCCGGTCCACCGCCACGCGCAATCCCGTCACCGGGCGCCCGTCACGGGAGGTGGACCGCACCACCCCCACATGGCAGAGCATCATGCCCACCCTGGCGTAGTCGGGGTGCCGTTTCACGGCCTGGATCAGCTGCTCGAGGTTCATGAAGCCTGCTCCGTCGCCCGTTGCCGGGCCAGGGCCAGGTCTTCGGGCGTGTTGACGTTGATGAAGGATTCCAGCTGCGGATCAACGGCCCGAAGTTGGTTCTCCGGAACCCAACGGACTCGCATCTTACTGAAAAAGCGGTCAATTTTCAAGTCCCCAGCCGCCAGTTGGCGCTGGATTGGATCCAGGCAGCGGCGGGCATAGGCTGCCGTCAGCGGTTCAATGCCGACGGCGTTGCGGGGCATCACGATGTCGATATCCGGACGAATCCGCTCCACCACCGCCCGGATGAGTTCGGGACGAATGAACGGGACGTCGCAAGCGCAAAAAAAGGCAAAGGGCGTCCGCGCGTAGAACAGCCCGGCATGCAACCCGGCCAGCGAGCTGCGCACCGGATGGATGTCGGCGACCATCTGCAGATCCCATGGCAGGTAGCGCAGGGGCTCGTTGGCCACCAGCAGCACCCGGTCGAACACCTCGCCGAAAGCGTCCAGTACCCGGTCGATGATCCGCCGGCCGCCGACTTCCAGCAGACCCTTGGGCTGGCCGCCGAAGCGCGAGTTGAGGCCCCCGGCCAGAATGACCCCGGTGCAAGCGGTGTGCATCATCAGGCTCCTTGCCGAAACGGCAGTCCGCACAGCGCCGACCGCCAGCGCCTCCCCATATAGGCAATGCCCGGTGTGAAATCAACCGCTTTCCTTCCACCGCCGGAGCCCTCGGCGCAGGGCTTGCGAACAGGGACGCCGGTGGTGTACTAGTGATCGGGTATTTAACCGCGGGGCCGCAGATCCGGCCCTTTTCGCCAAAGGAGCGGCCATGACGCCGGTGCACACCCTGCTCGACGCTCAGGACATCGATCGGATTCTCAAGCGCATCGCCCACAACATCATCGAGGTGCACAAGGGCTCCGCGGATCTGGCCCTGGTGGGCATCCAGACTCGGGGCGTGTTCCTGGCCCGACGCCTGGCGGCCATCATCGAGGCCATCGAGGGTGCCCTGGTTCCCACCGGCACCATGGACATCACCCTCTACCGGGACGATTGGACCCGCATCACCCACCATCCGGTGGTGCAGGCCACCGATATCCCTTTTTCGGTGGACGGCAAGCAAGTGGTGCTGGTGGACGACGTCATGTTCACCGGCCGGACCGTCCGGGCCGCCATGGACGCCTTAATGGATTTTGGCCGGGCCGCGCGGATCGAACTGGTGGTGCTGGTGGATCGCGGCCACCGGGAGCTGCCGATCACGGCCAACTACGTCGGCAAAGTGGTGGAAACCCGGCGCAGCGAGACCGTCAATGTCCTGCTGACGGAAAAAGACGGCCAGGACCGGGTGGTTCTTATCCCGGCCGCGGCCTGACACCGCTTTCTACGGCCGGTGGCCAAGCCATGAAAACCGCGCCGGCAAAAAAGGAGTCCCATGGGAACCGATCGTCACAAGGCCAAAGCCCCACGCCACTTGCGGGTCGGGATCCTGACCGTGTCCAGCAGCCGGGGGATCGCCGAGGACGAAAGCGGCCGCTGGATCGCCCGAACCGCCACCGCTGAAGGGCACACCGTGGTGTTCCACCAGGTCGTCGGCGACGATGCGGCCGTCATCGCCCATACCCTGACCGAATCGCTGACCACGTATCACCCCGACGCCGTCATCGTTGACGGCGGCACCGGCTTGGCAAGGGCCGATGTCACTATCGAGGCCTTGCGCCCCTTGTTCGACAAGGAATTGACCGCCTTTGCGGTCTTGTTTGCCCAGCTGAGTTTCGAAGAAATCGACAGCGCCGCCATCCTGTCGCGGGCTACCGCCGGAACTATCGCTGACTCGGTGGTATTTTGCCTGCCCGGCAGCCTCAAGGCCTGCCGCCTGGCCTGCCGCGAGCTGATTTTTCCCGAACTGGGCCATATCGTCGGGCATCTGCGCCATGGATAGGCAGCAATGCCGCAACACCGGGTTCCGGGGCTTGCTCGACGCTCAGGCATCCGACTCGGGTGCTGCGGGAACGGGAATCTTCAGAAACGCGACCCCTTCCTGCCGCAAGGTTTCTTCCTCTTGCGGGGTGCTCGATCCCCGGATATTGCGCGGCGCGCTGACGCCGTAATGGATCTTGAGGGCCTCCTTGGCAAAGTCGCTGCCCACGTCCTCGAAATGGTCGCAGATAAAATCGGCGACCCGCCGAAAGGCCGATTCGGCCTCGCGGCCTTCGGGCCCGAGGCCACCGGCCGCGGAGCGGATGGCGAAGGTGGACGGGATACGCACAACGGAGCTGTCGTTGCAAATCGGGCAGACAATCAATCCCTGCTGCTGCTGGGACAAAAAGGTCGCTTCGTCGTCGAACCAACCTTCGAACACGTGGCCCTGGGAGCACTTGAGATCGTAGGCGATCATACGAGACAAATTTCCTTAAAATTCAACACTTAATAAAATACCACAGCCCTTTGTTGATTTAAAGTCCTTCTTGACACGACGGGGCGATTTTTTCAAATACAAGCCTTGGCCGCGCCACAACAATCCGCCTGCCCCATCGGTGGCAACGCCTGGCGCATTGCGACGAAAAATCCCATGAAAGGCTGAGGAAACCTTTTTCATGAATGACGATGAGACCATGATCCAAACCGACATCCTGGTGATCGGCAGCGGCGTGGCCGGATTGGCCTTCGCCCTGAAGGTCTCCCCCTTCGCCAGCGTGGCCCTGGTAACCAAGAAAGGGGTGATGGACAGCAACACCACCCATGCCCAGGGCGGCATCGCGTCGGTTTTCGGCCAACTGGACAGCTTCGCCCTGCATATCCAGGACACGTTGGAGGCCGGCGACGGCCTATGCCACCGGGAGGTGGTGGAACAGGTGGTAAAAAACGGCCCCGAACGGATCCGCGAGCTCATCGACCTCGGGGTCAAGTTCAACCTGAGCCGCCAGGATGCCGACAACCTGGACCTGGGCCAGGAAGGCGGGCACAGCCGCAAGCGCATCGTTCACGCCCAGGACATGACCGGCCTGGAACTGGAGCGTGTCCTGGTGGATCACCTGCACCGGGACCCGCGGATCCGGCTGTTTGAAAACCACGTGGCCATCGACCTGATCACCTGCTCGACGCGCATGAAGCGTGGCACCGTGACCACCGGCCACGAGGACGTCTGCCTGGGCGCCTACGTGCTCGACAGACAGACCCAACAGGTGAAGACCTTCGCCGCCAGGATCACCCTCCTGGCCACCGGCGGCGCCGGCAAGGTCTACCTGTACACGAGCAACCCGGACGTGGCCACCGGCGACGGCATCGCCATGGCTTACCGGGCCGGGGCCACCGTGGCCAACCTCGAGTTCGTCCAGTTTCATCCTACCTGCCTCTACCACCCCGAGGCCAAGAACTTTCTTATCTCCGAGGCGGTGCGCGGTGAGGGTGCCGTCCTGGTGGACCAGGCGGGCCGCCGCTTCATGGAACGCTACGATCCGCGCAAGGAGCTGGCCTGCCGGGACGTGGTGGCCCGGGCCATCGACACCGAGCTGAAACAAAGCGGCGACGACACCGTCTACCTGGACATTTCCCATCGGCCGGCGGATTTCATCAAGGAACGTTTTCCCAACCTGTACCGTCGCTGCCTCGAATTCGGCTTCGACATGACCCGCCAGCCGATCCCGGTAGTGCCGGCGGCCCATTACATGTGCGGCGGGGTGGTGACCGACCTGCTCGGGCGCACCGACATCCAGCGGCTCTACGCGGTGGGGGAAACAGCCTGCACCGGGCTGCACGGTGCCAACCGCCTGGCGAGCAACTCGCTCATCGAGGCTCTGGTTTATGCCGACCGGGCCGCCCGGCAGGCCGCCGCCGACCTGGCCGGCTTCGATGTCGGCGCCGCTCCCGCGCCGGCCCCCTGGGACGAAGTGGGCACCAGCGACAGCGACGAGCGCATCGTCGTTTCGCACAACTGGGACGAGATCCGCCGCTGCATGTGGAACTACGTGGGCATCGTGCGCTCCGACAAGCGCCTGGAGCGCGCTCAGCGCCGGATCGAAAACATCAACAACGAGATCCGGGAATATTACTGGAACTTCAAGGTCGAGCCGCCCCTGATCGAGCTGCGCAACATCGCCACGGTGGCCGACTTGATCGTTCGCTGCGCCTTGCACCGCAAGGAGAGCCGCGGGCTGCACTACAACATCGCCTATCCCCGGCGCGACGACCGGCGCTGGCGCAAGGACACGGTGCTGCGACGGGCCTACGTCGGTTGACACGGCAAGGTTCAACCTTATGTTTGACAATTATTTTCTGATCTTGTCGCCCGGCGCGACACATCTCCCACAACACGAGGCAACCGCAGGCAAACGGGTATTCGTTCATGAGCAGCAAGCGCGACTATTATGAAATTCTCGGCGTGGGGCGCCAAGCCTCCGACGCCGAATTGAAGAGCGCTTATCGCAAGGTGGCCCTGAAGTTCCATCCGGACCGCAACCCGGGAGACCCGGCCGCCGAAGAAAAGTTCAAGGAGGCTGCCGAGGCCTACGAGGTGCTGCGCGATCCCCGCAAGCGGCAGATCTACGACCAGTACGGACATGCGGGCCTGGAAGGCACCGGCTTTACCGGATTCGGCGGTTTCGAGGACATCTTTTCCAGCTTCGGCAGCATTTTCGAGGACCTGTTCGGCATCCGCGGAGGCCGCCACCACGGCGCCCGCGGCCGGGCTCAACGGGGCAGCGATCTGCGCTACGACCTGCGCCTGTCGTTCATGGAGGCGGCCTTTGGCGTGGAAAAGTCACTGGAGGTGGAAAAGCGCGAAGTGTGCCCCGCGTGTGGCGGCACGACCTGCGAGCCCGGTACCCAGCCGGAGGTGTGCGCCCAGTGCCAGGGATCCGGCCAGGTGACGCGCAGCCAAGGATTTTTCACCCTGCGCACCACCTGCCCCCGCTGCCGAGGCACCGGCCAGATCGTCACCCGCCCCTGCGATCACTGCCGGGGCGCCGGCCTGGTGAAGACGCTGCGGCACGTTTCGGTCAAGATTCCCGCCGGGGTGGATACCGGCAGCCGGCTGCGGCTTGCGGGAGAAGGCGAGAGCGGCGCCGGTGGCGGCCCGCCGGGGGACCTGTACGTGGTGGTCCACGTCGAACCCCACGATTTTTTCAAGCGCGAAGGCCGCGACGTGATCTGCCAGGTGCCGGTGTCGATGGTTCAGGCCACCCTGGGCGGTGAGATCAAGGTGCCGACCATCGACGGTGAAAAAACCCTTCAGATCCCCAAGGGCACCCAGTTTGGCGATGTCTTCCGCTTCCGCGGCGCCGGCATCCCATCCCTGCGCAACGGGGACCGGGGCGACCAGATTGTGCAGGTGTTGGTGCGCACGCCCACCGGCTTGAACCGCAAGCAGGAAAACCTGCTGCGACAATTTGCCGAAATCGAGGAAAGCAAGCTGGGCAGCAAACTGAAAAACATGTTCAAGGGAAGCGCCAAGGCCGCCAATTGACGGCGGCGTGTCTCGCTTGCCTCGCCCAGTCTTTGCGCCGGCCATTGGCGCAAACGGCCTGAGGCACGACGGACAAAGACCCTGCCGCTGTCGTCCCGGGGAACGTGGCGACGAAGGATCTCCCTGAGACGGCAGGACAGCCACGTCACGGAAGAGAAAATTCCTATGTACGAACTGAAAATCGTCACCCGCTTCGCCGCCGCCCACCAACTTCGGATGGTGGCCAGCAAGTGCGAAAACCTCCATGGCCACAACTGGAAAATCGAGGTCTGCGTGCACGGGAAAACCCTCGATCAAAGCGGCGTGGTGATGGACTTCGGCGTGATCAAGGCCCATGTGCGGGAAATCATCCAGCGCCTGGACCACTGTTTCCTCAACGAGCTGGAGTGGTTCGGCGGCCAGCAGCCGCCGTCGTCGGAAAACATTGCGCGGTTTATCGCCGAACAGCTGGCCGAGCAGCTGGCCGACGCACCGGTACAGGTGGCCTCGGTAAGTGCCTGGGAATCAGACGACGCCTGCGCCACGTATTTTCCCTGACAGCCGCCCGATGATTTGGCAGGGCCAGCGTCCGCTAATCGTCCCCGAAGGGTTCCCGGCCCAGATGGGCCAGAAGTTCGTCACGGCTAACGATGGCCAGCGTGTCCGGCACCTGCCGGCGGATGGCGTCCATGCCTCCTTCCTGGCGGTCCACCAGCACCACCACCCGCTCCACCTGCAACCCCTCCTCACGGGCGCGCGCTATGGCTTGAAGCGTCGATCCGCCCGTGGTAACCACATCCTCGATCACCGCCACCCGTGCTCCGGGCTCCAGGTCCCCCTCGATCCAGCGGATGATGCCATGATCCTTGCGCGTCTTGCGGATCGAGAAGGCCTTCACCGGCCGCTGTTGCAGTTGGGAGGCGAAGGCGGTGGCCACGGCGATGGGGTCCGCGCCGAAGGTCATCCCGCCCACCGCGTCCAGCTCAAGATCCGCCACGGCTTCGAAAACCAGGTGGCCGGCCAGGTACATCCCGAGCGGATGGAGCGTGGTGGGCTTGCAGTTGACGTAGTAGCGGCTCATGCGACCGGAGACGAGCCGAAAAGACGGGGTATCGCTGTACTTGAAGGATTTGTCGCACAGGAGTTGGATCAGGTCGTTGCGCATGGTGAAATCACCCACAGGCGCGCATACAAACGCCCGGCCAAGGAAAAGGTTGATATTAAGTACCTGATTTGATATTAAAAAGCCTCCACTGAAACGGAAGAAGCGGGTCTACGGGGCTCAGTGGAGGCTCTGAGCAAGGAAAACCGGTGACGGCACTCCTTGAACTCTGTCTTGGCATATCAACGAATCCCCGGGCGGTCAATCCCCGCCGGGAGGCGCACGCGCTCGCCTTTACCGGCGCGCCGGTCAGTGATGCAAGCAGCCGATCAACCTGCCATCATCCGTCTCTTTCGGGTCACGCGGCGCTACGGCGCCGCCAAGGCCCTGGACGAGATTTCGTTGGAAATTCCGGCCAGCGCCTTCGTCTTTATCACCGGCCCAAGCGGCGCGGGCAAAACCACTCTGCTCAAGCTGCTGTACCTTGGACTGCGGGCCAGCGAAGGCCAGGTGATCGTCGACGGCATGAACCTGGCGCGCATGGACCGGCACCGGATCCCCATGCTCCGGCGCCGGCTGGGAATCATTTTCCAGGACTACAAGTTGATCGCCACCCGCAGCGTTTACGAAAACGTGGCCCTGGTGCTGGAGGCGGCCGGAGCGCCGCGCCGGGCCATCGCCGCCAGGGTCAACACCGTTTTGCGCACCGTGGGAATGGAGGAGCGCCGCGACGCCCTGCCACCCAGCTTGTCCGGCGGGGAGCAGCAACGCGTGGCCGTGGCCCGCGCCCTGGTGGGAGAGCCGCGCATCCTGCTGGCCGACGAGCCCACCGGCAGCCTGGACAGTGCCTCGGCGGCCGTCGTGATGAACCTGATCACCCGGTTTCATCAACGCGGCGGCACGGTGCTGGTGGCCACCCATGACCACCACCTGATCCGCAGCGTCCCGGCCCGGGTGATCCGGCTGGAGGCGGGCAGACTGGCCGAATTTCACCACAATCCCCTTAACCCGTAGCACACGCAACTGGTCATGCACCTGCACCTGCGCAAAGCGCTCCAGGATATGCGCAACAACCGGTTTCTCAACGCCGTCACCATCGTCACCATCGCCCTGGCGGTGATCATCGTGGGGGCCTTTTCCCTGTTTGTCGTCAACGCCGGCGACCTGCTGAACACCTGGCGCCAGGGAATTCGGCTGATGATCTACCTGGACGATGGTATCGCCGGAGAAAAGCGCGCCCAGATGGAAGACCAGCTGCGCCGGATGCCGGAAATCGAGCGGCTGCAATTCATCTCCAAGCAAGAGGCGATGGACCGGCTGCGCCGCCAGATGTCCCGGCACGCCGCGCTGCTGGAGGGTTTGGCGCAAAACCCCCTGCCGGAAGCCTTCGAGGTGGAGATGCGCCAGGGCGTGGAACGGAAGGTGGAGGCCCTGGCCCAGCGGATCGAACAGATCGACGGCGTCGAGGAGGTCGCCTACGGCAAGCAGTGGATCAAGCGCTTCGGCAGCCTGGTGGAACTGCTGCGCATCATCAGCTACGCCCTCACCGGCCTGTTTTCCGGGGCCGCCGTGTTCTTCGTGGCCAACACCATCCGGCTGATCCTTTACAGCCGGCGCGAAGAAGTGGAAATCATGCGCCTGGTGGGGGCCTCGGAGCGTTTCATCCGCACCCCGTTTTACATCCAAGCCCTGCTCCAGGGAGCCATCGGCGGGTTGGCGGGCATCGGGATCCTGTATCTGGTCTATCTGTTTACCGCCGGGGACATGGCCGCCGCCTTGGGCGGCTTCGGCTTTTCTTTTCGTTTTCTGCCATGGACGGCCGTGGCCGGCGCCGTCCTCGCCGCAATGGTCGTAGGGTGGCTGGGGTGCCTTGCTTCACTGAAACAATTTATCGTTTCCTCCTGATCCTCCTGTGCCTGGCGGCCTCCGCCTCGGCGGCCGGCGCCGAGGCAAACGGGTGGGCCGTGGTCGAGGCCACCGGCTTGAAGCTGCGGGAGGCGCCGACGGTGGGCAGCCGGGTCCTGGGCGTTTTGCCCGAGCAAACCCGGGTGCCGGTCATCGGCCAAGTCCCCGGTTGGGTCAAAGTCGTGGTGGACGGCACTGTCGGCTACCTCAGTGAAGACTACGTGCGCCGGGAGGCCGGGCAACCCGAAGCCAGCGGGTCGTCCGAGGACCGGATGCAAACCCTCCAGCGTCAGGCCCGGGACATTGATCGCCAAATCGCCAGGCGCCAGGCCGAGGTGGCGCAAATCCGCCAAAAGGAGCAAACCGTCATCGCCGACCTGGACGCCGTCGAACGGCGGCTCAGCCAGACCCGGGCCGCCTTGGCAAAGCTGAGAAGCGAACAGGCCGCGCTACGCAACGCCATCGATGAAACCGACCGGGCAGTGGCCCAACTGGAAGCCGAGACCCGGCAGGTGCGCGACCTGGCGGCCCGACGCCTCACCGCCCTCTACAAGCTCAACTGGCTCGGCCGGGTGCAAATCCTGGCCGCCGCAGGCACGGTCCACGATTTTGTGATCCGCGAGAAAGCCTTGAAGCGAATTTTGGCCGCCGACGAGGCCATCCTGGAGCGCTTTGATCGACAGCGCCGCAAACTCGAAAGCCTGCTGGCGGACCAAGCCCAGCAGCACCAGCGCATGGCGTCCCTGGCGTCCGAACTGAAGGACCGCTTGCGGGCCTTTGATGCCGAGCAGGCGCGCCGCAACGACCTGCTGGCCCAAATTCGTGCCCGCAAGGCCCTTGAGTTGGCGGCCATCGAGGCGCTGCAAAAGGCCGCGACCCGCCTGGACAAGACGATGCACCGCTTGAAGGCCCCGCCTGACGAAAACGCGGTGGCGGCTGTTTTCGGCGATACGCCTTTTCATGCCCGAAAAGGTTTGCTAAAGATGCCCGTCAGTGGAGAAATCATCCACTTCTTCGGTCCGTACCTCAACCGGCGCTTCAACGTGACCAACGTGCGCGGCGGCATTGACATCCAAGCCGAAAAGGGCGCCCCGATCCGCGCGGTGCACGGCGGCCGGGTGTTGTTCGCCGACTGGTTCAGGGGGTACGGTAACCTGATGATCATCGACCATGGAGACGCCTACTACACGGTTTACGCCCACCTGGAAGAGATGCTAAAGCCCAGGGGCGCCCCGGTGAAAGCCGGCGAAGTCATCGCCACGGTGGGCGACACCGGGTCCCTGGAAGGGCCCATGCTCTACTTTGAAGTACGCCATCATGGTAAACCCGTAGACCCCGTGCCCTGGCTGGAGAGAGGCTGACACCCGCGCCAGGGCTTTTTGGCAACAAGGAGAAACCCATCATGCGCCACTCATCCGCTCGTCCCCGGATCTGGATCGCCATGCTCATCGGGGCCCTGCTCTGGACCGCGGCCTCGGGCGCCCTGCACGACCTGCATGCCGAGGGCGAGGACATTTACCGGGGGCTCAAGACATTCACCGACGTTCTGGAGATCATAGAAAAGAATTATGTCGACGAGGTCGATTCAAAGGAACTGATCGAAAAAGCCATCGACGGCATGGTCAGCAGCCTCGACCCCCACTCGGCCCTGCTGCCGCCCGAAGCCTACGAGGACCTGAAAATCGACACTCGCGGCGAGTTCACCGGCATCGGCATCAGCATCAGCCTGCGCGACGAAATGATCACCGTGGTGGCGCCCATCGAGGGGACCCCGGCCTACGCCGCGGGCATCAAGGCCGGCGACCGCATAGTGGCCGTCGACGGCAAGGCCACCCGGGACCTGCGCGAGGCGGTGAAGATGATGCGCGGCCCCAAGGGAACCCACGTCACGGTGACCATCGTGCGCGAAGGCGTGCCGGACCCCATCGACTTTGACCTGGTGCGCGACGTCATCCCGATTCAAAGCGTCCACAGCCTGCTGCTCAAGCCCGGCTACGGCTACGTGTGGATTACCCATTTCCGCGACCAGACCGTCGATGATGTCAAAAAAGCGCTGGCCGCCCTGGACACTCCCGAAGCCCCGCTCAAGGGGCTGGTGCTGGACATGCGCGACAATCCCGGCGGACTGCTGCCCCAGGCGATCCAGGTCGCCGACCTGTTTCTGGAAAGGGGCAACATCCTGTCCATCAGGGGACGCATCAAACGCCATACCAAGAGTTTCGATGCCCACCCTGACCCTAATCCGCCGCGTTACCCCATCGTGGTGCTGATCAACGGCGGCAGCGCCAGCGCCTCGGAAATCGTGGCCGGGGCACTGCAAGACCACCATCGGGCCTTGATCCTGGGAACGACCTCCTTTGGCAAGGGATCGGTGCAAACGGTGGAGAACATCGGCGACGGGTATGGTTTGAAACTGACTATCGCCCGGTACTACACCCCCAGCGGCCGCAGCATCCAGGCCAAAGGCATTGAGCCGGACATCGTGGTCCATCCACTGACCCCGGAAGAAGCGGCCGCCGCTGAATTGGAAGATCGTCATCTTTCGGAAAAGGACCTGCGCAACCACCTGGACGCCGAGGACCTCGAAGAGCCGCCGACACCGGAATTGGCGCCAGAGAAAACCTCCCCCCGGCAGGACGGTGACGTCGAGGATGACAGCCCGAAGCCCAAACGGATGCATCCCCGCGGGGGGCCGCGTCCCCCCGGCCCCCTGACGGCCGAACGGCTGCTCAAAGACAACCAGGTCACCACGGCCTTGGACATCTTGACGGGACACGAGCTCCTGAGCCGCTACCGGAGATAGAACCGCAAGACGGATCAGGAGTTTCCGACGATGGCCAAAAAACGCAGCGCGCCCCAGCGGCGCAAGACCCCGGCGGTACGCAAAAAGTCTCCCCGGCGGTCCAAAAGAGCCTTCGCCTGGCGGCGCATCCTACTGGCACTGGGCGTATTGTTGGCTCTGGTGGTGGCCGGTGCCGTGACGGTGCGCCTGCTGCTCCCCCCCCCATCGACGCCGGTGGCCCTCAAGGTGCCGCCGCAGCCTCCCGCCCGGGTCATTCCGGCGCCGAAACCGTCGCCGCCAGCGCCAATTGCCACCCGACCGAAACCCATACCAGCGCCGCCACCGACCTACGAAGTTTTCCCGCCCGTGGAGACGCCGCCCCCGCCAGCGCTCATTCCGGCGCCGCCCGCTTTACCGGGAAAACCCCGCGTGGCCCTGGTCATCGACGATCTTGGTTACGACACCCGCCTGGCAGAGGCTTTCCTGGACCTTGACATTCCCCTGACGCTGGCGGTGTTGCCGTTCAGTCCCCACCAACGCGAGGTGGTGGCCGCGGCCCGGCGCCACGGCCAAGCGGTGATGCTGCACCTGCCCATGGAGCCGGAGGAGTATCCGAACGTCGACCCGGGCCCCGGGGCCCTGCTGGCGCGCATGAGCCCGGACGAACTCATCGCCCAACTGCGCCGGGACCTCGATGAGATACCGGAAGCGGTGGGGGTCAACAACCACATGGGATCACGGCTGACCCGGGAATCGGCCCAACTCAACCAGATCTTCTCGGTGCTCAGGGAACGGGGGCTGTTCTTCATCGACAGCCGCACCACCCCCGACAGCCTCGGCTACCAGTCGGCCCGCCTGCTCAAGGTCCCCTTCGCCCAGCGGGACGTATTTCTCGACCACCGCCAGGACCCGGATTTTGTCCGCCGGCAGATCAAGGAGCTGCTGCGCCGCGCCGAAAAAAGCGGCCATGCGGTGGGCATCGGCCATCCCCACCAGGTCACCCTGGACGTGCTGCGGGAAATGCTGCCGGAAATCCGCCGGCGAGTGGAGCTGGTGCCGGCCGCCAGCGTGGTGCGGCCCCTGCCCTGATAACCGGTTAAAACCGTTGAGGCCGATCTGTTTCAGGCGGGATTGGGGCGCCGGGCCGCCAGCGCCACCCAGTCTTCCAGGTGGCGCTGCTCGAGGAGCTCCAGACCGGCGGCGGACAGGGCGTCGACCACGGCCGGAGCGTTGCCGGCGATGATGCCGGAGGTGATCAGCACGCCGTCAGGCGCCAACAGGCCGGCGGCTGCGGGGATCATCGGCACGATGACCTCCGAGAGGATGTTGGCCGCCACCAACTGGTATGGCCGCACAGGGGCCTGATCAATGCCGCCGCGCCGCAGCCGGAAGCGGTCCGGCGCAATGTTGTTGAGCGCCAGGTTGGCCCCGGCGACCTCCACGGCCACGGCGTCGATGTCCACCCCTGCCAGGAAACCGCCGTCGAGCTTGGCCGCCGCCAGCAACAGAATCCCCGAGCCGGTGCCCACGTCCAGGACGTCGTCTCCCGGTTTCAGATAATCTTCCATGAGCGCCATACAAAGCCGGGTGGTGGGGTGGGTGCCGCTGCCGAAGGCCATGCCCGGGTCGATCTCGATGACCATCTGCCCGGGCTGCGGTTCGTATTCGCGCCAGGTCGGCTTGACCACCAGGCGCCGTCCCACTTGCACGGGGTAGAAAAAGGCCTTCCAGGACTCGGCCCAGTCCTCGTCGGCAATTTTCCGCTCGCCGATCTCCCAGGCCAACGGCAGACGGGAGGCAAGGCCCGCCAGGGCATCGTCAAGCCTCCGGCGCCTGCCGGGCAGCTCATCGTTGACCGGCAGGTAGCCGATCACGGCATGGTGCACCGGTGCCGGCAAGGCATCGTCGCCCCAGTCGGCCTCCGGATCCCGGTCCGGCGTCTCCACCACCACCCCGCCAAGGCCCAGGTCGTCAAAGACGTCGCCGATGAGGTCGGCGGCCAGATCCGGATCGGCGGCCTCGAAAATCACTTTAATTTCCAGGTAGTCCACTATCTTGGCCATTTTTCCTTCGGCGGGTTGAAGTAGCCGTGCATCAGGCGGGGAAACGTCTTGCGCAGCCGCCCCAGCAGCCGGCGCATGCCCACCGGCGGGCCCAGGGGAGCCGCGGCCGCCATGGCCCGGTAGTAGCGCAAGGGATCGTAATTAAGGTTGCGCCATTGGATCATGTCGATGGGGTGGCTGCGAAGAAAAGCCGCAAGGGCGTCAGCCTCCTCGGGTGCATCGGTAACGCCGGGGCAGTTGAGGTAGTTAACCGACACGAAGCGGCCCCGAGACAGGGCCGAATCGATGCTGGCCACCACGTCCTGGAAGCCATATCCGTGGGGCTGGAAATAGGCCGTGTACACTTCGGGCCGGACACTGTTGAGACTGACGCGCAGGCTGTCGAGGCCGGCGTCCAGCAGTGCGGCCAGCAAGTCCGGCCGGCTGGCGTTGCTGTTGAGGTTGATGGTGCCCCGGTCTGTCTGCCGGCGGATGAGGCGGATGGCCGGGGCGATGACGTCGGCGGCCAGCAGAGGCTCCCCTTCGCATCCCTGGCCGAAGGAAACCACCGCCCGGGGAACGCGACGGATGTGGGCCAGGGCCACCTCGGCGATCTCCTCGGGGCTGGGGGTAAAGTCGATGCGCTCCTGACTGCTGCGGATCTGCCCGCCGGACTGGAGCGAAATGCACCCCAGGCAGCGAGCGTTGCAGACCCGGGAGGTGGGCAGGGGGGCCTCGTAGCGTCCGAGAAAGAAGTTCTTTCCCGCCGGGCAGCCGTACTCCAGGGCGCAGCGTTCCAGATGTTTGCGCAAGCGGTTGCCGGGCATGCGGCGGCGCATGCCCTCGACACCGGCCACCACCCGTTCCCGCGGCATCCGCCGCAGGTCCTGGCGCGGTTCGCGGTCGACGCGCAAAACAGGAGTGCGAAAGGCCCCATCCTGCCAGCCCACCGCGTCGTAGCTGAACAACGGCAGCATCCGGGCGTCGGGATCTTCGGCATATGCGCTCATGGCGGTGTGAACGTAGCCGGGAGAGTTGAAGACGGCCACCGCGAAGAGTGGTTGACCCGGTTCGTAGGGATTTTCCATCAGAACACGGCG
>DQXI01000216.1 GCA_011042305.1 Desulfobacteraceae bacterium
CGGCGGCTACTGCTCCGGGGCCACCCTGCCCACCTTGAAGATTTACGGCGACGCCGGCATCCCCATCGTCATTCCGGCGGCCAACTCCACCAAGCTGATCGACGCCAATCCAGGGGTCGGCTTCCAGATCAACTCCACCGGCTTCGACCAGGTAGCCACTGCGGTGGCTCTGTTCAAGGAAAAGGGACTCAAGAAGCTGGCCATCGTGCACCAGGGCGACGGGTACAGCGAGGATCTGGCCAGGTTGACCCGGGAGAAATGGACCGCCATGGGCAACACCGTGGCTGCCTACGAGGTGGTCAACAAGGGCGAGCAAGATCACGGCTCGCTGGTGACCCGTATCAAGGCCTCCGGGGCCGACAGCGTCTTCTGGACCGCCTACTACGCCGACGGGGCCCTGCTGATCAAGCAGTTGCGCCAAGCCGGGTTCCGCGGCCTGATCGCCGTGGGCGACGGCTCCAACTCGCCCAAGCTGATGGAGATCGCCGGCAAGGCCGCCGAAGGTGTCTTTTGCTTCTCCAACCCCATCGCCGAATACCTGCCGGCCGCCAAGACATTTTCCGACAACTACCGCAAGGCCTTCGGGCAGGATCCTGGGCCCTACAGCACCCTGTCCTACGATGGCATGAACCTGCTCGCCGACGCCATCCAGCGGGCCGGCAGCACCGACCGACCGGCCATTATCAAGGCCCTCAAGGAGACCCAGGAATTCAAGGGGATCACCGGTCCCATCTCGTTTACCGAACAAAACACCCTGGCCCGCTCCAACTTTGTGGTGCTGGTTGCCAAAGGTGGCAAATGGACGATGTACAAGTAAATTTGGAATCTTGAGCCGAAAGAGCATGCGCCGGATGAGCCCCGTCGATTTTGGCGCATGCTTTTTTGTGCGACACTTTTGAAACCTTTTTCCCGCCTCCGAGGAAACGCCGCGTGTCGACACTGGATATCCTGCTGCAGCAATTGGCCAACGGCCTCATCCTGGGTTCTTTCTACAGCCTGGTGGCCCTGGGCTATACCATGGTGTACGGCATTATCATGCTGCTCAACTTCGCCCATGGAGACATCTACATGGTGGGCGCTTTTCTCGGATTGGCGATTCTGACCACCATCGGTAGTGTGCTCGGCTTCGGTTGGGGCGGGATTCTGGCGGCCATGTGCTGCTCCATGATCATCACCGGACTTCTGGGAGTGCTGATTCAACGAGTGGCCTATGTGCCGATGCTCAGTGCGCCGCGGCTATCGATTCTGATCACCGCCTTGGCCGTTTCCATGGTGCTCTACAACGGAGCCATGGCCATCACCGACGGAGAGTACCGCGCCTTTACCGTCGATCTGGGCTTCGAGGGGATCGAGATGGGGGCGGTTTTTATCACCTACACCCAGGTCGCCCTGGTGTTGGCTACTGCCGTGTTGATGGTCACCCTCTACCTTTTCGTGCATCGCACCATGTGGGGCAAGGCCATGCGAGCCATCGCCATCGACAAGGATGCCTGCCGCCTGATGGGGATCAACGTCAATGCCGTCATCGCCCTGACCTTTTTCGTCGGCTCAGCTCTGGCGGCGGCCGCCGGGGTGATGGCTGGCGTGTACTACGGCAGCATCCATTTTTTCATGGGTTTCGTCATCGGCCTGAAGGCCTTCACCTCGGCGGTTATCGGCGGGATCGGCAGCATTCCGGGGGCGATGCTTGGTGGGCTGGTGCTGGGCCTGTTGGAGGCCTTCGGGACCCAGATTCCGTTTATCGGTTCGGAATGGAAGGATGTCTTTGCCTTCGCGATCCTAATTTTGCTGCTCGTTTTCCGGCCTACCGGCATTTTGGGCAAAACTGAAATCGAAAGAATGTAGCGCCTATGGGAGGAAATCACCAAGACGCTGCGGTGGCCGAGTTATCGACCGGCGGCCTGCGCAACCGAATTTACGATATCGTCGAGGTCCGGCGCAATCGCTATGCGATCTACGCCGCGTTGACGGTCGGCGTTATGCTTCTGCCGGCCTTTGCCAACAACTACGTGATGGAGGTTTTCTCCAACGCCTTTTTCTATGTCACCCTCTGTCTCGGTCTCAACATCGTGGTCGGCTACGCCGGGTTGCTGGACTTGGGTTACGCGGCTTTTTTCGCCGTGGGGGCCTATACCACCGGGATCCTGACCTCCCATTTTCACGTCAATTTCTGGCTGACCATTCCTTTTGCAGTGGGGTTTTCCATCGTTGCCGGAGTGATCATCGGTGGCCCCACCTTGCGCCTGCGCAGCGACTATCTGGCCATCGTTACCCTGGGCTTCGGGGAGATCGTGCGCATCGCGGCCCGCAACCTGAAGATCACCGGCGGGGCCAGCGGCCTGATCGGCATCGAGCGTCCGGTGCTCCTGGGCCTCGAGTTGAGCCGTATTCAGCATTACTATTTTGTCTTTTTCGTGCTGGCCGTCGTGGCTATCCTCATTAGCCACCGGTTGCAGCACTCCCGCCTGGGGCGCGCCTGGCAGTACGTGCGCGAAGACGAGGACGCCGCCGAGGCCATGGGGATCAACCGGGTGGCGGTCAAACTCTACGCCTACATCATCGGGGCCATCTTCGGCGGCGTGGCCGGCTGCTTCTTTGCCGCCAAGATGACCGCCATTTCGCCGGAAACCTTCCAGTTCAATCAATCGG
This sequence comes from Desulfobacteraceae bacterium, assembly GCA_011042305.1. Taxonomy (GTDB): domain Bacteria; phylum Desulfobacterota; class Desulfobacteria; order Desulfobacterales; family UBA2174; genus UBA2174. The sequence goes on from DQXI01000216.1 coordinate 2,650, forward strand.
TGCTGATTCTGCTGGGAGTGGTCCTCGGGGGCATGGGCAAGATTCCCGGGGTGATCGTCGGCGGGTTGGTGCTGGTGCTGTTTCCCGAATTTTTCCGGCAGTTCGAGCAGTTTCGATTGCTGGTCTTCGCCGTGGTCATGCTGGTGATCATGCTCTACCGGCCCCAGGGGATTTGGCCGGAAAGCCGCCAGTGATGGTAATTTTGGATTTGATGCCGGCTTTTGTACGAGGTCTCGTCCATGGCATTGCTTGAAGTCAAAGACATCAACCTGAGCTTCGGCGGCCTGCGGGTCATCAAGAACCTGAGCTTCGAGGTCGACAGCGGACGCATTGTCAGCCTCATCGGCCCCAACGGCGCCGGGAAGACGTCGGTGTTCAACTGCCTGACCGGTTTCTACCGCCCTCAGGAAGGCGAGATATTTTTTGACGGTGAATCCATGCTGCGCCGCAAGCCGCACAAGATCACCCAGCGCGGCATGGCCCGGACGTTTCAAAATCTGCGCCTTTTCAAAAACATGACGGTGCTCGAGAACGTCATGAGCGGCATGCATTGCCGCACCTCGGCCGGCCCCATCGGCGCCGTGTTGCGCCTGCCTCATGAACGCCGGGAAGAGGCCGAAATCCTGCGCGTCAGCGAAGAGTGCCTCGATTTTGTCGGCATCCTCGACAAGAAGGACCGTGCCGCCGCCAATCTGCCTTACGGCGACCAGCGCCGGGTGGAGTGGGCCCGGGCCCTGGCGACCCAGCCCAAGCTGATGCTGCTGGACGAACCGGCCGCCGGGCTCAACTACGACGAAAAAGAGCGCCTGATCGGACTCATCCGGCGCATCCGCGACGAGCGTGGGGTCACCGTTCTGCTCATCGAGCACGACATGGGGCTGGTGATGAAAGTGTCCGAACGCATCACTGTGATCGACTACGGCGAGAAGATCGCCGAGGGGACGGCGGATGAAGTGAAAAACGACCCGCGGGTCATCGAGGCCTACCTGGGCAAGGAAGAAGACGAAGCGGCATGAGCGAGACAGTCCTGACCCTGGAAAACGTCGAGACGTATTACGGCAAGATTCATGCCCTGCGGGGGATCAGCCTCAGCGTGAAACAAGGGCAGATCGTGACCCTGCTCGGCGCCAACGGCGCCGGCAAGAGCACCACCCTGCGCACCGTTTCCGGATTGGTGCGCTGTGCCAAGGGGCGGGTGATTTTCCTCGGCAAAGACATCACCCGGATCGACCCCCACCACATCGTGCGCCGCGGCCTGATCCAGGTCCCCGAGGGAAGACGCATCTTCAAAGGCATGAGTATCCAGGAGAACCTCGAGCTGGGGTCGTTTACCCTCAAGGATGACGCGGAGCGACGCCGGCGCATGGCGCGCGTCTTCGACATTTTTCCCATCCTGGAGCAGCGGCGCAACCAGGACGCCTCCTTGCTTTCGGGCGGCGAGCAGCAGATGCTGGCCATGGGCCGCGGGCTGATGACCGACCCCAAGCTGCTTCTGCTCGATGAACCGTCCATGGGGTTGGCGCCTTTTCTGGTGCAGGAGATCATGCGGATCATCCGGCGGCTCAACGAAGACGGCGTTACGATTCTGCTGGTGGAACAGAACGCCAAGGTGGCCCTCAAGCTGGCCGATTACGGCTACGTGCTGGAAACCGGGCGCATCGTGATGGAAAGCGATGCCGCCAGCCTGCAGCAGGACGAGCGCATCATTAAGGCCTACCTGGGGACCTGAGCAGGGCCCCTCTCCTACTCGGGCATCCTTTTTTCAACTATCCAGATGCAAATCACGCAGGAAGGGCGGCGCCCGACTATCCCCCGATGCCGGCCTTCAATCCGGCGTCGGCAAAAATTCGGCGGGCCGCTTCGATGGCCGCAGGCGTCGACGGCCGCCGGTCGCCGAAAGGGTAGGGGCGGTTCAGCCGGGCGTATTTGGGGTGACCGAGGCGGTGATACGGCATCAGGTGGACTTCGCCGACCCCGGGCAGGGCCGCGGCAAAGGCGGCCAGGGCGGCAAGGCTCGGGTGGTCGTCGTTGAATCCCGGAATCAGGGGAATGCGCGGGACCAGGGCCGCCCCGGCTTCACAGATGGTACGTGCATTTTTCAGGATGCGCCGGTTGTCCGCCCCGGTGCCGCGACGATGGGTCGCCGGGTCGATGTGCTTGAGATCGTAGAGCCACAGGTCGACGACCGGCAGCAAAGCCGTCACGGTCTCTGGATCGGCCTGGCCGCAAGTTTCCACCGCGGTGTGACCGTGGGTTTCCTGCTTGTAGCGCTCCAGCAGGTGCCGGGCGAAGTCCGCCTGGGCCAACGGTTCGCCCCCCGAAAGGGTCAAGCCTCCGCCTGAACGCCAGAAAAAGCCCTCGTCCTTGAGGACTTCTTCCATCAACCGATCGATCGAATACGCCCTTCCCATGGTCTGCAAAGCCCCGCCGGGGCAGTTGTCGCTGCATCGGCCGCATCCGTCGCAACGCCCGGCGTCAATGTGCACCGCGCCGGAGACGACCGCGATGGCCTGGTGCGGGCAGACCTGTACGCACTGCCCGCAGCCGATGCAGTTTTCCGCCATCCAGATCATCTCCGGGGCGAAGGACTGGGATTCGGGGTTGCAGCACCAGGCGCAGCGCAGGGGGCATCCCTTGAAAAAGACCGTGGTGCGGATTCCCGGCCCGTCGTGCAGGGCATATTGCTTGATGTCCCAGATCAAGGCGGTGGGGACATCACGGGATTCGGCGCACCGAGGGTTCATCGGCAGGCTTGCTCGTTTGAGCCGCCCGGCTTGTCCGGCCGATTGAACAAAGCCCGAGGCTCTCTGTTGATCCGGTTCATGTATGCAGCTCACAACTCGTGCGCCGTGCGGGCGATGATCTCTTCCTGGATATCCCGACTCAGCAGCACGAAAAAGTCCGAATAACCGGCCACGCGAACCAGCAGGTTGCGAAATTCTGCGGGCCGCTCCTGGGCCTGGCGCAGCAGGGCTTCGTCCACCACGTTGAACTGCACGTGATGGCCGCCGGTGTCGAAGTAGCCTCGGATCAAGGCGGCGAGCTTCTGCAGATCGGCCGGGGTGCGCAGCACCTGGGGACTGATTTTCATGTTGAGCAGGTTGCCGTTGCAGCGGGCGTGATCGATGCGCCCCACGCTGCGCGCCACCGCGGTGGGGCCCTTGCGGTCATGGCCCTGGACCGGAGAGATGCCCTCGGACAGCCAGTGGCCGGCGCGCCGGCCGTCCGGGGTGGCCGCCGTGAGGCGCCCCAAGGCGATGTGGGCCGTGGTCGGCAGCAGGTCGACCCAATAGCGCGCGCCTTGGCAGTCGCGGTGGGACTCGACGGCGTCGCAGAAGATTCGCTGGGCCAGCAGCGCCAGCGCGTCGGCGGCGGCATCGTCGTTACCGTAGTGAGGCGTCCGGTTGACCAGCGTTTGGTGAAGAATCTCGTGGCCGGTAAAATCGTCGTCCAAGGCCTGGACGAGATCGGCCATGCTGAAGCGTTCCGTCTCGAAGACATGCGTGCGGATGCCCGACAGCGCGTCGGCCACCGTGCCGATGCCGACGCCGGAGATGGTGGCGATGTTGTAGCGCGCGCCGCCGGCATGCCAGTCGGTGGCCGTGGCGATGCAGTCGTCGATGAGGGCCGAGGTGACGGGCACGGGAAGGTGCTCGGCGTAAGCGGCCCGGACGATATCGTCATATCGAACCTTCAGGTCGACGAAATGACGCACTTGGGTTTCGAAGGCGGCGATGACGTCCTCAAATCGGGAGAATTGTCGCGGGTCGCCGGTCCGGGGGCCGATCTGCTCCCCGTCGCGCCGGTCGCGCCCGTCGTTCAAGGCCAGCTCCAGGCACTTGGCCAGGTTGAAGTAGCCTGATGAGGCCATGCGGTCCCGGCCGTCGCAGGTGGTGGCCACGCAGCCGTTGATGCTCCCGTAGCGGCGGGCCTCGGCCAGCGTCTTGCCCCGGTTGACCAGGCCGAGCACGATGGTGTCGGCGTTGAACATGGCCGGCATGCCCATTCCGTACTTGAGCAGTTCGCAGCAGCGCAACAGAAAACGTTGGGGCGAGCGGGTGCTGATCTGTGCCGAGAGTTGGGGCTGGGGCAGCTTGACGTGCTCCAGGGCCGTCAGACACATGTACGAGACCGCGTTGGTGGCATCGTGGCCGTCGGCGGTGAGGCCGCCGATGTTCAGGTTCTGAAATTCCGGGTACGAGCTGCTCGTGTCCGACTCCCCGCTGTTTTTGGCCAGCGTGATTTCGTCGAGCTTGACCCAGAGCAGGTCCAGCAGCTCCTGGGCCTGATCGGGGGTGATGCGGCCGGCATCGATGTCGGCCCGATAGAAGGGGAAGATGTACTGGTCGAAGCGGCCCGGCCCGACGGCGTGACCGTTGGTTTCCAGGTGCAGGGCGAGCTGGGTGAAATGGAAGGCCTGCAGGGCTTCGTGAAAGGTGGCGGCCGGCTGTTCGGGCACCTTGGAGCAGATGCGGGCAATCTCCGTCAGCTCCGCCCGCCGCCGGGCATCGGTCTCGGCAGCGGCCAGGCGACGGGCCTCGGCGGCGTAGCGCTCGGCAAATACCACCAGGGCGGCCAGGCTGCGATCGATCCCTTCCAGTAGGAGCCGCTTGTCGTGGGCCTGCGGATCCGCCTCGTTCAAACCGGCCATGGCGGCGGCCACCTCGGCGCGGATGCCGACCACCCCGCGGCTGAGGATCTTGTCGTAGGCCACGTTGATGTGCCCGATGCTGCGGGAGGTGAAATAGTGGTAGACCACCCCGCGGCGGTCGGCCGCCCACATCTGCTCGTTGACCTGCTCGGCAATGCGGTCGAACACCGTGCGGCCCGGCCAGTAGGGGAAAACCTCTTCCCTTAAAATCCGTTTAGTCTCCTCGCTGACGAGAAAGGGCGTGTTGTCGCGGGAGGCGAGGGTGTCCAGGTCGCGCTGGTACCACTGGCAGTTGATTTCCGGGTAGACCGGCGACCCGTGAGGCTTGGGGGTTTTCATCCCCACGATCAGCTCTCCGTCCTGGATCACGACCGGTTGCTCGGCCATGATGCGCTCGAACATCATGGCGCGCCGGGTAGCCAGCGGCAACCCCTCGCTGTCGCGGTAGCTGCGGGTGACGGACACGGCCCGGAAGGGAAACAGTTCCGGGACAGCATCGAGGTTGCGCTGCACTGCCATGCGCACCCGTTCGCTGGCGCGGGACGCGCCGGTGTATTGAAAAACGTTGAGGCCGTTGGCGGCCTGAGCATTTTCAGCCGTCTTTTGGGCAGGTGAAGGCACCGCGGTCATTGAAGATCTCCTGTGGGTGGGACGGCCCGCCGCTTCATGTCGGCATAAGCGCGCGCCACGTGGGCCTCGGCGATGGTTTGGGCCGCCGGCCCATCCCCGGCGGCGATGGCCTCCACGAGGCGGGTCAGGTCATCCAGGCACCCGGTCATGTAGTCAAGGCTGCGGTCGAGATAGCGGCCGACATTGTGGCGGTGGATGTTTTCATGAACCGTTTGAAGAAAAAGGCTGTGCAACGGATTGCCCGCCGCATCGGCCACCGCCAGATGGACCTGACGGTCTGCGGCCATGAAGCGATCCCAGGCTTCGAGCCCTTGGGCGTGCAGCGCCTTTGCTTCCTGGACAAGGGATCGAAGACCGGCGATGGCCGCTGTGTCGCGGCGTTCGGCGGCCCGCCTGGCCAGGAGCCCCTCGATATCCTCTCGAAACTCGGCCATGTGGGTCAAGGTGACCTGGCGGCTGGCCACGAACATGGCCAGATGGTCGGCCATGGGATCCGCGTCCAGGGGCTTGACAAAGGCGCCGCCCTTGTGCCCGGGGCGGATTTCCAGCAGCCCTTTCTGCTCCAGGGCGCGCAGGGCTTCCCGCAGGGTGTTGCGGCTGATGCCGAACATTTCCTGGAGCCGGCGTTCGGCGGGCAGGCGGTCGCCGGCCCTCAGGGCGCCGGTCACGATGGCCGATTCCACCTGCTGCACGACGCTGTCGAGGGCGCGGGCGCTCTGGGCGGGCTGAAACGACAGGGGCGAGGGCATGGGGGATCCTTTGTATCAATGGTTCAACCATTGATAGCATGCGGAGCCGCCCGTGTCAAGGCGGGACTTTGCGCCGAGGGGTGGGGGCAAAGAGCCAGCCGCCGGTGCTTGGGGGGGCAAGCCCGGCAAGCCGGACGTGTTTGACCGGCCGGGCGCCGGCCAGGGGACGGATTGTTCTCTGTCCCGGCTATCCGTCCAGCGCATCCGCCCCCGTGTCCGGCACTCCCAGCATGTGCAGCAGGCCGTAGAGGCTCTTGGTGGTGATCATGCCGTTGCTGTACTGCTTGAGGATTTCCTTGGGGTTGAAGGCGATGGCTAGGCCGGCGTTCTGGAGCATGAAGCGGTCGTTGGCCCCGTCACCCACCGCCACCATCTGGTCGGGAGAGACCCCTTCGCGGCGGGCGATTTCCATCATGATCTCTCCCTTTTTCTCGGCATCGATGATGCCGCCGCGGATGTTGCCGGTGACGATGCCGTCCTCGATTTCCAGCTCGTTGGCAAAGACGTAGTCGAGCTTGAGGCGCTTCTTGAGGTAGTTGGTGAAAAAGGAAAAGCCGCCGGAGATGACGGCGATCTTGTAGCCCATGGTGCGCAGGGCCGAAATCAGCTCCTCGGTCCCCGGGGTGAGGCTGATGGAGCGGGCCAGCAGTTCGAGCTTGTCCACCGGCAGGCCCCGCAGCAGCTTGACCCGCTGTCGGATGGCCTCGTTGAAATCCAGGGCGCCGCTCATGGCCTCCCGGGTCATCTGGCGCACCTCCCGGTCCACGCCGGCGATCTTGGCCAACTCGTCGATGACCTCGGCCTGGATGATGGTCGAATCGCAGTCGAAGACCACCACGCGCTTGGGCTTCTCCAGGACGTTGTACTCGCGCATGGAAACATCAAGGCCGTCCATCTCCGAATAGGCGTAGAGCTGGTCGCGGATCCGGGCCGGGTCGTCCACTTCGCTCATGTCCACCTTGAGCTCCATGGCGATGTAGTCGCCCCGGGCGATCATCTTGATCTTTTCGATGTTGATGCGGTTTTGGGCCAGGATCGCGGAGATGGCCGCCACGATCCCCGGATGGTCCACGCCCATGACGGTGAGAATCACCAGGTGCTTGTCCGCCTTGCGCCGGCCGGCCCGGTAGGGTTCGGCCCGCAGGCCGAGGTCGAAGCATTCGCCCACCGGTTTCAGGGCGGCCATCATCTCCTCGTAGGTGCAGGCGGCGGTGCCCAGGTCCACCACGAGAAACATGGAGAAATGGCCGCGCACCGAACGGGCGTCCACGTCCACGATGTTGACGTTCAGGTCGGCCAGCACCCGGGTGACCGAGTGCACCAAGCCGGGGCGGTCCTTGCTGACGGCGGAGATGACGTAGAGGGATCCGTTGTCGGGGGTATTCATCGGGGGCTCTGTTGGGTTATGGAGAAGGTGGCGAAAACACGCCGTGGCGTTCTGGCCAGGCAGCCTTTACCCTGCTTGAGGGGAGATGATCGGGATGGCCCGATTTTTGTTTTTCCGGTAAAACTGAAAGTCCGAATCCAGTGTCATGACGGCGCTGTCCGGAAACAGCTCCGCCATGCGGACCAGGCAGGCATCCGCCAGGGACATGGGGGCATCGGCATATTTTCGCACCAGTCTGCCGATTCGATCCACATGATCGGCCAGCGAAAAAGCGATTTTCAAAACGTTTCGTTGAACCAGGGTAATAACTGCGGCCTGGCCTCCGGAGAAACCGCTCAGCAGAAAACAGGCTTCGGATAGAATGGCTTCGCAGGTGATCAGTGGCGGCTGAAGTCTCTCCCACTGCATCAAGGCCCATCGGTGGTGCTTGTCCTGCCGGTTGAGAAACGCCACCAAAGGGCCGGTATCCAGGATAATGCGACGTTCATTGACCGTAACCACGCATCCACTCCTTGTTGCTGGACAGATCCTCGGGCCCTTCAATGCACCCTGCCAGGTCCTTGGACAGGTCGAGGCAGGATCCGTTTTGTTCTGAAGCCTTGTCGGCAACATAGCTTTCAATGGCTTCGCGAACGATGGTGGATTTGCTTTCCCCACGCTTCTCGGCCGTTTGTGCCAGCACCGCGAACAAGGATTCCGGTACCTTCAAGGAGATGGTTTTCATCGTCTTCTGCTTTCCGGAAAAAGTAATACTTTTTTTCTTTAATAATATTACGACAAGCTTTTTTTGTCAATTTTAAACCGGATTTCTCCCGCCACGGCATCCACGATCACCCGTTGCCCGGTTTCCAGGCGCTCGAAGTCTTGGGCGGAGAGGGTCATGACGGGGATCTGCTGACCGTAGAAATGCTTGATCACGATGGGGCCGGTGGCCAGGATCGGCTCGCAGTGGATGGTGACGATGGCCGCCGGCGCCAGTTCTACCCGGGTCAGTTCCAGCAGGATCAGCGACCCGGTGCTCGACCCCTTGCCCACTGGAAAGGCCAGCACCCGGCCGGCGACGGATCGGCCGAAGAGGTCGTGGCGCGGATCGACGATGCAGCCGGTGCGCGGATCCACCCCGCCCCAGAAGCTGATGCTTAGGTCGCTTTTGAGCACCACGCCAAAGGCACGGCCGGAGACCACCGGGCTGCCTTTCAAAATCTTTTCCATATAGACCTTTCCGGTGCATGGCGGCCCGTCACGGCGGTTTCCACGCATTCGGGGAGGGAGGCGATAGCCGACGGCAGGCCGGTCTGGGAAAAGCAGTAGTTGGCAAACTTGGCCGAATCGCTCAGGGCCGCGGTGAACGACCAGGCGCTTTTGGGATACTGGAGCGGGCAGGCGTCGGTGAAGACCGTCACCCCGGTGTCGGTCAAGGTTCGCAGCAGGCCGCTTTCGGCCATCCAGCCGTACACGGCGCGGCTGGTAAAGGCCCAGCAGGCCACGTCCGGATGCACCCGCCGGCCGTCCAGCAGCCCTGCCAAGGTGGTCATTTCGGCGTACGAATAATGCGGGCAGCCCACCACGATCAGGTCCGGCCGTCTCAGATCGGGATCCGACAGCCTGGCTGCGGCTTCGGCTAGGTCCTCTGCCGTGACAACATGGATCTCCTCCATTTTCTGCCCGCCGGTGCACATCTCGAGGCTGCCGGCCTCCGGCGTCACCCCGATCATGTGAAAGAGCCCCACCGCCCCGGAAGAGGCCGCCGCGGCCCCGAATGCCTTGAGGGCGCGCACCGGCACATCCGCGGGAATGCCGACGATGGCCGGGATGCGGTCGCCGGCGAGCTCGCCGGTCACGTACCCCAGCAGGGGATAGGCGGCCGGATCGCGCCGGAGCGAATGGGGCAGGGCGGCGGCGTCGATGACCAGGTCGGCCTGCCGCTGGGGCCCCAGGTGCAGGCCGAAGCAGGGCGCCTTGCCGACAATGGCGGCGCAGATGTCCATCAGGTCGCCGTAACGGTTGGTGCGCGCCCCGATCACCGAGTTGGCGAAGACGATGGCGTTGGATTCGGCCCAGGCGATCTGCTGGCCGAAGCGCGGGATCAAACCCTGTTGGTAAGGGGCACAGGTCCAGGTGGGCGCCGCCCCCATGGAAAGGTAGGCCCGCTCCAGGCGCCGGCTGTTTTCCAGCAGGTCGGCCGGCACGCGCATCCGTTCGGGATGCAGCAAATCGACGGCGGCGGGGTTCAGGGAGGCCGGCACGCAGAAGCGGCCCCCGGCGGCGGCCATGCGTTCGGCGAATTCGACGCCGGCATCCACCATGTACAGGGTGGTGTCGATGTGCACCTGGGCCACGGGAATGAGCCGCTCGGCGCCAAAGACAGTGCCCAGGTCCACCAGGACGGCCATGGCGATACGCGCCGCCTCGCCGTTTTCGCCGGCCAAAATGCGCTGCTCTTCCGGGGTGAGGTCCATGGTTTGCCTTGGAAAACAGTTGGTTGGCAAATAGGTCTGAAGACCTGATTTTTCTTGTTGACCCTTCCTTATTTTATGATACTGTTTCTGTCAACGGGATAAAAAAGGGTCGGTGGTCTGATGACTGTGGAGGGGATGGTTTTCAAAATCAAGAAATACGCCCTGCACGACGGGCCGGGCATCCGGACCACGGTTTTCTTCAAGGGATGCCCCCTGCGCTGCTGGTGGTGCCATAATCCCGAGGGGCAGCGCTTCGAGCCCGAGCCCATGGCGCTGACCATCGGCGGCAATGATGACGCCCCGGCTCCCGAGATGGTGGGCCGACGGTGGACGGTGCCGGTGCTGGCGGCGGAAATCGAAAAGGACCGCCTTTTTTACGACGAATCGGGCGGCGGGGTGACCTTTTCCGGCGGAGAGCCCTTGGCCCAGCCTGAATTCCTGGATGCCTTGCTGGAGGAATGCCGCCGGCGGGAGATCCACACCGCCGTGGACACCAGCGGATACGCCCCACCGGAGATCGTGCGCAGCGTTTTGGGCAAGGCCGACCTGATGCTCTACGATCTGAAGCTGATGGATGACGCCCGTCACCGGCAGTACACCGGGGTCGGCAACCGGCAAATCCTTGAAAATCTTGAAATGCTTGACGGTCTTGGGACAAAAATCGTCATCCGCCTTCCCCTGGTGCCAGGGATTAACGACGACCAATCTCAAATCCGGCGGATGGCCGAATTCGTCGGCGGCTTGGAAAACGTTCAACGGATCGACCTGCTTCCTTTTCACCCCGTCGCCGACGGGAAGTATCGGCGGCTGAAAATGGCAAACCGGATGGCCGGCGTGAAAAGCCCCACCCGCGGGGATATCGAGAAACTCGGCGCGTCGTTTGCTGCCGCCGGCTTGGCGGTGCGTTACGGGGGGTGACCAAAAGTGAGCGGATGTGGCCGCAGACGGGGCCTTGCGGCGCTCTGGCGGCTTTTACGGGTTGGTCATTTTTATTTCATTTTGGGCAGGTTAGGGCCTTGGTAAGGCGTAACTTTCCCTTTCCCGGAGGTTTTCCATGACACCCCGCATTCAGCGGTTGAGACAGCGCAGCCTGGACGCCAAGCCCAAGATCTCGGTGGAACGGGCCTTGCTGCTCACCGACTTCTATCAGGGCACCGCGGCCCGCAACGCATCCGTACCGGTCCAAAGGGCCCTGGCCTTCAAGCATATTTTGGAAAACAAGGCGATCTGGATCGGCGAAGACGAGCTGATCGTGGGCGAGCGCGGTCCCGCGCCCAAGGAGACGCCCACCTACCCGGAGATCTGCCTCCATTCGCTCCAAGACCTGGAGATTCTCGACTCCCGGCCCAAGATCCCTTATGCCGTGGACGATGAAACCCGGCGAATCTACGCCGAAAAGATCATCCCTTTCTGGCAGGGCCGCACCATCCGCGAGCGGATCTTCGCCCACATGACCGACGAATGGATCGCTGCTTACGAGGCCGGGATCTTCACCGAATTCCAGGAGCAGCGTTCCCCGGGGCACACCGCCGGCGGGGACAAGATCTTCCGCCTCGGCTTTGCCGATCTGCGCCTGCAGATCGCCGAGGAGATTCATGAACTTGATTTTTTCAATGATCCTGATGCCCTGGGACGGCTTGAGCAACTGCGGGCCATGGACATCGCCGCCGAGGCCCTGATCAACTGGGCCGCTCGCCACGCTGAGCGCCTCGAAGCCATGGCGGCCGGCGAAACCGATGCGCGGCGTCGGGAAGAGCTGGAAAGGATGGCCGGCATTTGCCGACGGGTGCCGGCCCGGGCCCCGGAGACTTTTCACGAGGCCCTGCAGGCCTACTGGTTCGTCCACGTGGGGGTCATCACCGAACTCAATCCCTGGGACGCCTTCAATCCCGGCCGACTCGACCAGCACCTCTTTCCCTTCTACCGGCGCGAGATCGAGGCCGGCACCCTCACCGAGGAACGCGCCAAAGAACTGCTGAGCGCCTTCTGGATCAAGTTCAACAACCACCCGGCGCCTCCCAAGACCGGGGTGACGGGCCAGGAGAGCAACACCTACACCGATTTCGCCCTCATCAACCTCGGCGGCGTGGACCGCAACGGCGGCGACGCGGTCAATGATCTCACCTACCTGATCCTGGATGTCATCGAGGAGATGCGCCTTCTCCAACCCAGCTCCATGGTGCAGGTGAGCAAGAAGAACCCCGACCGCTTCATCCACCGGGCCCTGAGGATCGTGCGCACCGGATTCGGCCAGCCTTCGGTCTTCAACACCGATGCCATCGTCCAGGAGCTGGTCGGCCAGGGCAAGGACATCGGAGACGCCCGGGAGGGCGGGGCCTCGGGATGCGTGGAAGCCGGGGCCTTCGGCCGCGAAGCCTACATTCTCACCGGGTACTTTAACCTGGCCAAGCTGGTGGAGCTGGCGCTCAACGACGGAAGGGACCCGCGCACCGGCCGGCAGCTCGGCCCGGCCACCGGCCCGGCGGAAGATTTCACCGATTTCGACCTCTTCTTCGACGCCTGGCGTCGGCAGCTTGCCCATTTCATCGACATCAAGATCCGGGGCAACAACGTCATCGAGCAGATCAATGCCCGCCACATGCCGGTGCCTTTTTTGTCCCTGCTCATCGACGACTGCATTGCCAAGGGGCGCGACTACAACGCCGGCGGGGCCCGCTACAACACCTCCTACATCCAGGGAGTGGGGCTCGGTTCCACCACCGACGCCTTGGTCGCCGTAAAACATCACGTCTTCGACCGGGGCACGGTGACCATGGCCGAACTGAAACGGGCCCTTGAAGCGGATTTTGCAGGCTTTGAAGACCTGCGTCGCCGGCTGCTGGACGACACCCCGAAGTACGGCAACGACGACGAGGCCGCCGACGCGGTCCTGCGCGAGGTCTTCGAGGCCTACCACGCGGCGGTCAACGGACGGCCCAACGCCCGGGGAGGGGTGCACCGGGTCAACCTGCTGCCCACCACCTGTCACGTGTACTTCGGCAGCGTCATCGGGGCTTTGCCAGACGGCCGCAAGGCCGGCCAGCCCCTTTCCGAGGGCATTTCGCCGGTGCAGGGAGCCGACCGCAACGGTCCCACCGCCGTGGTGCGCTCGGCGGCCAAGATTGACCACCTGCGCACCGGCGGCACCCTGCTCAACCAGAAGTTTCTGCCCCAGGTGCTGGCCGACGAGACCGGCATCCGCAAGCTGGGACAGCTGGTGCGCGGCTACTTTCGCATGGACGGCCACCACATCCAGTTCAACGTGGTGGACGCCGACACCTTGCGCGAAGCCCAGCGCCACCCGGAAAACTACCGCGACCTTATCGTGCGCGTGGCCGGGTACAGCGATTACTTCGTTGATTTGACGCCTGAACTCCAGCACGAAATCATCCGGCGCACCGCGCATGGCGAGTTTTGACCGTGCCGGCGGCGGTGTCGATGATTATTCGTACGGGAAAAAAGGGGGGCGAGGCATGGGGTTCGAGACCATCCGTAAGAGCACGGCCCCGGAAATGGTCGTTGAGCAGATCCTGGAGAAGATTGAAAAGGGCGAACTCGAACCCGGTGGCCAGCTGCCGTCCCAGCGGGAACTGGCCCAGCTGTTCGGCGTGGGCCGCTCTTCAGTCCGCGAGGCCACCAACGCTTTGGTGGTGATGGGCTATCTGGAGGTTACCCAGGGACGCGGCACCTTCATCCGCAAGGATCTGCCCGGCGGCGGGCCGTCCACGGACCGGCTGCAAAACGCCTTGGCCGCCGGCAACATCTTCGACCTGATGGAGGCCCGCGAACTGCTGGAGTGCAAGAGCTGTCGCCTGGCGGCCGAACGCGCGGAAGAATCGCGCATCCAGGCAATGGAAGCGGCCCTGCAAAAAGCCGTGGCCACCGCCGAGGATGATTATCCAGCCTTTCTCGATGCGGACTTGCAGTTTCACTACGCCTTGGCCGAGGCCACCCACAACGCAGTGATCTGCGAAATGATGAAGCTGCTCATTGAAAAGGTGTTGGACCATCATGCCCGGTTGCGCACCCGGTACCTGTCTTCCAACTTCCGGAGCTTTTCCATCGACACCGCGGCTCGGGTGATCGAGAGCGTACGCGCAGGAGACGGAGGCGAGGCCGCCGAGTGGATGCGTCGACACCTCAACGCCATCAACGAAGAACTCAAAACCATTATTCCCGGCGGGCGCGACCGGGCCCAGAGTGCCGGTTGACGCCTCGTTCGACGGCTGCCCGACTCGGCTTGGGCGGCCCTGGAGGATCCATGAAAATTCGCATTCTTACCGCTTCCCAGGTGCGTGCCGCCTTGCCCATGCCCGCGGCCATCGATGCCATGCGCAGCGCGTTCAGCCAGCTTTCCGCCGGTGAGGCCGAGGTGCCGCTGCGGGGACGGGTGGGCACTGGAAAAGGGGTGTCGCTGCTCATGCCGGCCTACATGAAAAAAAGCGGTGAGCTCGGGGTGAAAATCATCTCCATCTATGACGGCAACCCCCAGCGGGGCTTGCCCACCGTGAGCGCCACGGTGATGGTGCTTGACCCGGAAACAGGCTTGCCGTTGGCCTTCATGGACGGCAGCAGCCTGACGGCCATTCGTACCGGGGCGGCCGGGGGGCTGGCGGCCGAGATCCTTTCCCGTTCCGATGCAAGGCGGATGGTGCTCTTCGGCGCCGGGGTCCAGGCACGCACCCAACTGGAGGCGGTGCTGGCCGTACGGCAGTTGGAGGCGGTGGCCGTGGTGGACCCGTCGGCCGGAGCGGCCCGCCGATTGGCGGCGGATTTTGACGGTCGTCCGGGTGGACCGCGCGTCGGGGTGGCTGAGGATCCGTCCGCAGCGGTGCGCCGGGCCGACATCGTGGTGACGGCCACCACCGCGCGCACCCCGGTTTTCGACGGCAACGATCTTCGGCCCGGGGCTCATGTCACGGCGGTGGGATCCTTCATGCCTGATGTTCAGGAGATTGACGCCGACACCGTAAAGCGGGCCTACGTGGTGGCCGATTCGCGCTCCATGGCACTGGCGGAAGCCGGTGATCTTATCATCCCGCGGGCCGTGGTGGAGGCGGAAATCGGGGAAATTATCAACGGTGTCCGGCCCGGCCGCCGGAGCGATGATCAAATCACGCTCTTCAAGACCGTCGGGGTGGCGGTGCAGGACGTGGTGGCCGCCGCCGCCGTTCTGGCGCGCGCCGAAGCGGAAGGGATCGGGACGGTGGTGGAATTGGACGCCTGAGAAAAGCAAGTCAACCCTTCCAAAACTGGAGAAAAGATGAAAATCGCAGACTGGACCCCGCCCGCCCATTGGCCGCGGATCACCACCATCGACGCTCACACGGCCGGCGAGCCGTTCCGGGTGGTCACCGGTGGTGTGCCCGAGCTGCCCGGAGACACCATCCTGGCCCGCCGTCGCTACATGCGCGAGCATCTCGACCACTTGCGCACCGCCCTGATGTTCGAGCCCCGGGGCCACGCCGACATGTACGGGTGCATCGTGACGCCGCCGGTCTCCCCCGAGGCCGACTTCGGGGTGCTGTTCACCCACAACGAAGGCTACAGCTCCATGTGCGGGCACGGGATCATCGGCATCGCCACGGTGATGGTGGAAACGGGCACCATCGCCGCCCGGGAACCGGAAACCGTCCTGCGGATCGACACGCCGGCCGGCCTGGTGACGGCCCGCGCGCAGGTGGCTGACGGCCGCCTTGGCGAGGTCAGTTTCGACAATGTGCCCAGCTTCGTGCTGGCCCTGGATGAGCAAGTCGAGGTGCCCGGATTCGGCACCGTCCGGTATGACCTGGCTTTTGGCGGCGCTTTCTACGCCTTCGTGCAGGCCGCCGATCTCGGGCTGCGCTGCGTGCCCGAGGATTTTGCCGCCCTCGTGGCCGCCGGCCGGGCCGTCAAGCAGGCGGTCATGGCTGCCCGGCCGGTGCCCCATCCCTTCGAAGCCGATTTGAGCTTTCTCTATGGGACCATCTTCATCGGCCCGGCCCTGGCGGCCGGCCACCACAGCCGCAACGTGTGCGTCTTCGCCGACGGCGAGGTGGACCGCAGTCCCACCGGCACCGGGGTCAGTGCGCGGCTGGCCATCCACCATGCCCGCGGCGAGATCGGCATCGACGAGGCCATCGTCATCGAGAGCATCCTGGGCACTTGTTTTACCGGCCGGGTCAAGGCCACCACCACCTTCGGCCCCCATGCCGCGGTGATTCCGGAGGTGTCCGGAACGGCCCACATCACCGGTTGTCACACTTTCGTCATCGATCCCGCCGATCCCCTGAAAAAAGGATTCGTGCTGCGCTGACCAGACTGCCGTCGCAAAGGAACGCCTGCCATGCCGCTGCCCACCTTGCCGAAGCCCGCCGTCGCTCCCGCCTCACCGATACTTGCCGGCCAAGCGGCACCGATGCCTGCCATGGAAGCGGATTTGTCCGCCCATCCCCTGGCGGCCCTGGATGCCTATCTGGGCAGCGAGGGCAACCCTGCCGAGGACATTCAAAAAGTGCATTTTCTCCTCGGGATGAAAACCGTCCTGCTCGAGATCGGCTGCGGCGACGGCGCAGTGGCCCGGCAAATTGCCGAAAAAAACCCCGACATGGGGGTGGTCGCCACCGACGTTTATCTATGGGACGTGCCGTCGCCACCGGGATCGCACTACCGGCAGGTGGCCCTGGCCTGGAAGCAGCGGCAGCTGGCTGCCCAGCAGTCGCCGTTGGAAAATTTGGTTTTGATGCGGGCCCGGGTCGATATCCTGCGGCATTTGCCGGAGCAGAGCGTGGACACCGTGCTGATGATCCATCCCGAGCCGTCGGTGGGCAAGGAAGTGCTCCAGTGCCTGGCGGCGCCGGCCTTTCATCGGGCCTTGAAGCCGGGCGAACGCCGGATCGTGGTCCTGCCCTACAGCAGGGAATTGGGGTATTGGGCTTGCGGCGGCCACGAGTTCGACCACGGCCCGGACTGGTCTAAAGGGCTGGGGTTTCTCATGGAAAGCCGCTTCGCCTTTTCCATAGGGCAGGGCGTCCATTGGGGAGTCAACCTGCCGCGCGCCTCGCGCTATACGTCCAATTCTACCCAGACGGCACTCTACGTGGCCGGGGAATCAAGAGACTGAAATTCGGTAGTGTCCATCCATAAATGAAGATTTTTGTTCAATCTCTGCGTTCTGCCCAAAAAGGCCATTTATGGATGGGCACTCGGTAAGATCGGAAACAGTTGGAAATCAGCACCGAGGGCAAAGCGGACGAAGGAAAAGGGGGCAACTATTCGTTTTTGTATCAGGGGTGACGGCTTATGCTCCTACGGGGCAAGCCATCTCGCAGATGCGGCAGTAGGATATGCTGCCGTCCTCATTCGACGTTGCGCCGTTTTCGTCGCCCCACATCTGGCACAGGCAGCAGCGCTGGTCGTAGCGGCCGCTGCGAAAGGCGTCCTGGGGGCAGGCGCGGCGGCAGAATTCCGGGCACCCCTCGCATGGGGAAAAATCCGCCAAGGGGCCGGTGGGTGCCAGTGGGGCGGTGGCAAGGATGACCCGGAGCCTGATCCTTGGACCGAACTCCGGGGTGACCACCAAATTGTTGCGTCCCATGACGCCCAAGCCCGCCAGCACGGCCGCGTCCTTGAGAAAGACGCCGCCTTGCTCGATCTGGTAGGGCATGATGCGGACGGCGGTGCCGTGGCGCTGCCTGAGCCAGCGCACCAAGGCCGAAGCAGATCGGATCAGACGCCGGTTTCCCGGCGTTCCTCCCGGCTGGCCGTCCCAGCAGTCCAGCTGGAGCTGTTGGGGAGGATGGGCCAGGGCCAGCACGATGGCCGAACGGGCGCCCGGAGGCCAGCGTACCGGCTGTGCCCGATGAGACGGCGAGGCGCCCAGGGCGTCGGCGTCGGCGATGCCTGCCAGCGAGGCGCCCAACGAAACCGCCTTTTGCACCACCTCCTGCGACAGCTCCCGGTGCCCCCGCGAGGAGGGCTGCATCCGGTGGCGCCACGGCAGGCGCCATTTTCTAAAAAGCGGCTGCTCCATCTTTACGCCGTGGGGGATGCGTTTTGAATTCAGGCAGATGCAAGTGGCTTAACAGGCCATGAAGCCCGTGTCAAATTCGACCTTCGCCGGCTTGACTTGCCTGGTAAAACCCACTAAACACCGAAGCCAAACCGGTTCCGTCCCAAAAACGGCACGGTTTTTTGGTGCTTCGCCCGCCCAACACCGTTCCGGGGATCCGTGGCGAACCGATGACCCCAATTCAAACAGCAGACACCGGAATTTTGAATGAAACAAGTCCTTCAGGAAATGATCCGTGCCGCGGTGGCCCGCGCCCACCAGTCCGGTGCATTGTACTCTGACGCCACGGGCGATTTCGTGGTGGAAGCCCCCAAGCTGGACCACCACGGGGACTTTGCCAGCAACGTGGCTCTGGTTTCGGCCAAGCAGCAGCGCATGGCGCCGCGCCGGTTGGCCGAAATATTGCTGGCGCACTTGGACGATCCCGGCCAGCGGATTGAGCGCACTGAGATCGCCGGTCCGGGATTCATCAATTTTTTTCTCCGGCCCTCGGCCTGGCATCCGCTGCTGGTCGACATCCACCGCGCCGGGGCGCGCTATGGTGCCAGCGATGCCGGCGGCGGACAGCGCGTGCAGGTCGAATTCGTCAGTGCCAACCCCACCGGTCCGCTTCACGTGGGCCACGGCCGCGGCGCGGTGGTGGGGGATGCGGTGGCCAACATTCTCGAGGCCGCCGGCTACCAAGTGCAACGCGAGTACTACATCAACGACTCGGGCCGGCAGATCAGGACCCTCGGCCTGTCGGTGTACCTGCGCTATGCGGCCCTGTGCGGGCGCCAGGTCGACTTTCCCGAAAACTGCTACCAGGGCGACTACATCCGGGACCTGGCGGCCCAGGTTCACCAGCGCAGGGGCGATGCGCTGCTCGAGGAAGAAGAGACAGCGGCGGTGGATTTCTGCGCGCGCCTTGCCGCCGGCACGATCCTGGATGGGATCCGCAAAGACCTGGAAGACTTCGGCGTCCGTTTCGATCAATGGTACAGCGAACAGAGCCTTTTTGACGCGGGACGGGTCGAGGCAGCCCTGGATGAGTTGCGCCGGCGGGGCATCGTCTATGAAAAGGACGGGGCCCAGTGGTGCCGCACCAGCGAATACGGCGACGAAAAGGACCGGGTGGTGGTGCGCCAGAACGGGTTGACCACCTATTTCGCCTCGGACATCGCCTATCACCGGGACAAGTACGCCCGCGGCTTCGAGCGGGTCATCGACGTCTGGGGAGCCGACCACCACGGCTACGTCGCCCGCATGACCGCCGCCATCGAGGCTTCCGGGCAGCGCCGGGATCAGTTCCAGGTGATCCTGGTGCACCTGGTCAACCTGCTGCGCGGCGGCCAGCCAGTGGCCATGAGCACCCGGGCCGGCGAGTTCGTCACCCTGGCCGAGGTGGTGGCCGAGGTCGGCCGCGATGCGGCCCGCTTCATTTTCCTCACCCGCCACCACGAGAGCGCCCTGGATTTCGACCTGGAGCTGGCCAAGCAGAAGACCAACGACAACCCGGTCTACTACGTCCAGTACGTGCACGCGCGGATCGCCAGCATTCTGCGCAAGGCCGCGAAGGAACACGGCATCAGCGAGGTGGTGCACGATCCGGCGGCCCTGGCCATGCTCACCGAGGCCGAGGAGATCGCCCTGATCAAGGCCATGGCCGCCTTTCCGGAAACCGTCGCCGTGGCAGCTGCCCATCTTGAACCCCACCGGGTTACCTTTTTCCTGATGGAGCTGGCTGCGGCTTTCCACGCCTACTACAATCGGCACCGGGTGCTGACCGAGGATGCGCGGCTCACTCGCGGACGGCTTTTCCTGGTGGCCACGGTGCAGCAGGTGATCGCCAGGGGGCTGGGGCTGCTGGGCGTATCAGCGCCAGAACGCATGTGAACCGGGCAAGCAGCTTGAGGTGCGGCAAGGAGGCCGCCTGCGGTGGGCAAGGGCGAAGGCAAAGCCAAAGAGGCATCGGCGCACGGAAGCGCGGGGCGGTTGCCGCGCCGATGGTTTTTTTGGCTGGTGCTGGTCGCGGGAGCGAACTTTTTTCTGGGCGTGCTGGTAGGCCGGGGCACCTCGCCGCTGCGGTTCGACATCCAGGCGCTGCAAAAAGAGATCGCCGCCCTGCGCGAGACCGAAGCCCGGTCCGAGATGGAACGATTCCACCAGTTGATGAGCGGATCGGGCGAGGATCAGCCGCTGGATTTTTACGATGTCCTCAAGAAGGACGACAGGCCGCGGCCGGCGCCGGTGCCAAAGAAAAAGATTGCGCCCGTTTCAGCCGCCTCCGCGGAGCAGACGGCCAAGCGTGCCCCCGACGCACCATCGGCGAAAAAGGCAAGCGGGCCTTCGGTTCAGGTGGCGGCCATGCGAGAGGCCGCGGCGGCCCAGCGGATAGTGGAGCGCCTGGTTTCCCAAGGGTTTGCCGCACGCAGCGTGCGCACCAGGACGGCCGACAGGGGGACCTGGTACCGGGTGCGCATCGGCCCTTTCGCCGACCGGCAGGCCGCCAAAAAGGTGCGCGACCGGCTGTCCCGGCTCAACTATGATGCCATCGTGGTGGATCCCTAGCCGTACGGTATCTTTTTCAAGAGATGGAAAACGAGGTCTCTTTATGTCGATCACCCGTCAAGACGTCATCCACGTGGCCAACCTGGCTCGCCTGGAACTGGACCCGGCCGTCATCGACGACCATGTCGCCCGGTTGACCGAGATCCTGGAATACGTCGCCAAGCTCAACGAGGTGGACACCGGCGGCGTCGAGCCCACCAGTCATGCCAGCGAACACACCAATGCCTTCCGGGAGGACGTGGCCCGGCCGGGCCTGGCACCGGAGCACGCCCTGCGCAATGCCCCGGAAAGCGAGGAACAACAGTTCGTCGTGCCCAAAATCGTCGGATAAATTACAGCGGGCGCTTTTTCAGAAAGGTAAAATCCATGCAGTTGCACGAACTGACCGTTGGCCAGGCGACGAAATTGCTTCGCCGCCGCGAGGTCTGCGCCAGGGAAATCACCATGGCGGTGCTGGAGCGGATCGAGGCCCTCGATGAGCGGATCGGCGCTTACCTGGCGGTCACCGCGGACTTGGCTCTGGCGCAGGCCGATGCCGCTGACAAAATTATTGCCAGCGGCCAGAGCGGCAGCCTTACCGGCATTCCCATGGCCCTCAAGGACCTGATCTGCACCGCCGGCGTGGCCACGACCTGCGGATCGCGGATTCTCGAGCATTTCGTCCCTCCTTACGACGCCACCGTCGTGAGCCGGCTGGCGGATGCCGGCGTGGTGCTGGTGGGCAAGCTCAACATGGACGAGTTCGCCATGGGGTCCACTTGCGAGCACTCGGCTTTCCGGCCGACGCGCAACCCCTGGAACCCTGACCTGATTCCAGGCGGCAGTAGCGGCGGGTCGGCCGCGGCGGTGAGCGCCGACCTGTGCCTGGCGGCCCTGGGTTCGGATACCGGCGGATCGATTCGCCAGCCGGCGGCCCACTGCGGCGTGGTCGGGCTCAAGCCCACCTACGGCCGGGTTTCGCGCTACGGGCTGGTGGCTTTTGCCTCCAGCCTGGACCAGATCGGACCGCTGACCAAGGACGTGACCGACTGCGCCCTGGTGCTCGGCGCTATCGCCGGCCACGACCCGGCCGATTCCACCTCGGTGCCGCGGGAGGTGCCGGATTACACGTCGTTTCTGCAAAAGGGCATCCAGGGAATGCGCCTGGGGTTGCCCCGGGAGTACTACGGTCTCGAGGGGCTCGATGGCGAGGTGGCGGCCGCGGTGCGGGCCGCCGTGGCCAGGCTGGAAGAGATGGGCGCTGTCACCGTGGACGTCAGCCTGCCGCACACCGAGTATGGGGTGGCCGCCTACTACATCATCGCTCCGGCCGAAGCCAGCAGCAACCTGGCCCGCTACGACGGCGTTAAATACGGGCGGCGCAACGCGGGGGCTTCCCTGGCGGAGATGTACCGGCAGACGCGTTCGGCGGGGTTCGGCGCCGAGGTGCAGCGCCGTATTCTCATCGGCACCTACTGCCTGTCGGCAGGCTACTACGACGCCTACTACCGCAAGGCGAGCCAGGTGAGGACCCTGATCAGCCGGGATTTCGCCGAGGCTTTCGCCCGCTGCGACGTCATCGTGGCGCCCGTGGCGCCCACGGCGGCCTTTGCCATCGGGGAGAAGGTGGACGATCCCCTCCAAATGTACCTGTCGGACATTTTCACCCTCCCGGCCAACCTGGCCGGGATCCCCGGCATGTCGCTGCCCTGCGGCTTCACCGCCGACGGGCGCCCCATCGGCCTGCAGTTGCTGGGGCGTCCCTTCGACGAGGGGACCCTGCTGCGCCTGGCCTACAACTTCGAGCAGGCCACCGATTTTCACCTGCGCAAGCCGGTTTTGTAAAAAAAACTAAAGTTGTGGCGTCGCTTTGCTTCGGTGGTTTTTACAAAATGCTCGGAATCGATTGGGTTCGGTCATTGGTTTTTTCGTTTCATTTAAGGAGCTTCAGCTCACTTGCCACTTGTAATTTCAAGGAGGGAAACAGATGACCACCGTGATGCCCAAGGGCGATGCGTTGCGTCAGGCCGTCAAATGGATTTCCGAAATGAGGCAGAGCAAGAATCCAGCCTCAGAACGGAAACTGATCGAGGAAGCCTGCCTCAAGTTCAACCTGACCCCTAAGGACGCCGACTACCTGGCCCGCTTTCTCCGGGGCGAGGTGGAATAGGGCGATGGCCATGAGCCGGATTCGCATCCTGCCGGAGATCCTTTCCAACCAGATCGCCGCCGGGGAAGTGGTGGAGCGGCCGGCCTCGGTGGTCAAGGAGCTGGTGGAAAACGCCCTGGACGCCGGGGCCGCGCGCATCCGCGTGGCGGTGGAAAAAGGCGGGCGCAATCTGGTGGAGGTGATCGACAACGGCTGCGGCATGAGCCGCGACGATGCCCTGATGGCCATCGAGCGCTACGCCACCAGCAAGCTGCGCCAGGCGGCGGACCTGTTCGCCATCCGCACCCTGGGGTTTCGCGGCGAAGCCCTGCCGAGTATTGCTGCCGTGTCGCGGCTGACCTTGAGCACCCGGGAGCCCGAGGCCGAGTCCGGCACCGAGCTGCTTGTCGAAGGGGGCCGCCTGCGCCAGGTGCGCGAGGTGGGGGTTCCGCCGGGCACCCGGGTGGCGGTGCGGCAGCTTTTTTTCAACACCCCGGCCCGGCGCAAATTCCTCAAGACCGTGGCCACCGAGATGGGCCACGTGGGCGAGGTGCTGGCCAGCATCGCTCTGGCTCACCCCTCCGTGGGGATACGCCTGGACCACGACGGCCGGATGCTGCGCCAGTGGCCGGCGGTGAGCGAGCCGGTGGTGCGGGCCGCTGACGTGTTGGGCCGCTCCCTCCAGGACTTACTCTTGCCGGTGCACCACGAGGGCGAAGGGCTGAGCCTGTCCGGTTGGGTGGCCCCGCCGGTGGAAACCCGCACCAGCGGCCGGAGTATCTACCTGTTCGTCAACGGCCGCTGGGTGCGTGACCGTACCCTCCAGCACGCCCTGTTCGCCGGCTTCGGCCAGCGCCTGATGAAGGGGCAGTTTCCCGTGGCGGTGCTCTTTATCCGGGTGCCTTTCGACCAGGTGGACGTCAACGTCCATCCCACCAAGCACGAGGTGCGCCTGGCCGAGGCGCGCAGCGTTCACGACGCCGTGGCCATGGCGGTTTCCCGGGCCCTGGCCGGCGGGGAAAAGGGACGCTGGCAGCCCGCCGCCAGGCAAGCTGAATCGCCCCGGGTGGCCGAGTCGCTACCGTCTTTTTCCCCTCCCGCCACGGACTGCGTCCCGAAACCCTTGTCGGCCGCGATGCCCTTGGGCCCTGCACCCCGGCTCTCCCGGCCTGAAGGGCAGGGCGAGACGGTTCTACCGGCGCCGCCGTCCGCCGCGTCCCCCGGTCCCCAGGCGACCCTCTGGCCGGCGGACCGCTTCTCGGCCCTGGAGCCCATCGGCCAGCTTCACGGCACCTACCTGCTGTGCCGCAGCGAGGCCGGGCTGGTGATCATCGACCAGCACGCGGCCCACGAACGGGTCTACTACGAGACGCTGCGCAGACGCCTTGGCGACCGGAAGCCAGCGCCGGCCCAGGTCCTGCTGATGCCGGAAACCGTGGAGCTGGGCTTTCGCGAGGCCGAGGCCATCCAACGCCTCGCCGGCGGCCTGGCCGCCTGCGGCCTGGAGATCGAACCTTTCGGCGGCAACAGTTTCGTGGTCAAAACGATTCCCGCCTTCGTTTCCGGTGGTCGCCTGGCCGAGCTGCTGCGGGCCATCGCCGAGGAGGCGGTGGAAACCGGTTTCGGTGAAGGGCTGGATACCGCCCTGGACCGCAGCCTGAAGCTCGTGGCCTGCCACGGCGCCATCCGGGGCCACCAGCGCCTCTCGGAGGCCGAAATCAGGGCCTTGCTGGAACAACTCGACACCTGCGAAAATCCCTCGTTTTGCCCCCATGGCCGTCCCACCTGGATCCAGTTTTCCCTGAAAGAGCTGGAAAAGCGCTTCGGCCGGATCGCCGGATAAGGTCCGCCTTTCCATTTTTGTAATAAATCGAAGCAAAAATGACATTAATGTTACCCCGCCTTGAGATGCGGCCCGCGTCCGAAATCGCCTGATATTTTGTTGTTTTAGCCTGTTATCAAATTGTGTGCCCCCTGGCACGGGGCTTGCTGTGTTGTTTCCTACCGCCTTGTGCCGGGTTGAAGGCGTCGCGCTGGGGATGTTCATCCATCCCCGGTTCAACGAATTTTCGCGGTTTTCCAAGGAGATTGGCTTCATGTGCCGCTTGTTTGCCATTACCAGCAAGCCCCCCCTGTCTCCCATGGTGGCCGTCCAGGCCCTGGACGTGATGCGCGAGGGGCACGACGGTTCCGGTGTCGGGCTTTTTTTGCGCGACCTGGGCGGCCCTTTCGAGGAAATCAAGGACGCCCCGATCCTCTCGGGCATCTTCACCGATGCCGGTCTCAAGCGCCTGGACGCCTTCATGATGGATATCGGGTTCATGACCAAGTACAAGATCACCATCAAGGTGCCCAAGACCACGCCGGCCGGAGTGCCCCGGCGCGACGTCTACCTGATCCGGGCCTACGAGTACCCCGAGGAATGGGAGGGGCTGCCGGCGGCCGAGCTGGCGCGACGGCTGCTGCGCACCCGGCTTCAACTGCGCCGGATGGGCGAGGAAAAGCAGGACATGATCGTCTTTTCCTTCTGGCCGGACGTGATCATGCTCAAGGAGATCGGCGACCCGCTCACCGTGGCCCGCTACCTCAACCTCGACCGCAAGGAGCTGCGGGCGCGGGTGATCATGGCCCAGGGGCGCCAGAACACCAACTACGCCATCGACCTTTACGCCTGCCACCCGTTTTTCATCCAGGGTCTGGCCACCATGACCAACGGCGAGAACACCGCCTTCGTGCCGATCCGCGAGTTTCTCGCCTCCCGCGGTTTCGAAGGCTACATCGGCTACCAGAGCGACTCGGAAGTCTTCACCCACATTCTCCACTACACCATTCATTCCCTCGGCCTTGGCATCGAGGCCTACAAGCACATCATCACCCCCCTGATGGACGAGGCCATCGCGGCGCACCCGGACGCCCTGCTGCTCAAGCATCTGAAGCATTCCTGCCGGCGCCTGATCATCGACGGGCCCAACTGCGTCATCGGCTGCCTGCCCGACCATTCCCTGTTCATGGTCCAGGACCGCAAGAAGCTGCGGCCGGGGGTGGTGGGCGGCCGCCCCGGCCTCTACGCCTTCTCTTCGGAGGTCTGCGGCCTGGACGCCGCCATTCCGGATCGTGACAAGGCCAAGGATTTTCAGCCCATGCACCTGGATACGGTCCTCGTCGGACCGGATCGACAGGAGATCGAGACATGCTCGCAGACCGACCCGTTACCCCCAGTACCCTGAGCCTCAAGGACCTGCCCTGGCAGATCGCCTGGGACAAGGAAAAATGCGCCCTCTGCGGCCGCTGCACCGCCGTGTGCCCGGTGCAGGCCATCGAGCTGGGCGTCTTGCGCAAGCGCCTGCTGACGCCCTCGCTGGAGCCGGGCAAAGAGACCGGAAACACCTTTGCCACCTGGTACGGGATCCGGCAGAAGACCGATCCGGGCAGTCGCTGCGTGGGCTGCGCCATGTGCACCCTGGTCTGCCCCAACGATGCCATCGTTCCGGTGCGTTCGGACGAGGCCGACAAGCTGCGCTTTCACATCAACCAGGGGGGGCAGCCGCGCAACCGGGGCGGGCGGCGCAATGCCCCCGGCGGGATCCTGGATCGGATCAAGTTCACCCGCATCTCCATGCTCACCGACCCGGCCCTGGACGCCGGGCGCCACGAGTTCGAGCTGCGCACCCTGCTGGGCCGAGTCCTGCCGCCGGAACAGAACCTGCGCTTTCTGCGGGAGAACGGCTGGATTCCGCCGGTGCGCGAAATCTACCCCCTGGTCATCGGCGGCATGAGCTTCGGCGCCCTGTCGCCCAACATGTGGGAGGGCTTGCAGCTCGGGGTCACCTACCTCAACGAGGAGCTGGGCCTGCCGGTGCGCATCTGCACCGGCGAGGGCGGGTGCCCGCCGCGGCTGCTGCGCAGCCGGTTTCTCAAGTACGTGATCCTCCAGATCGCCAGCGGCTATTTCGGCTGGGACGAGATCATCCACGCCATACCCGAGATGAAGGAAGACCCCTGCGCCATCGAGATCAAGTACGGCCAGGGGGCCAAGCCGGGCGACGGCGGGCTGCTGATGTGGTACAAGGTCAACCGGCTCATCGCCGCCATCCGCGGCGTGCCCGCCGGCGTCAGCCTGCCCAGCCCGCCCAC
>DQXI01000027.1 GCA_011042305.1 Desulfobacteraceae bacterium
GCCATGGCCGCGGCCATGGCCGGCTTCGGCCGACCCGAGGCGGCGGAAACGATCCTGGACGATCTGTTCGAGATGGTGGGGATGGTTGAAACCGCCGAAACTAAAAATGACTAAAATGACCAAAGTGCCGGATGGCGGCCTTTTCCAGAAATTATCGCCCCGGCAGCTTTCGCCGATTCGGTTTTAGCCGACCATAGAGACCGGGCATGTATCGCAAACAATACCACATCCACTTCGTGGGCATTGGCGGCATCGGGATGAGCGGCATCGCCGAGCTGCTGCTCAACCTCGGCTACCGGGTGTCCGGCTCCGACCTGCGCACCTCGGAGATCACCGAGCGCCTGGCGCGCATGGGCGGAACGGTGTTCCAGGGCCACCGCCCGGAGCACGTGGCCGATGCCAATGTGGTGGTGACATCCTCGGCGGTGAAGCCGGACAATCCCGAGGTGGCGGCGGCCCGGGCCGCCGGCGTGCCGGTGATTCCCCGGGCCGAGATGCTCGCCGAACTGATGCGTCTCAAGTACAGCGTGGCCGTGGCCGGGGCCCATGGCAAGACCACCACCACCGGCCTGGTGGCGGAGGTGTTGGCCGGCGGTGGACTCGACCCCACCGTGGTCATCGGCGGCAAGCTCAAGAGCGTGGGGGTCAATGCCCTGCTGGGCCGGGGCGATTTCATCGTGGCCGAGGCCGACGAGAGCGACGGCTCCTTTCTCAATTTCTCCCCCACCATTGCCGTGGTGACCAACATCGACCGGGAGCACCTCGATTTTTACGCGGACCTGGCATCGATCCAGGAGGCTTTCCTGCGCTTCATCGACCGGATTCCTTTCTACGGGCTGGCCGTCCTGTGCCTGGACAGCCCGGCCCTCCAGGAAATCATCCCCCGGGTCAAAAAGCGCATGACCACCTACGGCCTCAGCCGCCAGGCCGAGCTGCAAGCCGACCAGGTGGTCTTCGACGGCCTGCGCAGCCGGTTCACCGTCTTCTGGCAAGGCCAGGCGCTGGGCCCCATCGTGCTGAACATGCCCGGGCAGCACAACGTTTACAACGCCCTGGCCAGCATCGCGGTGGGCCTGGAGCTGGAGATTGACTTCGACACCATCAAGGCGGCCCTGGAAAAGGTTCAGGGGGTTCAGCGGCGTCTGGAGATCAAAGGGCAGTGGAACCAGGTGACGGTGATCGACGACTACGGTCACCATCCCACCGAGATTGTCGCTACCCTCCAGGCCCTGCAGCAGTGCTGGCCGAAGCGGCGCAAGGTGGTGGTCTTCCAGCCCCACCGCTATACGCGCACCCAGGCCCTGTTCGAAGACTTCACCCGATCTTTCAATCAAAGCGACGTTCTGATCGTGCTGCCCATTTACGCCGCCAGTGAAACGCCCATCGAGGGGGTGACCGCCGACAGGCTGGCCGAGGCGATCCGGGCCCACGGCCATCGCCAGGTCGTCTACCTCGAGTCGGCCGAAGCGGCGGTGGAGGAATTGACGCGGATCCTGGGCAACGACGACATCCTGCTGACCCTCGGCGCCGGAGACGTCTACCAGCTCGGCCCCCGGGTTTTGACGCGCCTGGCGGCCGAGGGAGGCGGTGGCGCATGACGTCCCGTCGCCCCGGCATACGACGGCGGCCGAGGCCCAACCGCTTCAAGCGGCCGGCGGCGGACCGGCACCGGCGGGTCCGGCGCTTTTTGGGCGGCGCCGGGATGGTGGCCCTGGCGGCAGGGTTGGCGACCGTCTTCGTGCTGATCCACGATATCGCCACCCAGTGCCGAAGCCTCGCGGCGCGACGGATCACGGTGGTGGGCAACCGGCAATTGGACGAGATGACGGTCATGCGCCAGGCGGGCATTCACCCGGGCATCAACATCCTGTCGGTGCGGCTGGGGATCTGCCGCGACCGGCTGCTGGCCCATCCCTGGATCGCCGAAGCGGCGGTGGGGCGCCAGTTTCCGGACCGGTTGGAAATCCGGATCCTGGAACACCAGCCCGTGGCCATGGTGGAAATGGCCGACGGGCGACTGCTCATCGATGCGGCCGGCCGGCCTTTCAAACGTTGGCAGGAAGGCGATCCGGAACGGATACCGGTGATTCGCGGTTTGGCATACGCGGACCTGCCGGCCCTGAGTCCACCGGAGACGCCCCTGCTGGCCGAAGCCCTTGAGGTGCTGCGCTGCTGGCAGGCCGCGGTGCCGGCCGCCGCGGCGGACCGGCCCCCGCCGGTCATCGTGGTCGATCGGGACGCCGGGTTTGCCCTGGAAACCGGCTCATACCTGGGTACCGTGGTCCTGGGCAGCGGCCATTATCGGGAGAAGATCACCAACTTGAATCGACTGGTGGCCGAAATGGCCACCGAGGACGCCGTCGGTTGGCGGCGCATCGACCTGACCCATCTGCGGCGGATCGTTGTTCGGCCCCAAGACCGGCCGAAGGAGGAGGTTTGATATGAGTTCGGGCAAAGGAGAGATCGTCGTCGGGCTGGACATCGGCACGACCAAGATCTGCGCCGTGGTGGGGGAGGTCAACGGCAGCGACATCAACATTATCGGCATCGGCACCCATCCGTCCATCGGTTTGCGCAAGGGGGTGGTGGTGAACATCGAGTCCACGGTGGAATCGATCCAGAAAGCCGTGGAGGAGGCGGAAATGATGGCCGGCTGCGAAATTTCATCCGCCTATGCAGGGATCGCCGGCGGCCACATCACCGGGTTCAACAGCCGGGGCATCATCGCCGTCAAGGGGCCCGAGATTACCGAGACCGACGTGGAGCGCGTCATCGACGCGGCCCGGGCCGTGGCCATTCCCATGGACCGGGAGGTGATCCACGTGCTGCCCCAGGAGTTCATCGTCGACGACCAGGCCGGGATCCAGAACCCGGTGGGCATGTCCGGGGTGCGCCTGGAGGCCAAGATCCACATCGTCACCGGGGCGGTGACCTCGGCGCACAACATCGTCAAATGTGCCAACCGGGCCGGTTTGGATGTCTGCGATATCGTGCTGGAGTCCCTCGCCTCGGGGGAGGCGGTGCTCACCGCCGAGGAAAAAGAACTCGGCGCCGGCCTCCTGGACATGGGCGGCGGGACCACGGACCTGGCCATCTTCAGCGAAAACAACATCAAGCACACCTTCGTGCTCGCCCTGGGCGGCAACAACCTCACCAACGATATTGCTATCGGCCTGAGGGCGCCGCTGCCGGAGGCCGAGAAGATCAAGAAGAAGTATGGCACCTGCATCACCCACCAGATCGGCAGCGAGGAAACCATCGAGGTGCCGGGAATGGCCGGCCGGGAAGCGCGCAAGCTGCCGCGCCAAATCCTGGGGGAAATCCTCGAGCCGCGCACCGAGGAAATCTTCACCCTGGTACAGCGGGAAATTTACCGCGCCCAGGTGGAGCACCTGATCTGCTCGGGCATGGTGCTCACCGGCGGCTCCGCCATGCTGGAAGGTTCCACCGAGGTGGCTGAATCGATTTTCAACCTGCCCACCCGCCTCGGCCGTCCGCGGGGGATCGGGGGGTTGGTGGACGTGGTCAACAACCCGATGTACGCCACCGGGGTAGGGCTTGTGATCTACGGGGCACGCAACCGAAACAAGAGTACGCGGAAGTTTCGCATCCGCGACAGCAACATTTTCAACCGCGTAATGACGCGGATGGCGCGCTGGTTCAAGGACGTCATTTAAACCGGCAACAAAGCCGAAACAAACGGGGGAGGCCAACATGGGATTCGAGTACGTGGAAATGGAAGGTTCAGCCAAGATCAAGGTGATCGGGGTCGGCGGCGCCGGCGGCAATGCGATCAACAACATGATCGAAGCCGGTCTGCAGGGCGTCAAGTTCATTGCTGCCAACACCGATGCCCAGGCCCTGGAATCGTCGGCGGCACCGATGAAGATCCAGATGGGGGCCAACCTGACCGAGGGCCTGGGCGCCGGCGCTAACCCGCAGGTGGGCCGGGAAGCGGCGCTGGAGGCCGAGGAGGCCTTGCGTCAAAGCCTCGCCGACAGCCACATGGTATTCATCACGGCGGGCTTCGGCGGCGGCACGGGAACGGGCGCAGCTCCCGTTATTGCCCAGATCTGCAAGGATCTCGGCGCATTGACGGTGGCCGTGGTCACCCGGCCGTTCTCCTTCGAGGGGCGCAAGCGCCAGCGCCAGGCCGAAGAGGGGATTGCCACCCTGAAGGAAGTCGCCGACACGGTGATCACCATTCCCAACGACCGGTTGCGGGCCCTGGCGGCCAAGAATGCCCGGATGATCGACATGTTCAAGAAGGCCGACGAAATCCTGCTGCACTCGGTGCGGGGCATCACCGACCTGATCATGATCCCCGGGCTGGTGAATCTGGATTTCGCCGACGTGCGCACCACCATGAGCAAAGCCGGCATGGCCATCATGGGCATCGGCATTGCCAGCGGGGACAACCGCGCCGTGGAGGCGGCCGAGCGGGCCATCAGCCACCCGTTGCTTGAGGACATCTCCATCACCGGTGCCAAGGGTGTCTTGATGAACATCACTTCCACCAGCGATCTGACCCTCGAGGAGATGACCGAAGCCTCCGACCGGATCTACAAGGAAGTGGGCGAGGAGGCGGAAATCATCTGGGGCCAGGCCATCGACGAGAACCTCGGCGAAGAGATGCGGGTGACGGTGATTGCCACCGGCATCGGGGGGCCGACGGCGAAAGCCGAAAAGCCTCCGCGGGAAGTCGCCGCCCGGGGACGGATTCGGGACCTGACCCCCGCGGATCTCAAAACGGCGGGCGAGCACGACGAGCCGACGTTCATTCAGCAGAAGGAGGCCGTGGGGCAGGGCGCCGCCACTTACCGGGGTTACAAGGGGTTGGTGATCGACAACGATGACCTGGATATCCCGACTTTTCTACGGCGCCAGGCGGATTGATCCGCCCGGCGCTAGCCGGATGGGCGATCCCCCTGTTCCCTGGGACATCACGGCGTGAAGGCCCGTCACCGTTTATCGGACGCGGATGCCCTGCGGGCCGAGCACCTGCGGGGCGAGCGCGGCACGGTGCGCAAGGGCTGGCACGGGCGCCGCGCCGTGGCCCTGGTCTACCCCAACAGCTACGTGGTGGGGATGGGCAACCTGGGGTTTCAGGCGGTTTATGGCCTGCTCAACGCCTTGGATGACGTGGTCTGCGAGCGGGTGTTCGCCCCCGACCCGCCGGCGCCAAACCCCTGGCCTGCCCCGCGCAGCCTCGAATCGGGCCGGCCGCTGACCGATTTCGACCTCCTGGCCTTTTCCATCGCCTTCGAAAACGACTACCCCTCGGTGCTGGCGCTTCTGGCGGCGGCCGGCCTCCCCCTGGCCGCCGAGGCCCGCACCGAGGCCCACCCTCTGGTCATCGCCGGCGGGGTGGCGTGCTGGATCAACCCCGAGCCGTTGGCCGAGGTGGTGGATGCGTTTTTGATCGGCGAAGCCGAGGCCCTGCTGCCTTCGTTTTGGGCCGCCTACGATGCCGGCGGAACGCGAAGCGAGCGGCTGCGTCGTCTGGCTCGAGATGTGGGCGGTATTTACGTTCCGCGTTTCTATCGCCCCGAGTATCGCAGCGATGGCGTCTTCACCGGCTATCGGCTGCTGGCTGATGTGCCGCAGCGGGTGGCGCGTGTCCATTTAGCTCAACTGTCCGCCTCTCCCGCCGCCACCCACGTCCAAACAGCCTCTGGGCCCTTTAGCGCCGACCACCTGGTGGAGGTTTCCCGTGGCTGTCCCCATGGGTGTCGTTTCTGCGCTGCCGGATACGTTTACCGTCCACCACGGTTTCACAGCCTTGAAACCCTTTCGGCCTCCCTTGACGCCGTTCCCCCCGGCACCCGTCGGATCGGGCTGGTGGGGGCGGCCGTTTCAGACCTGCCCGACCTCGATGCGCTTTGCCGACGCGCGCAAGCCCGGCGCCTGTCGTTGGGCTTCAGCTCATTCAGGGCGGATGGCATCAGCGACGCCTTGCTGTCGTCTCTGGTGCACAGCCGGGTCAAGACGGCCACCATCGCGCCGGAGACCGGCAGCCAGCGACTGCGGGATGCCATCAACAAACACCTGAGCGAGGCGACCATCCTCTCGGCGGCGGAGCGATTGGTGCGCGCCGGGATTGCCAACCTGAAACTCTACTTTATGATCGGTCTGCCGGGGGAGACCGAGGCCGATGTGGCGGCCATCGGTGCGCTGGTGAAACGGATCAAGGAGCGCTTTCTGGCGGCCAGCCGGCCCCGGGGACGGCTCGGTACCATCAGTGTCAGCCTTAACCCCTTCGTGCCCAAGCCCTTTACGCCGCTGCAGTGGGCTGCAATGGCCTCGCCGGCGCAACTGAAGGAAAAAATCCGCAGCCTGCACAAGACCCTGGGCCCCGTGGCCAATGTGCGCCTCAGCGCGGGCAAGGCGCGCCTGGCGATCAGCCAGGCGCTGCTGGCCAGGGGCGACCGCCGGATCGGCGCACTACTGTGCCGCCGATGGCCGCACGGGGATCCGGGCTGGGCCGCTACCAGGGACACGGCCGCTTTCCTGGGGGCGCGGCATCCCGATGACGCGTTTCCCTGGGAGGTGATCGATCACGGCATCCAGCGCGACTACCTTTGGGAGGAATACCGGCGCTACCTGCTGGGGGTGCTTTCGCCCCCCTGCCTGCCTGTGGGCTGCGTGCGTTGCGGCGTCTGCCGCGACCGAGACGCCTGAGTCCGGCTCAAGGATGAACAAGGTGGCATAGGACAAAAACTGACGGATTAGCGCTCAATCGCGCAGGCGGGGGTTGCAAGCCGACGGCAACTATGATATCCAGGCAATCGTTTTTCCTGCCCCTTTTTTACCGCTAGCTTGTGGCGCAACCAGCGAAAGGAAAGCCGCAATGGCACCCGGAAAGAAACTGCAGCTGGTCTATGGCCTTGCCATCGTTTTGCTTGTCATTGCAGTGATCAGCTATGCTGGATATTCGGCCAAGACGCCCGATCCACCATTGCGCATGATGTATCAGACCAACGCCGGCAAGGTGCTCTTTGATCATCAAACCCATCTGGGCAGCCAGGGGTATGCGCTGGCCTGCGCCGATTGCCACCACCACCCTCCTGAGATGGAGGAGAATTGGGCCTGCGGCGATTGCCACGGCGCACCGGAGCAGTACGACACCATGGCCGAGACTTGCAACCAATGCCATTATCCGTCTGACTATGATTTGGCCGAAATCCTCAAGCGCAGCGATGCGTTTCACGACCAGTGCATCGGGTGCCATCGCCAGTACGGTGCCGGTCCCGAGTCCTGCAACGCTTGCCATGTGCTCTGAACCTGCGCCGATTTGACCTGATCGCGCCTTGTTGAGAAAGAGGGGCTATGTTCCGACGATCCCTGTTCCGCACCAGCCCGCCGCGATTTTTCTACCAAACCTTGACCAATGAGGTGACCGTTGCCCTGACGGCCGCCGGCCGACGCATGATCCTGTTTTGCGATCATCCCTTGACGCGAACCGACCACCTGCGCCTCAAGGTGGGCGATCCGGTCACCGCGGGTCAGCGGATCGTTCCCTTCAGCGACGCCTCGGCCTATGTGGTCGCCCCGGCCGCCGGCCGCATTCAAGCCGTGTCGCCTTTTGCCGGCGATTTTGGCAAGAGCTGGACCCGCATCGATCTGGCCGTGGAAGACAGCGGCGAGGTGGATCCAGGCTTTGCTGCGGCCGCCGAGCAGGTTTCCATGGAGACGGTACGCCACTGGATGAGCGGTTTGCCGGGAGGTCTTGACCTGGAAGCCATCTCCGGCAAGGAGGCGCCCATCGAGACGGTGGTGGTGGCGGCCACCGAGAGCGACCTGCTCACCGTTAGCGCCCAGTATGTGTTGCGCCACCGGACAAGGGATGTGCGCCAGGGCATAGAGGCGCTGAGGCAGATAACCGGCGCCCAACGGGTCATCCTGGCGGTAGGGCGTGACACCGTTCAGGGAATGGGCCATGTGCATGCCGAAGTCCGGGGCGTCTCCACCGTCTACCCGGCCTCGGCCCCGGGCCTCATGTTGCGTGAAATCCTCGGACGGGAAGTTCCCTCCGGTACGTCAACCGCCAAGATTGGCATTGCCGTGGTGCCGGTGGAAGCGGTGGCCGCCCTGGGCCGCAGCTTTGCCGAGAAGCGGCTGGCCATGCAGAAGGTGGTGACGGTGGTCGACAAAAGTGGCCGCCAGAGCCTGTTCGAGGTGACGGTGGGCACGCCGGTGGCCGATCTGCTGGCAACCCTCGAGATCCAACTCGAAACCGGGGATCGACTCATTGCCGGCGGCCCCATGACCGGAATGTGCCTCTACACGGACGACTACCCGGTGCGCCCAGACACCCATTGCCTCATGGTCCAGGACGCTGCCGCGGTCGGTCGCGTTGGCAGCGATCCTTGCATCAACTGCGGCGAATGCGTGCGCATCTGTCCCGCCCGGGTGCCGGTAAACATGCTGGTAAGGTTTCTTGAAGCGGGAGAATACGAGACGGCGGCTGCGGAGTACGATCTGTTCTCCTGCGTGGATTGCGGGTTGTGCGCCTGCGTGTGTCCCGCCCGGATCCCGATCTTCCAGTACCTTCGATTGGCCAAATACGAACTGGCGGTGAGCCGGGCCGCGGAGGCCGAAAATGCCTGAAGCCAAAAAACTGATCGTTTCCCATGCACCTTTCATTCACGATGGCAGCAGCATCGCCCATCGCAGCGGCCAGGTCCTGCTCGCCCTGATGCCGGCGGCCCTGGCCGGCATATTCCGCTGGGGCGTCCCGGCCCTGGGAGTGATCGCCCTTTCCGTCTCCAGTGCCATGCTCTGGGAGCTGGCCTTCAACAAGGTGGCGCGCCGCCCGGAGGGGATCGCCGACGGGAACGCGGCAGTGATCGGGTTGCTTCTGGCGCTGCTCCTGCCGGCCACGGCCCCCTGGTGGCTGGTAATCGCGGGAACGTTTCTGGCCGTGGTCATCGGCAAGCAGATTTTCGGCGGCATCGGCGCCAACCCTTTCAATCCGGTGGCGGTGAGCTTGGCGATCCTGGCGGTCTCATGGAAGCAGTTCCTGGATTTTGACGCCATGCTGCTGACCTATGACCCCGGTTTTGTCATGATCGAGCCGCTGACGGCCGCCAAGGCCTTCGGTACCGAGGCCGCGGCGCGCTTTTCAAGCCTTGATTTGCTCATGGGGCGCCAGGCGGGGGCCATCGGCGCGCCCTTCGGACTGTGGCTGATCGTCGGCGGGCTCTACCTGGTGGTCAGCGGGGTGGTGCGATGGGAGATCCCGGCAGCCTTTCTTGCGACGTTGATTGTCGTCGCTGCCGCCTTTCATCTCGTTGATCCCCTGCGCTACGCCGGACCGGCATTTCACCTGCTTACCGGCTACACCCTGATCGGCGCCTTTTTCCTGGCTACCGAGGACAGCAGCTCACCGGTGAACTTCTGGCCGATGCTCATCTACGGCGCGGCTGGGGGTTTGATGACGATCCTGATCCGCAACATCGGAGCGTACCCGGACGGGGTGATCTACGCGGTACTGGTGATCAACATGATCAATCCGCTGGTGGACAAAATTCGACCCCGTGCGCTTGGAAAGGTGACCTAAGATGCGCGAGATGATCAAAATGGTCGTGGTGCTCACCGTCCTGAGCGCCGTTTCCGGCGGTCTGCTGGCCTACCTGCGCACCGCCACGGCGGCCCAGATCGAGCGCCAAGAACTCGAGTTCGTCAAGGGGCCGGCCATCCGTCAAATTCTGGAGGGGGCCGCCAACGATCCGGTCAACGACCGTTTCAAGATCGACGTCGACGGTAAACCCCGAAGTTTTTTTGTCGGGGTCTTTGACGGCACTCCCAGCACGGTGGCCTTCGAGGTCACCGGAAAAGGTTTTGCCGATGCCATCGGGTTGATGGTGGCTGTCAACGTGGAAACGGACAAGCTGGCCGGCGTCGCGGTGACGACGCACAAGGAAACCCCCGGCCTTGGTGCCCGGGCCAAGGAGGATCCCTCTTTCACTGCCCAGTTCAAGGGACTTCCCGTGGACAAGCCCGTCCAGGTTTCCAAGGATGGAGGGAGCATCAGCGCCCTGAGCGGGGCCACCATTACTTCGCGCGGTGTCTGCGCTGCCGCCACCGACGCGTTGAGTCAGTATCGAGAGCTTAAGCCCCGGATTCTCGAAAAAGTTAAAGGTTTCAAGAAATAAGGAGGCCGGTCATGGCCAAGACCCTTGTCCAGGAGTTTACCAAAGGTTTATGGGCCGAAATCCCGCCGTTTCGCCTGGTCCTGGGATTGTGCCCGACCCTCGGCGTTACCACGAGCATGAAAAACGGTCTCGGCATGGGACTGGCCACCACGTTTGTTCTGGTTTTTTCAAATATTCTCGTTTCACTGATGCGCAACCTGATTCCATCAAAGGTCCGTATCGCCTGTTTCATCATCATCATCGCCACTTTCGTCATCGTGGTCGAGCTGCTCATGCAGGCCTACGCCTACGCTCTCTTTCAGACGCTGGGCGTGTTTATTCCGCTGATCGTGGTTAACTGCATCGTGTTGGGACGGGCCGAAGCCTTCGCTTCCAAAAACGGGCTGCTCGCCTCCACGGCCGACGGCCTGGGCATCGGTATCGGCTTCAGTCTCTCGCTGGCCGCTTTGGGCGCCGTGCGCGAAATTATCGGTACCGGGATGTTTTTCGGGTATTCCCTTTTCGGGCCGAACTACAAGCCGTTTACCTTCATGATCCAGGCCCCGGGCGCCTTCGTCGCCCTGGGATTGATGCTCTGCCTGATGAACCTCGTCGGCAAGAAGTAAAGGAGCAGTCATGGGCTACTTCGAGCTGATCGTCAGTTGCATTTTCGTCAACAATATCCTCTTGGCGCAATTTCTTGGCAATTGCCCCTTTCTCGGCACCTCCAAGAAAATGGAGACCGCCGTGGGCATGGCCATGGCGGTGGTCTTCGTGCTGGTGTTGGCCGGGGTGATCACCTGGGTGACGTACACCTTTCTGCTGGTTCCCTTTGACCTGGTCTACCTGCGGACCCTGGCCTTCATCCTGGTCATCGCCTCCCTGGTGCAGTTCGTCGAGATGTTCCTCAAAAAGAGTATCCCGGCCCTGTATGCCGGCTTGGGGATCTTTCTGCCCTTGATCACTACCAACTGCGCCGTGCTGGGGGTTTGCATCATCAACGTCGACAAGGAGTTCACCTTCATGCAAACCCTGGTGTCATCCTTCGCCTACGCGGTGGGCTTCGGTCTGGCTCTGATTCTCTTTGCCGGGGTGCGGGAGCGGATCCTGTTGGCCCGGGTGCCGCGTCCGCTCCAGGATACTTCCATCGGTCTGGTTGCCGCCGGACTGCTTTCGCTGACCTTTTTTGCCTTCCGCGGAATGGTCTGACCGTATATTTTCCCGAGTCTAAAAAAAGCGCTCCCGGACGGCAGTCGGTCCGGGAGCGCTTGTCGTTTTGAGGGCCCTGAAAGCTTCGGATCAGCCAAGGCGGCGCAGGGTCTCGATGAGGGCGTTCATGTCCGCCGGAAGGGGCGCTTCAAAGGACATGGGGGATTGGCAAGTGGGGTGGCGGATCGTCAGGCGCCAGGCGTGCAGCATCTGGCGGCCGACCGGAACCTGGGATGCGCCAAGCGCTAGACGCGTCGGGCCCCCGTAGACCCTGTCCCCCAGCAGCGGGTGCCCCATGGCGGTGCAGTGGACCCGGATCTGATGAGTCCTTCCGGTCATCAGCCGCACTTCCAACAGGCAGCAGCCGCAGAAGGTTGCCTTTACCTGCCAAAGCGTGACCGCCGAGCGGGCTCTGCGGCTGCGCACCGACATCTTCTTGCGATCCACGGGGTGGCGACCGATGGGCAGCGTCACTTCCCCGGCATTGGCCCGGGGGCGGCCGTGCACCAGGGCCAGATACGTCTTTTCCACGCTGCGTTCCTTGAACTGGCGCGCCAGATGTTCCAACGCCGATGCCGACTTTGCGGCGACGAGGACGCCGGACGTGTCCTTGTCCAGGCGGTGGACGATTCCCGGTCGGATCTCGCCGGCGATGGGCTTGAGGTCGGGGCAGGAATGCAGAAGGGCGTTGACCAGGGTGCCGCTGGCATGACCAGGGGCCGGGTGGACCACCAGGCCGGGCGGCTTATTGATGACCACCAGATCCGGGTCCTCGTAAAGGATGGAAAGGCGGATGGGCTCCGGGGCCAACGCCACCGGTTGCGGTTGCGGAAGGGTGCCGCTGACCACGTCGGCAGGGTGGAGGCGTTTGCTTGGCTTTGCGGCGCTGCCGTTGACAACCACCCGGCCGGAGCGGATCAGGCCGGCGATGAATGCCCGGGAATGCCGGGCAAGCTGCCCTGCGAGAAACTGGTCGAGGCGTTGGCCGGCGCAGTCGCCAGGGACAGAGAACCGAAAGGTGGCTTCAGCCATCTGGTGGTGCCTGGGGCGAGGCGGGTTTCTTCAGGAGGATTCGGGCTCGGCAAAAAAGTTTTCCAATTCGGCGGCGATGGTCGCCTCGTCGGTTTTACGGGCCGTTGACAGTTCCTTGACCAGTAGCGTGTGAGCGGTATCGAAGAGTTTGCGTTCGCCGAAGGACAGGTCCTTGGTGGCCTTGAGCAGGGAAAGGTCGCGAAACACCGCGGCTACGTCAAACAGGGACCCGGTTTTGATCTTTTCCATGTACTCGCGGTAGCGGCGGTTCCAGGTTTGGCTCTCCCCCAGGGAGTCTTCCTGCTTGCTCTGGATGACGGCATACACCTTGGGGATGTCCTTCTGGTCGATGATGTCCCGCAGGCCCACCGACTCGACGTTCCAGGTGGGAATCATGATCAGCATGTCGTTTTCGAGAACCTTCATGACGTAAAAATCATGGGATTCGCCGTTGACGACACGGGTTTCAATGGCTTCGATACGGCCGACCCCGTGGGCCGGGTAAACCGCCAGGTCCCCGATCTGAAAACGAGCAGTCTTTTTTTTGGCTGGCGAGGTGGCTTTGATTTTCTTTTTTTCCATGGGGCCACCGACTGGCTTGGCAACCGCCGGGAAGACCTAGATCATGACCGGAGGACCCGGAATCCCGGCTGCGCATCATGATCATGGGTTCGAAGAAAATAACCGGGTAACAAGGCACCGGGCGACGAGATTTTTCAAAATGCTAACAAATTTTATACCATAGGCATCAAGACGGATCAATAAAAAAGGATTGGCGCGCTGAGCGCGCCAATCCTTTCGTGCTTCAGGCTTTAAATCCAGTGGCTTACAGCAGGAACGGCACCATCAGCAGGGCCACCACGTTGAGGATTTTGATCATCGGGTTGATTGCTGGGCCGGCCGTATCCTTGTACGGGTCGCCCACGGTGTCGCCGGTGACCGCCGCCTTGTGGGCATCGGATCCCTTGCCGCCCAGGTTGCCGTCTTCAATGTATTTCTTGGCGTTGTCCCAGGCTGCGCCGCCGGTGGTCATGGAGATGGCCACGAAAACGCCGGTGACGATGGAGCCGATGAGCAAGCCGCCCAGGGCCACCTTGCCCAGCAGGAAGCCGACCAGCAGGGGAGCGATGACCGGCAGCAGGGCCGGCACCAGCATTTCCTTCAGGGCGTACTTGGTCACGATATCGACGCATGCGCCGTAATCGGGCTTGGCCGTGCCTTCCATGATTCCAGGAATTTCACGGAACTGGCGGCGGACCTCGTCCACCACGGCGCCGCCGGCCCGGCCTACTGCCTGCATGGCGATGGAGGCAAACAGGTAGGGCAACAGGCCGCCGATGAACAGGCCGATGATGACGTTGACATCGGAGAGGTCAAACTTGATCAGGGCCGCATCCTTGCCACCCCGGATGGCGAATTCCTGGACGTAGGCGGCAAAGAG
The DNA here is from genome assembly GCA_011042305.1 of Desulfobacteraceae bacterium. Lineage (GTDB taxonomy): Bacteria > Desulfobacterota > Desulfobacteria > Desulfobacterales > UBA2174 > UBA2174. Next base: position 13,819 of record DQXI01000027.1, read on the forward strand.
CACCAGGGCTGCCAGACCGGCGGAACCGATGGCATAGCCCTTGGTGACGGCCTTGGTGGTGTTGCCCACGGCGTCCAGCGGATCGGTGACGGCGCGCACGCTTTCATCCATTTCGGCCATCTCGGCGATGCCGCCGGCGTTGTCGGTGATCGGGCCGTAGGCGTCGATGGCGATGACCATGCCGGTCATGGAGAGCATGCTCATGGCGGCCATGGCGATACCGTAGAGGCCGGCGAAGTTGTAGGAAAGATAGATGCTCAGGCAGATGGCCAGCACCGGCAGGGCCGTGGACTGCATGGAGACGGCCAGGCCGGCGATGATGTTGGTGCCATGGCCCGTGGTGGAGGCATCGGCGATGGCGCGCACCGGGCCGTACTTGCCGGTGTAGTACTCGGTGATGATGACGATCACCACGGTGAGCACCAAGCCTACCAGGGTGCAGTAGTAAATGTTCATCGGCGAGAATTCGGCAATGCCGGCAAGCAGCTTAGTGGCGGCGAAGTAGAAGGCGATGGCCGCCAGCAGGGCCGCACCGAACATCCCCTTGTAAAGGGCGCCCATGATGTAATCGCCGCCGCCCAGGCGCACGAAGAAGACCGCGATGATCGAGGCGATGATGGAGATGGCGCCCAGTACCAGGGGGAACTCGATGGCCATGGGAATCTTGGGGAACAGCAGGTGGCCGATAAGCATGGCCGCCACGGCGGTCACGGCGTAGGTTTCGAACAGGTCGGCCGCCATGCCGGCGCAGTCGCCCACGTTGTCACCCACGTTGTCGGCGATGGTGGCCGGGTTGCGCGGGTCATCCTCGGGGATGCCGGCTTCCACTTTGCCCACCAGGTCGGCGCCGACGTCGGCGCCCTTGGTGAAGATGCCGCCGCCCAGCCGGGCGAAGATGGAAATCAAGCTGCCACCAAAACCCAGGGCGACCAGCGCCATGACGTCATGGGTGAAGTAGTAGTACCCGGACACCGAGGTCAGGGCCAGGCCGGCGACGATCATGCCGGTGACCGAGCCGCCCTTGAAGGCCATGGCCAAACCGGCGGCCAGGCCCTTCTTGGCGGCTTCGGCGGTGCGCACGTTGGCCAGCACCGATACGCGCATGCCAATGTAGCCGGCCAGGAACGAAGCGACCGCCCCGACGAAAAAGCCGATGGCGGTCTTGGCGCCCAGAGTGGCGAAGATGACGATGAATATGATGATGCCGGTGATCCCCATGGATTTCATCTGGCGGTTGAGGTACGCGATGGCGCCCTCCTTGATGGCGTCCGAGATCGCCTGCATCTTCTCGTTGCCCGCCGGGGCACTCTTGACCACGCCGGCAACCAAGATCGAATAGAGCACGCCTATGAGACCGACAAACGTGCAGGCCAACGGAATGTTCTTCAGCAAGACGTCCATTCTTTCCTCCCTATCCCTGGCTTGAATTACGGTTCACGCATGTTGAATCTGTTCATCGCCGTCCTGATCCCCTCGGCCAGAACGGTGGTGACCGCCTCGCAGGCGCGATCAATGAGGCTGGAGAGTGCTGGGATCTCATCGATCTGGAATTCGCTCAGCACATGCGCTACCACCTCGATGTCGCCTGGAGGTCGGCCGATGCCGATGCGCAGACGGCCAAAATCGCCGCCGCCCAGGGCATCAACCAGCGACCGAACTCCTCTGTGTCCCCCATCGCCCCCTTTCTCTTTGATTTTTAATCTGCCAAACGCAAGGTCTATGTCGTCGTGGACGACGAGCAGTGCCTCGCGACCAATCTGTTGCTCCTGCATGAACCGCGCGATGGGCGGGCCACTGCGGTTCATGTAAGCCATCGGTTGGGCCAAGATGACCTTCCGGCCGGAAATGCGGCCCAGCCCCCAGCGAACGTCCCGGTCATCCTGGCACATCTGGATGTTGGCGGATGCCGCCAAGGCGGTCACCACCCGGAAGCCGATGTTGTGGCGGGTGGCGGCGTACCGGCGTCCCGGGTTTCCCAGTCCCACCACGAGGCGGGAGGCCGGCGACCAGACTGTTTCGACCAACGGTTACGCCTCTGATTCCCCGACGGCGGTTTCCGCTTCTTCCTCTTCGCTCTCGGCGCCTTCTTCCCCTGCGACCGCCTCGGTCTTGCGCGTGCTGAGGACGGTGACCACGGTGAAATTGACCTCATGGGGGATTTCCACGTCGTCGCCGAGCTGGAGGTCCTCCACATGCACGGCTTCGCCCACCCCGAGATTGGTGATGTCGATCTCGATCTTGCGGGGGATCCGGTCCGGTAGGCAATGCACCGTCAAGTCGCGGCGGACGATCTGGAGCATGCCTCCCATTTCCACTCCCTTGGACTTGCCGGTGACGGTCACCGGTACACGGACCGAGACCTTGCGGTCCATGTCGATGCGGTAGAAGTCGGCGTGCAACAGGGTCCCGGTGATCGGGTCGTCTTGCAGCTCCTTGAGCATGGCGAGGTTTTCAGTGCCATTTTTATCGTCATCGAGGGCCAGCTTGAAAACGGACAAGGACGCCGGGTGTTTTTTCAGGTTGTTTTCCAGTTCGGCTGCGTCCACCGAGAGCATTCGGGTCTCGGTGTTGGGGCCATACAAGACAGCCGGGGTCCGCCCCTCCCGTCTCAGGGCGCGGGCGCCGCCTTTGCCGGTCCGGGTGCGGGGTGTGGTTGACAGGGCAATGAATTCCAAAGTGTTTTCCTCCTTGCAAGAATACCTTATACGAACAACGAAGTGACAGAATCTCCGTTATAGCTGCGAATGATGGCCTCACCCATCAGCTCGGCGATGGACAGCACCTGAAAGCGGCCTGTGGCCAGGGCCCGCTCGTTCAGTGGAATGGTGTCGGTGACGATTACCTGGCGAATGGGCGAAGCCTCGATCCGCTCGATGGCCGGCCCGGAGAGCACCGGGTGGCTGCAGCAGGCATACACCTCGGTGGCCCCCTTGTCGATCAGGGCCCCGGCCGCCTCGGTCAGCGTACCGGCGGTATCCACCATGTCGTCGAGAATGACGGCCGTCTTGCCGCTGACATCGCCGATGACCATCATGGCGTGGGCGACATTGGGACGGTCGCGGCGCTTGTCCACCACGGCCATGGCGCAGCCGAGGCGCTTGGCATAGGCGCGCGCCCTCTCGGCGCCGCCGGCGTCAGGGGATATCACCACCAGATCATTCTTGAAATTCTGCTTGATGAAATCAAGAATCACCGGCGCGGCGAACAGGTGGTCCACCGGGATGTCGAAAAATCCCTGGATCTGGGCTGCGTGCAGGTCCATGCTGATGATCCGGTTGGCGCCGGTATGGGTCAGCAGGTTGGCCACCAGCTTGGCGCTGATGGGCACCCGTGGGGTGACCTTTTTATCCTGACGGGCATAGCCGTAATAGGGGATCACCGCGCAGATGCGCCGGCAGGAAGCGCGCTTGAAGGCGTCGATCATCAGCAGCAGTTCCATCAGGTTGTGGCTGGCGGGGGGGCAGGTGGACTGGATGACAAACACATCCTTCAGGCGGACGTTTTCCTTTATTTCCACCTGGATCTCACCGTCGCTGAAGGTCTGGATCTTGGCCTTACCGAGGGGAACGCCGAGGTAGTCGCAAATTTTTTGCGCCAACACCGGGTTGGAGTTGCCGGCAAAGATGGCAAAATCTTTCATCTCAGGATCCAATTCGATTCTCCCGGCAGACCTCCATGTCCGCCGTCATCATAAATGCTGGCTGGGGCGGGAGGATTCGAACCTCCGAATGCAGGAACCAAAATCCTGTGTCTTAGCCGCTTGACGACGCCCCAATCATGATCCGCAGGAAAAACGCAGTACCTGACGCGGTCGCCCTCGCGCTACAATACCAGGTGCGTAAGAAAATACCGCCAGCCGCGCCGCTTCGGAAGATGATTCCGGGCGTAGGCCGCCGCCGCCGGATCCTTGAACAATCCGAAAACCGCCGAACCGCTGCCGGTCATCGAGGCGCCGTTGGCGCCAAGGGACAGCAACGCCTCCTTGGCCTCGAGAATAACCGGCTGCAACCCAGCTGCCACGGGCTCCAAGTCGTTGCAAAGATGCCGGGCGGCATCGAAGGCTCGGCTCTTCGAAGCGAAAACTTTAGGTTTTTTCCCGCATGTTGTCAATCTCAAATTCAGCCGGCCATATACCTCGGCCGTGGACACCTGCACCGCCGGAAAAACGATCACCACGTTGGCAGGGGCCAGTTTCCCGAAAGGGGCGAGCCGTTCACCGATGCCGGTGGCCAGGGCGGGGCGGCCCTGGATGAAAAAAGGCACATCGGCCCCCAGGGTAAGCCCTAATTGCGCCAAGGTCGCCTGGGACAGAGGTTCCCCGAAATAGCGGTTGAGCCCGGTGAGGACGCTGGCCGCATCGCTGCTGCCGCCCCCGAGGCCGGCGCCCACCGGAATCCGCTTGTCGATCCGAATGGCCGCATCGGCCGGACGTCCGGCGGCTTCAAAGAACAGGCGGGCGGCGCGCAACGCCAGGTTGCTCTCATCGTTCGGCACCTCGGCGGCGTTTGACGCCACCCAGAGGCCACGAGCCCCAAGGTCGACATGTAAACTGTCGTGCAGCCCGACGCATGCCATCAGCGAGACGACGTCGTGGTACCCGTCCGGGCGTCGCCCCGTGACCGCAAGATAGAGATTCAGCTTCGCTGGGGCTTGCAGGTGAAGCGTTGCCGCCTCAGCCTTTTTCGCGCACATACACCAGGCGCAGATCATAGAGGAGGTTTTTCAGCAAACCGTCCTCCTCGTCTGTGAGGTTGCCACGAGTTTTTTCTTCCAGCAGTGCCAGGATGTCGATGGTTTGTTTGCCCAAGGCGAGATTCTTGGCTTTCTGCCCGGTGCCAGGGTCCTCGAGGATGCCCAAATGGACCAGCGCCGAGGCGTTGAGCGACAGGATGAAAGTCGAAAAGCTCACCTCGGGCAGGCATGTTGCGCCGGAGGCCTCCGCCTGGCCTTCTTTATCCTTCATTATGAAACCCTCTTTTTCAGTCATGCCTCCCCCCGTTGGCACCGCTGCCGAACAATCGGCCAGCGTTGCTAAAACTCCAGCGCGATGGCGTTCTTAACCAGTGACAGGGCGTTGATTTCCTCTATGACGGCCGGTGGAATCGGCGTGTCGGTGGTCAAAAAGATGATGTTGCGGTCACCACCTTCCTCCTGGCCCACCTGCATGCGGCCGATGTTGATCCCGTGGCGGCCCAGGGTCGAGCCGATTTGCCCGATGGACCCGGGCTTGTCAATATTGTAGATCAAGGCCAAGTGCCCCTCGGGGATCATCTCCAAGCGGAAGTTGTTGATCCGGACGATCCGGCTGTCGCGCTTGCCGAAGACGGTGCCGGCCACATTGCTGCTTGTGGTGTCGGTATCCACCCGCACCCGGACCAGGTTGAGGTAGTCTTCGGATTCGTTGCTGGTGGACTCGGTCACCCGGATGCCCCGGCTCTTGGCCAGGACAGGGGCGTTGACGTAGTTGACATCGTCCTTGAGCTCGCGGGTCAGCAGTCCTTTCAGTACGGCGGTGGTCACTGGGGCCAAGTCCAGCCCTCTGAAATCGCCGGCGAATTCGATGGCCACCTCCGTAATCGGCCCATCGATGAGCTGGGCCTGGAGTCTGCCGATCTGCTCTCCCATGGACAGCAGGGGGCCTAGTTGGGCCAGTTGATCGCCGGTGACGGCCGGGGCGTTGACGGCGTTGATGATGGTGCCGTTTTGGAAAAACGCGATGAACTGTTGGGCCACGGCCACGGCCACGTTGGTCTGGGCCTCCTTGGTGGAGGCGCCCAGGTGGGGCGTACAGATCACATGGGGATGCGCCACGAGCTCGCTTTCACCCGGCGGTTCGGTGGCAAAGACATCGAGGGCGGCGCCGGCAACCTTGCCCGATTTCAGTGCCTCCAGCAGATCCGCCTCGTTGACTATGCCTCCCCGGGCGCAATTGACCACCATCACGCCGTCCTTCATTTTGGCAAAGGCGGCGGCGCCCAGCAGATTCATGGTTTCCTTGAGCTTGGGCACGTGGACGGTAATGTAGTCGGCCCGGGCCAGCAGCTCGTCGAAAGAAACCGGCTGAAAGCCGGCTTTTTCGATCTGTTCGGGCCGCACGTAGGGGTCATGCACCAGCACCTGCATCTTCAGGCCGCGCAACCGGTCGGCGACGATGGAGCCGATTTTGCCGAATCCGATCACCCCGGCCAACTTGTTGAAGACCTCGCGTCCCTGGAGCTGTTTTTTGTCCCAGCGCCCTGCCTTGAGCGAGGCCGTGCCCTGGGGGATGTTGCGCGTCAGCGACAGCATCATGGCCACGGCATGCTCGGCGGTGGTGACCACGTTGCCGTCCGGGGTGTTCATCACCACGATGCCGCGGCGGGTCGCCTCGGGAATGTCCACGTTGTCGAGACCGATGCCGGCACGGCCCACCGCCTTGAGTCGTTTTGCCGCCGACAACAGATCCGTGTTCACCTTGGTGGCACTGCGGATCACCAGCCCGTCGTAATCACCGATGATGGATTTGAGCTGCTCGGGTGATTGGCCGGTCTTGACGTCCACCGTGATGCCTTCGGCGGCGGCCAGCATTTCGATGCCACTGGAATCGAGATTGTCACTGACGAGCACCTTGATGTCGTTCAACGTCCGTCTCCCTTCGTTTGAGGTTGGGTGCCATTGGGGGAAAACTGGTCATGGCACCCAGGCGAACCTTACCATATTCGGATCGCCTGTTTTGTCAAGCCCCTGGGCATGCTGCCGGTCTCCTGTTGCCAGCAGCCGGCCCTTCTTGGTATGCGGGACGACCTGTGACCTGTTTTGACCACCCACAGTTCAGGAGGATGACCATGAACCAGTTGCAGCGCATCGGATGGATCGGCACCGGCGTGATGGGCAGCCTCATGTGCGGCCACTTGATGGACCACGGCTACCCCATGACGGTCTACAACCGGAGCCGGGAAAAGGCCGCCTCCCTCATCGAGCGGGGCGCCCGCTGGGCGGAAACCCCGGCCGAGGTGGCCCGCCAGTCGGATATCATTTTTACCATGGTGGGGCTGCCGTCCGATGTGAGGGAAGTGTATTTCGGTGAAAACGGGGTCTTGGCCGGGGTAAAAACCGGGGCGGTGCTGGTGGACATGACCACCTCGGAGCCGACCTTGGCCGTTGAAATTTCCAAAGCCGCGGCGGACCTGGGCTGCTCAGCGCTGGATGCACCGGTGTCCGGCGGCGATGTGGGGGCCCGCAACGCGACCCTGTCGATCATGGTGGGCGGCGATGCCCGAGCCATGGCCCGGGTCGAGCCGTTGCTGGCACACCTGGGGCGCACTATTGTTCACCAGGGGCCGGCGGGAGCGGGACAGCACGCCAAGATGTGCAACCAGGTCGTTATCGCCGGCACCATGATCGGCGTTTGCGAGGCCATGGTCTACGGCCACCGGGCGGGGCTGGCGATGGAAACCGTGCTCGAGAGCATCAGCGGCGGGGCAGCGGGATGCTGGAGCCTGCAAAACCTGGCGCCGCGGATCCTGCGGCGCGATTTTGCCCCCGGCTTCATGGTCGAGCATTTCATCAAGGACATGGGGATCGCCTTGACCGAGGCGCGGCGCATGTCCTTGGCGATGCCGGGGCTGGCGTTGGTCGAGCAGTTGTACCTGGCCTTGAAAGCCAACGACGGCGGACGCCTCGGCACCCAGGCCTTGGTGTTGGCCTTGGAGAAGATCAACAACCTCCAGCCGCCGGCCTAGCCCAATGTTGCGCGGGCATCCTCGCTTCGCCGCGCTGATCGTGGAGAGCGGTTACTGCTCCACTTGGTGTTGACGGTATTGCACATAAATGTCGCGCATGGCCTCGTAAGGGGCGACGGCGTCCTTCTTGAAGGCTTCGTATTCGCCGAGGTGCAGGGAGGTGGTGTTGACCGTGTCCACCCCCGAGGCGACCAGGCCGGTCTCCGACGGTTCGACGTAGTTCAAGGGGCCGAGAAAATAACCGCCGGCGCGGCCCACGCTGTCGCGCAGGGAGGAAGGCCCCAGGAGGGGCCAGACGAGGTAGGGCCCGTGGCCGATTCCCCAGACGGCCAGGCTTTGGCCCAGGTCTTCTGCGGGGAGGTTTTTTAGCGCCGGTTCCCGGTTTGCCGGGGTAAAGAAGCCGAGGGCACCGAAGGTGGCGTTGATGACAAAAGCCGACAGCTCGTGTCCGGCCTGCTGCCCCTTGCCCTGGAGCAGGCAGGCGGTGAAGCGCAGCGGTGCCTTGAGGTTGGTGAAGAAGTTGCGCACGCCGAGGCGCGCCGGTTCGGGCACGACGGCCTTGTAGCCCCTGGCTACCGGCTTGAGCAGGTAGAAGTAGAGTCTGTCATTGACCTCGAACATGAGGCGGTTCCAGGGTTCCAGCGGGTCGGCGATCCGGGGCCCCTGGGTCTCGAACTGGCTGTCGAGATCCTCGAAGGGATCCTGGGCCGTCGCCGGGCCGGCTGCGGCGAGCAAGCCGAGTCCGATGGCCACCGCCATCCACCGCCAGATCCGTCGTTGCGTGTCTTGTCCGCGCATACCCATCTCCCATGACCGAAGGTCGGATTGATCAGGTTCGCTTCATGCGCCGCCTTGGGGTGCCGGGGGGGCGTTTTCCGGCCCAAAGGGCCGGATCGCCACGATCAGCGCCGGCAGCAGGGTCAAGGCCGCCACCAGGGCGATGCCCATGGCCAAACCGGTGAGCAGGCCGAAGTAAATCGTGGGGATGAAATTGGAAAGCACCAGGATCGAAAACCCCACGACAAAGATTACCGATGTGTAGAACATGGCCCGGCCGATGCTTCCGTGGCAAAAGCGCATCGTCGCCAGATAGGTTCCTTGCCGGGGGAATTCCCTGCGAAAGCGGTGGATGTAGTGGATGGTATCGTCCACGGCGATGCCGACGCTGATGGCGGCGATGGTGATGGTCATCATGTCCAGGGGAATGCCGGCCCACCCCATGAACCCGAGCACGACGCCGATGGAAAGCACGTTGGGGAAGATGGCGATCAGGGCGATGCGCAGGGATCGGAAGAGGATCAGAAACATTGCCATCAACAACAGCACCGTGGCCCCGAGGGTCATGATCTGGGATTGAAACAGGCTCTGGAGCATGTTGTTGTAAAGGACCATCATGCCGCTCAAACGGAAAGTGCCGGGGGCCAGGCCGATTTTTTCCGCCAGATCCGATTCGATGCGTTCGAGCAGGGCGTTGCGCCGCAAGCCTGGCAACGAATCGATGATGCGCACCGAGAGCCGGGTTTCGTCGTTTTCCACCGATACGTACGGATCCACCAGGATCTCTCGAACCTGTTGAGGCAGCTCGCCGAAAAGCAGGGCCAGGGTGAAGTTGTCCAGGGGCTGGCCGTCGTTGAGCCGCTGGGCGATCTTGACCAGGGTGGCCAGAGACAGCACCTTGCCGGTTTCCGGGAGCCGGTCCAGGTAGTCGTGAGCCGCCTCCACCGTTTCCATCCGCTCCCGGGTAAACCAGTACTTGGGATCGTCGGCCGCATCTTCAAACTCGGAGAAGGCGTCAAAGGAATCCAAGGCTTCGTCTGAGGCCGGCGCGGCCTCCGCGGCCGTTTCGGACTCGTTGCGCGCCAGAGTGATCACCACGTCCAGGGGAGTGGTGCCGCCCAGGTGCTGGTCGATGACCTTCATGCCCTGGTAGATTTCGGTGTTATGCTTGAAGTAGTCGATGAAGGCGTTTTCCACCTTGAGCCGGCTCGCCCCCCAGGCGCTCAGCAAGAGGATCAGGGTGCTGACGGTCAAGATGAACCTTCCGTGGCCCTCGGTGAAGCGGGCCAGGCGGGACGGCAGGTCGAAGATCTTCCCCCGGGGGGCGGGAATCTTTTGCCGCGGAATGAGCATCAGCACCGACGGAAAGAGGATGAAGGTCGCCACCATCGAGACCGCCAGCCCGACGATCATCATCCAACCGAAGGTGATCACCGGCTTGATGTCAGAGAAGACCAGGGAGGCGAATCCGGCGATGGTGGTCAAGGTGGTAAAGAGGCAGGGCTTGATCATCAGCGCCACGGTTTGCCGAATCAGGGTCTGCTGGTCGGCGTCGGGGTCGCGGCGGAACAATTCGCGGTAGCGCACGATGAGGTGGATGGTCACCGCCATGGTGATGATGAGCTGCAAGGAGATAAAATTCGAAGATATGACGGTAACCTCCCAGTTGCACCAGCCCAAAATGCCCACCATCACCAGGGCCGAGGCCGAGCAGCAGATCAGCGGAATGACCACCCAGCGCCAGTTGCGAAACAGCAACCAGAGGATCAGGACGAGAAACACGAACACCCCGGTGCCGAACACCTTCAGATCATTGCGGATGAAGGTGAGCATGTCGTCGGCGATCATCTCTACGCCACCGAGAAACACGTCGGCGTCATCCCGGTAGCGGTCCAGGATGGAGCGGATTTCGGTGATGGTGGCATGCCACTTGCGGCGCTGTTGGTCCCGGTGAGCCAGAAACGCCGCAGAGACTTCCTCGTAGGCGGCCGCCTCGGCGTCGGTGAGCCCCTGGCTTCGAGCCTTGTCGCGCAGGGCATCGCGCCTGGAGCGCAGCTCGTTCCAGCGCTGGTCTTGCGCGAAGGTGACCACCAGGGCCGTGGTCTTCAAATCCGGGCCCACCAGCAGATTGTGAAACAGGGGACTTCGTTGCAGTTCCCGGCGGGCCAGCTCCCGGTCTGTGCCCGGATCCGTCAGGGTCCGCAGGCCGGAGGCCAGGTCCTTGACCGGCACCGGCGGGCTCTCCAGCAGCGGCAGGTCCAGGATAGTGAGCACCGAGGAAACCGACGGCACCTGTTTGAGCGCGTCGCGCAAAGCGGCGATGCGCCCGAGCACGGCGTCATCGAGCAGGTCGCCCCGGGGGGCGTAGGCGACCAGAAGGTAGCTCGGCTCACCGTAGCGCTCCGTCACTTGGCGGGCATAGGCCAGGTCGGCGTCATGCTCGAGCATCAGCGTTTCCGAGGAGGCATCGAGACGGAAATCCCGGGCGTGATAGGCCAGGACGGCGAACACCAGCGCCAAAACCACCATCACGGCCCGGGGGTGCCGGATCACGGTCTCATCGAAGAACCGCAGAAAGCGGCTCGGGGGGCTCGCGGCGGGTTTCATTTCGTGTCCGCTACGGCGGTCTTGGGCGATTCGAGTTCCCTGAACAGATCTTCTTTCGTCCCCTCGGTCAGGATCTGGTCGAACTGGGAGCGGAAGCTCGTCACGATACTGACGCCCTGGACTTCCACATCGTAGATTTTCCATTGCCCCGAACCGCGGTAGAGTTTGTAGACGGTGGTGATTTCCTGGTCCTTGGAGATGATGGCCGACGGGATGCGCACCTTGTTGGGGCTTTCGGCCACGGCAGGCCGCCAGATGACTTGTTCATCCCGGTAAAGGTCGATCTTGTCGATGTAGGAAGACTTGAGCCGCTCGACAAATAGGGTTTCAAAGCGCTTCTGTTCGGTGGGCGAGAGGCTGGTCCAGTGCTTTCGGCCCAACACCAGCTTGGCCATGAGGGGAAAATCGAACAGCGGTTCAACGATCTGGATGATGGCCTGCTTCTTGTCGGCCAAGTCCGAATCGGGGCGCCGCAAGATGTTCAAGGCGGCCTCCACCTTCTCCTTGAGCATGGTTTCAACGGCAGCCGTATCATGGGCGGCCGCGTCGGCGGTGCCCAAAAAGAGCACAATCAACAACACGAGCATGTTTTTCATGAGAGCCATCCCGGGCACAAGAAAAGCCGGGGGGATAAGGACCGCAACATCGACTCTCCCCGGCACCTGATTGATTGCGCAACACTGCTTATATAATTGTGAGCCCTTGTTTCTGTCAAGCCGGCCGGGATTGACTTCGCCCTAAACTTTCGGTATGCAACTGCATTCATGGTATTTTGCCGTGCCCCGCAGAGAGGAAACCGCTGCTGTGCCTCTTGATCAAATCACCGCCAACCGAACCAACCTGGAGCGGATTCTGGACAACCTGAAGGAAGGGATCATCGCCCACGACATGCAGCGGCGGATTTTTTTCTTCAACACCGAGGCCGAGCGGATCACCGGATTTTCCCGCCAGGATGTGCTGGGCAAGGATTGTCACGAGGCTTTTGGCGTTCCCTTTTGCGGGGAGAAGTGCAGCTTCTGCGATCCGCATCCGGTGCTTCCCGACCACTGCGAGTACCCCATCACCATATCCCGGCGCGACGGCGAGACCCGGCGGGTGGAAATGTCCGTGACCACCATGAGCGGCGACGACGGCCGCATCATCGGTGTAGTGGCCTGTTTCCGGGACGTCACCGACATCCTGGCCCTCCAGATTCAGGCTCACAAGCTGACGAGCTTTGCCAACATCGTGGGCCGGGACGTCAAGATGCTCAATGTTTTCCAGCAGATCATCGATGTGGCGGCCTACGACTACCCGGTGCACATCTGCGGCGAGACCGGCACCGGCAAGGAGCTGGTGGCCACCGCCCTCCATACCGAGAGCCGCCGCGCCGGGGCTCCCTTTGTGCCCATCAATTGCGGCGCCTTGCCGGAAAATCTCATTGAAAGCGAGCTGTTCGGGCATGTCAAAGGGGCTTTTTCCGGGGCGGTGCGTGACAAGAAAGGCCGCTTCGAGCTGGCCCACGGCGGATCGATTTTCCTCGACGAGATCGCCGAGCTTTCCAAACCGATGCAGGTCAAGCTGCTGCGCTTTTTGCAGGAAGGGCGCTTCGTGCGGGTGGGCGGAGAGAAGGAAATCTCGGTGACCGTGAAGATTATCAGCGCCACCAACAAGGATCTGAAGACGGAAGTCGAGCAGGGGCGTTTTCGCGATGACCTGTACTACCGGCTCAACGTGATCCCGATTCACCTGCCGCCGCTGCGCGAGCGCAAGAACGACATCCCGCTGTTGGTGGACCACTTTTTGGCGGAGGCCCGGGAGCGCTATGGCCACAAGACGCCCTATGTCACCCGGGAGACGTTGGCGGTATTGATGGACTACCACTGGCCGGGCAACGTGCGCGAGCTGCAAAACGCCATCCAGTTCGCCATCGTCAAGTCCGGCGGGCGGCCCATCACCCCCCGCGCCCTGCCCCTGGAATTGGTCAACTATCAGCCGGCAAGATTCCCGCGACCGAGTCGATCGCCCCAGCCCCGGGGGAGCTCTGTCGGTCCGTGGCGCAAGTTGACCCCGGATTCGGTGGCCCGGACGTTGAAGGAAACCGGCGGCAACAAGTCTCGGGCCGCCCGGATTCTGGGTGTCGGCCGCGCCACCCTCTACCGGTTCCTCGGCGAACACCCCGAGCTATTGCCCTGAGCCCGTTCCAGCGGCAGTCCACCCAAAAGGGCACTGTTCCCGGCGCCCTTTTGGGCTCTGGTTTTGTCGCCGCCTCGTGCGTATCGATCAGGCGGCGGCGATCTCGCGCCGGTCAGCCATGTCCACCAGCACCCGCTCCCTGGCCTTGTCGATGCCCAGGGCTTTTCGTTTCTTGTCGATGTGGGAGATCATCAACCGCGCCATTTCGTAGGGATCCGGCTCGAAGCCCCACTTGCCGATGCCCATCGACTCCAGTCCCTCAAAAAGCAGCTTGTGGAACTTGGTTTCCTTGATGATGGGGAAGGTGACCCCGAACACCGTGTAGACCCCCGAAGCCACGAAGTAGTGGCCGATGGAAATGGCCTTCTCGCTCATCCACTCCGGCGCGGCGCCGGCCACCGGCAGGTCGGCGATGCTGTCTCCCAGGCCGCCCACGCGCACCATTTCGGCGGCGGCGATGAGAATGCGGCTGTTGTCCACGCAAGATCCCATCCCGAGCACCGGCGGCATGCCCACGGTTTCGCAGACTTCCCGCAGCCCCGGACCGGCCAGGTGGGCCGCTTCGGGGGTTAATGCCGATTGGTCAACATTGCAGCGCGGTTGCGGCCTACGGGCCCTTGGCGCCGAGTTCTTGCCGGCGGCTAAACTCAATCTCCTGGCTGCCCCGGATAGTTTCAGAGGGCTGAATACGAAGCAGAATGCATTACTCGAA
>DQXI01000125.1 GCA_011042305.1 Desulfobacteraceae bacterium
TCGAAGGCGCCGTCTGCGCCGAGGCGCTTTGTTTCATAAATAAAATTTAGTGTATTCAGTATGTTCGAAGAGAACAGGCGCCCGGTCACCTTGTGGAAGGTCATCCCCGGCAAAAGGTTCGGGTCCGCAGTGTTGGCGAAAACGGCAACGCGGTGGCCTTTTTGGGCCAACGCCCGGGCCACCTCCACGGCGTATGTTTCCTTGCCGCCCCATCGGCCGAATCTCTTGATACAGATCGCAACGTTGAGCATCAATAAAAATCCAACCGCCTTGTAAAAATCGGTTTTTTGCCGCCCCGCCGCTGGAGCCATAGCCTTCATGGGGCTGCGATTTGGGGCAACATACTTGGCTCTCCCGGGAGCCGTCAAGCATCCGCCAGCCCTTGATGCCATTTCTAATCCTTTTGCAAGCCATGCGGGCCCATGGTATGTTAGGAACTTCTCGTCGGGGCGGCCATGGCATCCGGCGGCAACGGTGAGGTATTTGTCGTTTTTTGGTTAAGGAGGCAAACGATGGCCATCAGCAAGGAACTGCTCGATATTTTAGCCTGCCCCAAGTGCAAGGGGCCGTTGAGATTGACCGCCGCGGAAGACGGCCTGGACTGCGAAGCTTGCCGGCTGCGCTACGAGATCCGGGACGACATCCCGATCATGCTCATCGACGAAGCCAAGCCCCTTGACGCTGTCCAATGAGTGTCCCCCAGGCTCCGGATCCGGTCAAGCTGGTCATCGGCGCCGTGATGCCCGACAAGGCGCTGCTGACGCAGGTCGCCCCAGAGCTGGAGCGGCGCTTCGGCCCCCTGGACATCGTCAGCGCCTGGATGCCCTTTGATCGCACCGACTACTACGCCGCGGAAATGGGGCCCGTGCTGTGGCGGCGCATGATGGCGTTCAAGCGGCTGGTCGACCCCGGCCGGCTGGCGGCCGTCAAAATGGCCACCAACGAGCTGGAAGGACGTTGGGCCGAGGCGGGGCGGCGGCGGGTCAACCTCGACCCCGGCATTTTGAGCCGGGAGCGTTTTGTGCTGGCCACCGGCAAGAACTTCAGCCACCGCATCTACCTGAGCCAAGGGATCTGGGCCGATTTGACCCTGGTTTTTCGCCTTGGGGGATTCGACCCGTTGCCCTGGACCTACCCGGACTACGCCGCGCCGGAGATGCGGGCGCTGCTGGCTATGATCCGGGAAAAATACTGCCTGGACCTGAAGGTGGCGACTGCAGCTGCGGCATCAAGCGGGGATAAACCATGATCAACAGCATGACGGCTTATGGGAGAGCGGAAAAAGCCGCCGACGGACTGAGCGTGGCGGTGGAGATCCGCTCGGTGAACAGTCGATTTCTCGACATCGTGGCCCGGCTTCCCCACGGCTACGGGGGCTGGGAAGAGCCCATCAAGGCCAGGATCGGCGCTTGCCTGGAGCGGGGCCGGGTGGAGCTGCGGCTCACCATCCGCGATGAGCGTCGGCCCGAGGCCGGCTTCGAGGTGGACCTGCCCCTGGCTTCGGCCTATCACCAGGCCCTTTGCCAGTTGCGCGACGCCCTGACGCCCGGCGGCGAGGTGCCCTTGGCCTTGCTGGCCGGCGCCAACGGGGTGATCCGGCCCAGCGAGGTCGAACCGGACCTGGACGGCGACTGGCCCCTGATCGAAGACTGCCTCGCCTCGGCCTTGGCGGCTTTGCAGGACATGCGTCGGACGGAAGGGGCCAACCTGGCCGCCGACTTTTCCAGGCGGCTGGATTTTGTCGAGGCGGGCATCGACGCCATTGAAGCCGATTGCCAGGGCTTGGTCGAGGTCTATCGGAAGCGCTTGCAGGCGCGGCTCGAAGCGCTCACCGAGGGCGTGGTCGCATTGGATCCGGCGCGCATTGCCCAGGAGGCGGCGCTGCTGGCCGACCGCAGCGACATCAGCGAAGAGATCGTGCGCGCCCGCAGCCATTTGAGCCAGTTTCGGGCCCTGATGGCGGGGCCAGAGCCGGCGGGGCGCCAACTGAATTTTTTGCTCCAGGAACTGGGACGCGAAATGAACACCATCGGCGCCAAGACCGATCAGGCGGATGTGGCTCACCGGGTGGTGGCGGTCAAGGCGGAGCTTGAAAAACTGCGCGAGCAAGTGCAGAACGTGGAATAGAGGCAATGGAAAAGGTACTGCTCAACGTCGGTTTCGGCAACACGGTGGTGGCCGACCGCATCGTGGCCATCGTATCGCCCAACTCTGCGCCGATGAAGCGGCTCAAGGACGAGGCGCGCGACAGCAACCGGCTCATCGACGCCACCCACGGTCGTCGCACCCGTGCGGTGATCGTCACCGACAGCAACCACGTGATCCTCTCAGCGACCCTGGCGGAAACCATCTCCCAGCGCTACGAGGCGATCCGGGGGGCTGAAAAATCCGGGGAACGCAAGTGATGGCGACCGCTCCCGGACGGCTGATCATCGTATCGGCGCCCTCGGGCGGCGGCAAGACGACCCTGTGCCGCGCTCTTCGCCGGCGGATGCCCGACTTGGGCTACAGCGTGTCGTTTACCACCCGTTCGCCCCGGCCGGGCGAGCAGGACGGGGTGGACTACCACTTCATCGACCGGGACACTTTCGAAAAAGGTATCGCCGGGGAGCGCTGGGCCGAGTGGGCCGTGGTGCACGGCAATCTCTACGGGACCTCGGCCGACTACCTGCGGCAGGCCCTGGCGGGCGGGCAGGACGTTTTGCTGGACATCGACGTCCAGGGCGCCCGGCAGCTGCTGGACCGTTTTCCCGACAGCCTGACGATTTTCATCGAACCGCCGTCCATGGAGGTGCTGGCCCGGCGCTTGGCCGCGCGGGGGACCGACGATCCCGAGACCGTGGCCCGGCGGTTGCGCGACGCGGAGCAGGAAATGGCCCAGCGCGGGTTGTACCAGCACCGGATCGTCAACGACCGCCTCGAGGATGCCGTCGAGGCGTTGGCGGCCCTGGTGGCCAAAGAGCGCGCCAAGGAGCGGCAAGGGGGATGACCCGTGAGATTCTCTATGGCTTCCACCCGGTGGGCGAAGCCCTGCGGGCCGGCCGGCGGCGGGTGGAGGCCGTTCTGGCGAGCCAGGGGCGCGGGGACCGACGCCTGGAAGTCCTGGTTGCCGAGGCCGAGGCCCGGCAAATTCCTGTCAGGCGTGTCCCGCCGGCCGAACTCACCGCCCTGGCCGGGCCCCATCATCAGGGCGTCGCCGCCCGGGTGGGCCCTTTGCCCGTGCTGGACCTGGACGGCCTCTGCAACGCCCTGAGCGACGGCGCCTGCCTGCCCTGGCTCCTGATCCTCGACGGCGTGGTGGACCCGCAAAACCTTGGCGCCCTGGTGCGCACGGCCGTGTGCGCCGGCATGGGCGCCGTTATTCTGCCCAAGGACCGCTCGGCCCGGCCCGGACCGTCGGTGTCCAAGGCCTCGGCCGGCGCCCTGGAGCATGCCCGCCTGGCGGTGGTGACCAACATCGTGGCGGCGCTCCAGGCGCTCAAGCCGCTGGGGTTGTGGATCGCCGGCCTGGATAAAAACGACGGCCAGCCGCTGTTTGCCAGCGATCTGTCCGGCCCCCTGGCCGTCGTGGTGGGGGCCGAAGGCAAGGGCATCCGCCCCCTGGTGCGGCGGCACTGCGATTTCCTGGTGGCCGTGCCCCAGGCCGGCCCCATCGATTCCCTTAATGCCTCGGTGGCCGGAGCCGTCGTGATCTACGAAAGCTGGCGGCAGCGGCATCCGAGGCCCAGGGCCGAGAACGGCATGATCAAAAACCGTTGACCCACGAGGCAAGAGACGCCATGCAACAGCCTGAGAAAATCACCATGGGCCCCGGCGGCCGCTTGCAGGTGCCGGAGCGGCCCATCATTCCGTATATCGAAGGGGACGGCATCGGGCCGGACATCTGGCGCGCCACGGTCCTGGTGCTGGACGCCGCCGTGGCGAAAGCCTTCGGCGGAGCGCGGGCCATTTCCTGGCTGCCGCTGGCCGTGGGAGAGGCCGCCGCGGCCGCCGGGGGCGAGGTGCTGCCCGAAAGCGCCCTGGAGACCATCCGCCAGCACCGGGTGGCGATCAAGGGCCCTTTGACCACCCCGGTGGGAAAAGGCATGCGCAGCGTGAACGTGGCCATCCGCCAGCGCCTGGACTTGTACGCCTGCGTGCGGCCGGTGCGCTACATGGCTTCGGTGCCCAGCCCGATGAAGCACCCCGAAGGCATCGACATGGTGGTCTTCCGGGAAAACACCGAAGACCTGTACGCCGGCATCGAGTGGCCGGCCGGTAGCGCCGAGGCCGGGCGGCTGGAGGCCTTCCTGCGCGAGCAGATGGGGGTGACCCTGCCACCGGGGGCCGGCATCGGCATCAAGCCCATCAGCCGGGACAACACCCGGCGCCTGGTGGCCCGGGCCATCGCCTACGCCATCGACCGGCGCCTGCCCAGCGTGACCCTGATGCATAAGGGCAATATTATGAAGTATACCGAGGGGGCCTTTCGCACCTGGGGCTACGAGGTGGCCGCCGAGCAGTTTGCCGATCAGACCATCACCGAGGCCGAGGTGGCGGCCGAGCATGACGGTCGGGCGCCGGCGGGCAAGGTGGTCATCAAAGACCGCATCGCCGACATGTTGTTCCAGCAGGTGCTGCTGCGGCCGGAGGAGTACCATGTCATCGCCACGCCGAATCTCAACGGCGACTACCTGTCCGATGCCCTGGCGGCCCAGGTGGGCGGCCTGGGCATGGCGCCGGGGGCCAACATCGGCGATGACTGCGCCGTGTTCGAGGCCACCCACGGTTCGGCACCCAAGTATGCCGGCCTGGACAAGGTCAATCCCGGCTCGCTGATCTTGTCCGGGGCCATGATGCTCGATCACATCGGCTGGTCGGCGGCGGCCGAACGGGTGCGCCGGGCCCTTCAGGACACCATCGTGCAAAAGACGGTCACCTACGACCTGGCGCGTCAAATCGAGGGGGCCAAGGAAGTCTCCTGCTCGGCTTTCGCCCGGGCCGTGGTGGCCAACATGGGATGAAACGATCATGATCGGCGGAGTGGCGCAGACCCGGGACCGAGCGCCGGCGTCCGGTTTGAGCCGGTGGGGGCGGGCGCTGCTGGATGCCCTTTTCCCGCTGCGCTGCGGCGCCTGCGGGCAATGGCTCGATGTGGCGGCCGCGGCACCGGATCCTCTGTCACGCCTGCTGTGCCCCGGTTGCCTGGCGTCCCTGCGGCTGATCGAGGGGCCGGTCTGTTCGCGCTGCGGCCAGCCTTTTGCCTCCGACGCGGTGGGCGACCACCTCTGCGGCGCCTGCCTTGACCACCCGCCGGCCTATGAAATGGCCCGGTCGGCGGGAATTTACGGGCCGCCGCTCAAGACTCTGATCCACAGGTTAAAATACCGCGGCCAGCTTTGGGTGGCGGGGCCGTTGGGGGAAATCCTGTTCAGCGTTTTCCGGCGTTACTGGCACCATCGACCGGTGGACCTGGTCATTCCGGTGCCCCTGCACCGTCGGCGGCTTCGTGAGCGCGGTTTCAACCAGGTCCAGTCCATGCTGCGCCACTGGCCCCGCCTCGGGCGGGGGCCGCAGGCGGCAGAAATGGCTCCCGGGATCCTCGTGCGCGTGCGCCACACCGCTTACCAGGCGGGGCTGGAGCGGAAGGAGCGCCGGCGCAATATGCGTGGCGCTTTCCGGGTGGTCCGTCCCGAAGCGGTGAAAGGACGCTCGGTCCTCGTCGTCGACGACGTCATGACCACCGGGACGACAGTGACCGCCTGCGCCGAGGCCTTGGCTCGCAGCGGCGCCCGGCGGGTGGATGTTCTCACCCTGGCCAGGGCCTTGTAGGGTGCAGGCCTTCAGATAGAAACGGCAACACTCATGCAGGAGGAATGGTTCGATGGATGGCCAACCCACCGATTACCCCCAATGGCTCTGGGAAAAGCTCGGTCAGCACTGCGTCGAGAACCTCGGCAAGCACGGGTTCAAAGCCCGCCTGGTGGACGACATCGATGCGGCCCGGGACTGGATCCTGGAGCTGGCCGGCCATTTCGAGAGTTTTGGCTTCGGCGGCTCGGATACCGTGCGCCGACTCGGCCTCATCGAACGGCTCAAGCAGATGGGCAAGACGATCTACGATCACTGGCAGCCGGGATTGAGCCTCGAAGAAATTCACCGGGTCCGTCTGGCCCAGGGGCGGGCGGACTGTTTCCTCTGCAGCGCCAACGCCGTATCGCTCACCGGTGAGATTGTCAACGTCGACGGCGCCGGCAACCGCACGGCGGCCATGAGCTTCGGCCCCCGGCAGGTGGTGATCGTGGCCGGGATGAACAAGGTGGCGCCGGACCTGAACGCCGCCCTGCAGCGCGTGAAGGAAAAGGCGGCGCCAATGCGGGCGCGGAGCCTGAACATGGCCACTCCCTGCGCCGAGACCGGCTTGTGCACCGATTGCAACGCCCCCCAGCGCATCTGCCGCATCACAACCATCTTGCACCGCTGCCCGATGACGACCCCCGTGGCGGTCGTCCTGGTGCGCCGGTCCCTCGGTTTTTAGTGCCGGAAAAGGTTTCGGTCGGCGCCACCGGGCCGGTGTTCGGCCGTCTCATTGCGATGAACCCGGGCGGCTGATCAGCGCCCGCGCTGGGCGTATCCGGCCTCGGTGCCGGCGGAACAAGGGCCGGAGGTATCCGGGATGCTTCGGCCCGTCACCCCGGGCCGCCTTGACATCCGAGGGGCGATGACTTAAGAAGATTCGCTCAAATCATTCGAATTTCGAACATTTTTTCATCAGGCAAAGCGCCGCGCGGCAGCGGTGCGGCGAGAGGATCCATGAGCGATCGCATCCGGATTGACAACATCCGCAACATCGGGATCATGGCCCACATTGACGCGGGCAAGACCACCGTCACCGAGCGGATTCTCTATTACACCGGCAAGACCTACAAGATGGGCGAGGTGCACGACGGGGCGGCGGTGATGGACTGGATGCCCGACGAGCAGGAGCGCGGCATTACCATCACCTCGGCGGTAACCACCTGCCAGTGGAAGGGACGCGAGATCCAGCTGATCGACACCCCGGGGCACGTGGATTTCACCATCGAGGTGGAGCGCTCACTGCGGGTGCTCGACGGGGCCATCGGGGTGTTTTGCGCCGTGGGCGGTGTCGAGCCCCAGTCGGAAACGGTGTGGCGCCAGGCGGACAAGTACCGGGTGCCCAAGATCGCCTTCGTCAACAAGATGGACCGCATCGGCGCCGACTTCTTTCGCGCCGTGGAGATGATCGAAGGACGCCTGCACGCCAATCCCCTGGTGGTGCAGCTGCCCATCGGCAGTGAAGAGACGTTCGCCGGCGTCATCGACCTGATCCGTCTGCGGGCCATCTATTGGGACGACGATTCCCTGGGCCAAACCTTTGTCGAGTCGGAGTTGGCACCGGAACTGGCCGAGATGGCGGCTCCCTACCGTGAGAAACTCCTCGAAAAGCTGGCCGATTACGACGATCAGATCATGGAGGCCTTTCTCGCCGAGGCGCCCATCGAAAGCGACGTGCTGACGGCCGCCATCCGGCGCGCCACCATCGGGCTGAAGCTGGTGCCGGTGCTTTGCGGCAGCGCCTTGCGTAACAAGGGGATCCAGCCACTGCTGGACGCCATCGTGGACTACCTGCCCAGCCCGGCCGACATTCCCCCCATCCATGGGGTCCATCCGCAGACCGGCGAGTCCGTCGCCTGCCCGCCCAAGGACTCGGCGCCCCTGGCGGCGCTGATTTTCAAGGTCGCCATGATGGAAGGCAGGCGGCTTTCCTTCGTGCGGGTTTACAGCGGCACCCTCGGCGTCAAGGACGAGGTCTACTGCCCGTCGCGCAACGTCAAGGAGCGGCTGTCGCGGCTGCTGAAGATGCATGCCAACAAGCGTGACCGCGTTGAAAAGGTCGGGGCCGGGAGCATCGTGGGCGTCATGGGGTTGAAGGCCGGCTCCACCGGCGACACCCTGTGCCGGGCCGATCATCCGGTGCTGCTGGAAAACATCGAGGTCTACGAACCGGTGATCAGCCTTGCCGTCGAACCCAGGACCCACGCCGACCAGGAGAAGATGGACCAGGTGCTCGAAAAGCTGCTCGCCGAGGACCCGACCCTGCGGGTGCGACAGGACCCGGACACCGGCCAGACGATCCTGTCGGGAATGGGGGAGCTGCACCTGGAGATCGTGGTCAACCGGATGGAGCGGGAATTTTCCACCCGGGTCAACGTGGGCAAGCCCCAGGTGGTCTACCGCGAAACGGTGGCCCGGCCGGCCGAGGCCGCGGCGGTTTTCGACAAGGAAGTCTCCGGCCAGCGGCACTACGGCCAGGTGCGCCTGCGCCTGTCCCCCCTGAATCGGGGAGAGGGGATCCGGTTTGCCAACCAGGCGCCGCCAGAGCAGATTCCCGCCGAGTACCTGGCAGCGGTGGAAAAGGGCGTCCGGGAATCCTTCGAGACCGGTCCCCTCATGGGCTACCCGATGGTGGATGTCCAGGCGGTGGTGGTGGGCGGCGAGTTTCGCGAGGGGCAGGGATCGGAGCTGGCCTTTGCTGTGGCCGCGGCCCAGGCTTGCAACCAGGCTATGGCGGCGGCAGCGCCCTTTTTGCTGGATCCCATCATGGCGGTGGAAGTGTTCGTCCCCGAGGCCCTCATCGGCGAGGTCATCGGGGATCTCAATGCCCGGGGGGGCAAGATCGAGGCCATCGAGCACCGCACCGGGGCCCAGATCATCCGGGCCGAAGTCCCGCTGGCCAAGATGTTCGGCTACTCCACCGACCTGCGCTCTGCCACCCAGGGCCGCGGCACTTTCACCATGCAGTTCTCCCGCTTTGACCGGGTTTGATCCGGGCCGGCGGTTCGGGCCTCAGGCCCGTGCCGCGCGGCCCCGCCGGCCGGTCAACCGTTACGCTTTTCAAAGTCCTTCATGAAATCCACCAGGGTTTCCACCGCCTCGATGCCGGTGGCGTTGTAGATCGAGGCACGGCAGCCGCCCACCGAGCGGTGGCCCTTCAGCCCCCCCAGGCCCGCGTCCAGGGCCTCGGCCACGAATTTTTTCTCCAGCGCTTCGCTGGGCAGCCGGAAGGTGACGTTCATCAGCGAGCGGCTGTCGGCTGCCGCCGTTCCCTGGTAGAATTCGCTCAGGTCGATAACCTGGTAGAGCAGCTTGGCCTTGCGACGGTTGATCTCGTCCATGGCCGCCAGGCCGCCCACGGTTTCTTCCAGCCACTTGAGCACGAGTTGGACGATGTAGATGGCAAGGCACGGCGGGGTGTTGTAGAGCGAGTTCTTCTCGGCATAGGTGGCATAGCGCAGCATGGTGGGCAGACCCTCTGCCTTGCGTTCCAGCAGGTCCCTGCGTACGATCACCATGCAGACTCCCGCCGGGCCGATGTTCTTTTGCGCGCCGGCATAAATCATCCCGAAGCGTTCCATGGGCAGCGGGCGGCTGAGAAAATCGGAGCTCATGTCCGCCACGATGGGCACGGTGCCGGTGTCCGGAAACTCGGCCCACTGGGTTCCCTTAATGGTGTTGTTGGAGGTCAGGTGAACATAAACCGCCCCGGAATTGAATGGGATGGCCCTGGGGATGTAGGAGAAGTTCTCCTCTTCCGATGAGGCCACCACCGCCACTCTTTTGCCCAGGGCCTTGGCCTCCTTGATGGCCTTGGTGGCCCAGGTGCCGGTGTTGACATAGTCCGCCGTGTCCTCGGGGCCGAGAAAATTCATCGGCACCATGGCGAACTGGAGGCTGGCGCCGCCCTGGATGAACAGCACCGCGTAGCGCTCGTCGAGCCCGAGCAGGCGCCGGGCACGGGCAACGGCGTCGTTGATGACGTCGTCGAACCACTTGGAGCGGTGGCTGATTTCACAGATGCTCATACCGCTGCCGTGGTAGTTGAGAAACTCGGCCTGGACTTCTTTGAGAACGGGCAGGGGCAGGGCGGCGGGCCCGGCGTTGAAGTTGTGGATACGCTGTTCGGTCATGATATCCTCCATTGCGGTTGGCATCCGCCGGCGGCCCGGAGGCTGCCATCTTTTGGCAACCGTGGCAAAACGTCGATACGGGGCACGGCTGGAAGGCAGAAATGAAAGCCGCAGTCTTGAGCAAAATCTCACTGCTTGTCAATGGGCATTTGTTTCTTGACGGTCAGCGTCCGTCGTTGCATGACGCAGCGGGCCGCGTCGGCCGGCGGTCACGTCGGCTGGCTTGCGGGGGGCGGCATTGACAAGCCCCGGTTCATACCATACCTAAGGGAACAATGCGATTTACAGGAGCCGTACCCATGAAAATTTTTACCTATCCGTCCCAGGCGGCGGAAAAACGCCTGCAACAGATCACCGGCCGCAGCCTCGCCTTCCGCCAGAAGGATCTCCAGGCGGTACGCCGCATCCTGGCGGACGTGCAAAAGGGGGGCGACGGCGCCCTGATCAAGTATGTCAACCGCTTCGACGCCCCCCATCTGACGACGGCCCAACTGCGGGTCGATCCCGATGAGATCCGGGCGGCCGGCCGACGGGTGGACCGCGCCTTTGTCCGGGCCCTGAACCGCGCCCGCCGTCAGATAGAGGCCTATCATCGCCAGCAGGCCCCGCGCAGTTGGATCGACACCCCGCGGCCGGGAACCCTGGTGGGCCAACTGGTGCGGCCGGTGGATGCCGCCGGCATCTACGTGCCCGGGGGCAAGGCCGGGGCTACCCCGCTGGTCTCGTCGGTGCTCATGGGGGCCGTGCCGGCGAAGATCGCCGGGGTCGAGCGGGTGGTGATGGCCACCCCGCCCAGGGCCGACGGCGGCATCGATCCCCATCTGCTGGTGGCGGCCCGGGATGTGGGCGTCGACGAGATCTACCGGGTCGGCAGCGCCTGGGGCATCGCCGCCCTGGCCTACGGCACTGAAACCATTGCCAGGGTCGAGACCATCGTCGGGCCGGGCAACATCTACGTCACCCTGGCCAAGAAGCTGGTGGCCGGTACGGTGGGCATCGACATGATCGCCGGGCCCAGCGAGATCCTGGTGGTCGCCGACGCCACCGCCGACCCGGAAGCCGCTGCCGCGGATCTGCTCAGCCAGGCGGAACACGATCCGCTGGCCTCGGCCGTGCTGGTCACCGATGATGAGTCGACGGCCAAGGCGGTGGCCGCCAGCCTGAAGCGCCAGCTTGCCGCTCTGCCGCGGGGCGAGATCGCCGCGGCTTCCCTGAAACATTACGGCGCCATCCTCGTGGTCCCGGACCTGGACACGGCCCTCGAGCTGGCCAATCGCATCGCCCCTGAACACCTGGAGCTGCTGGTGGCCGAACCCTTTTCCCATTTGGGGGCCATCCGTAACGCCGGGGCCGTCTTCCTCGGAGCTTACACCCCCGAGCCTGTGGGCGACTACATCGCCGGGCCCAACCACGTGCTGCCCACGGCGGGCACGGCCCGCTTTTCATCGGCGCTGTCCGTGGACCATTTTACCAAGAAGACCAGTGTGATCCATTACAACCGGAGTGCCCTCGAGAACGAGGCGGCCGATATCGTGCGCCTGGCGGAAGTGGAGGGGCTGGTGGCCCACGCCCGTGCGGTCCGGGTGAGGCAAAATAAGTGACTGAAATAACCATCGATCAAGGTCGTAGTACCGCTTCGGTGACTTGTCGTGAACCTGGCGGCCAAATCTTGCCGCATGATTTCAGAAACCGTTAACGGTCCCTGACTTTAGGCCCTCGTAACTTCCTTTGCCTTGGAAACAACATGACCCTTCCCCTGCCCACCGTCCTTATCGTCGACGATGAAAGCGACATCCGCGAGGTGTTGGCCCTGTCGCTAAAGGACGTCGGCTACGGCGTGCAGACGGCCGCCGACGGTCATGAGGCCCTCGAGATTTGCCGGCAGGGAGGGATTCGAATCATCGTCACCGACATCCGCATGCCCCGCATGGACGGGCTGCGGCTGCTGGAGGCGGTCAAACGCCTCGATCCGGACATCGAAGTGATCGTGGTGACCGCCTTCGGCGACATCGAGACGGCGATTCTCGCCTTGCGGGGCGATGCCTCGGATTTCATCACCAAGCCGATCCACCACGAGGCGCTGCATCTGGCCTTGCGGCGGGCCACCGAGCGCCTGGCCACCCGGCGGCGGCTGGCCGAACAAAACGCCTTCCTTAAACGCGAAAATGCCCGCAGCTTGGAGGAACTCGAGCGCACCTTCTCGTTTCAGCGCAACCTGATCGAAAGCTCCATGGACGGAATTCTCGGCTGCGCCACCGACGGAACCGTGCACTTGTGCAACCCCAGCCTGCTGCGGTTGCTCGGATACCCCCGGGAGGCGGTTGTCGGCCGCCTGCGCCTGGAGGACTTCATCGCCCCCGAGGCGCGGGCCGGGTTTCAGGCGGCCCTGGATGGCGGCCGGCACGGCGGCAGTGGTCGACTCTTTCGCTACGAGACGCGCCTCATCGACGCTGACGGCCACGCGATCCCGGTGCAGGTGTCCGCCTTTCGCCTCGCCGACCCCCAGCGGGAGCAGGGGCTGGTGTGCTTTGTTCACGATCTGCGTCAGGTACGGCGCTTGGAGCACGAAGTGGCCGAACAGGCGAAAATTCTTCACCAGGACAAGATGATGTCCCTCGGGCACCTGGCGGCCAGCGTGGTCCACGAGATCAACAACCCGCTGGCCGGCATCCTTACTTACGCCCGCCTGATGCAAAAGGTGCTCGACCGCGGAGAGCTCACCGGCGCCCAGCAGGAAAAATTTCGCCAGTACCTGGCCATGGTGGAAGGCGAGAGCGCTCGCTGCAGCCGGATCGTCTCGTCGCTGCTGGCCTTTTCGCGCAAGTCGCCGGCGAATTTTGCCAGCGTGGAGGTCGCCGGCCTGGTGGAAAGCTGCATTGCGCTCACCGGTCACAAGCTCAAGCTGGCCGGGGTACAGGTGTCGCTCCAGGTCGATCCGGGGCTGCCCCCGGTGCGCGGTGATGTCAACCAGCTCAAGCAGTGCCTGATCAATCTGATCTTCAACGCCCTCGATGCCATGGCTGCCGGCGGACGGCTGACCATCGGCGCCCGCCGGGCCGGGGAACGGCGCATTGAAATCGCGGTGTCCGACACCGGCGCCGGAATCGCCCCCGAGCATCAGGCGCGCATTTTCGAGCCGTTTTTCACCACCAAGCAGGAGGGCTATGGCACCGGACTGGGGCTTTCCACCGTCTATGGAATCATGCGGCGCCACGGTGGCAGCGTGCGCTTTGAAAGCCAGGCGGGCCGGGGGACGACCTTTGTCCTGGATCTGCCCGAAGGTTAAAGTGAAGCAAAATAAGTAAGGAATCCAATCCTTAAGAGACAGGAGCGTCTTTATCTGTTTCGGTTATTGAAAATTTTAATCACCGGTAACGTTGGCTCACTTTTAAGCCGATGCCTTCCAAGCACGCCCCAAACATGAGCGCCGCCATGGTCTCCAGCGGCCAGTGGCTCGACCTGCTCGACCGGCTCAACATCGGGGCCTTCACCATCGACATGCAGCGTCGCATCACGGCCATCAACCAGGCGGCCCGGACCATGATGGGGCTCGACGAGATCGCCCTGATCGGCCGCGACTGCACCGAGGTGTTTCTCGGCGTGCCCTGCCTGATGCGCTGCTATCCGGCCAAGGAGGACTGTTCCGAGGTGGAGGCCGTCCGCATGCGGGCCGAGGCCGGCGCCGACGGGGAGCTGGTGGTGCGGGTTTCCACGCCTCTCTACGGGCCCAATGGGGCGCTGGTGGGCTGTTTGACCGTGCTCCACGACCAGTCGCCGCTGGCCGACCTCATCAACCGCATCGACTACGAAGAACGCAGCCTCAAGTTGATCCTCGACAACCTGGACCTGGGAATTTTTACCGTCAACCGCGGGGGGCACATCACCTTTTTCAACAAGGCGGCCGAACAGCTCACCGGTTACAGCCGGCGCGAGGTGCTGGGCAAGTCCACGGCGGATCTCTTCGGCCAGAATCCCCTGAACGTGTCCCACTTGCTGCACCAGGCCGCCGCCGACGAGGACCTGCGCCACAGCGTCAAATCGATGATGACCACCCGCGATGGCGTCAAGGTGCCGGTGCGGGCCGACTACCTGCCGCTGCGCAACGAGTCGCGCCAGGTGGTGGGCGGCCTGGCCACGCTCCACGATCTCACCCTGGTCCAGCAGCTCAACGAGGTGATCAGCGATCGCTACAGCCTGCACAACATGATCGGCCGGGAGCCGGCCATGCAGCGGGTCTTCGAGCTGGCGCGGATGGTCTCCGGTTCCGACGCCACCGTGATCATCGAGGGGCCCACCGGCACCGGCAAGGACCTGTTGGCCAAGGTGATCCACTCCCAGAGCCGGCGCGCCGAGCGTCCCTTCGTCAAGGTCAACTGCGCTGCAGTGCCGGAAAACCTTCTCGAGTCCGAATTTTTCGGCTATGTCAAGGGGGCTTTTACCGGTGCCGAGCGCAACAAGCCCGGCCGTTTTCAACTCGCCGACGGCGGCACCATCTTCTTGGACGAAATCGGCGACCTCCCCCTGTCGTTGCAGGCCAAACTGCTCCGGGTGCTCGAGGACCGCGAGTTCTATCCCCTGGGCAGCCGGCAGACGGTACGGGTGGACGTGCGCATCATTTCCGCCACCAACCTCGGACTCGATCAGATGGTGGCCCAGGGACGGTTCCGCAAGGATCTCTTTTACCGCCTCAACGTGATGCGCATCGAACTGCCGCCGCTGTGCGAACGCCGGGCCGATATTCCACTGCTGATCCGCCATATCCTGCGGCGCTTGAGCGCGGCGCGCGCCAGCCGCGTCACCGGCATCTCCAAGGCTGCCTTCGAGGTTCTCCTGAACCATGCCTACCCGGGCAACGTGCGCGAACTGGAAAACATCCTCGAGCACGCCCTTATCGTCTGTCAGGGCGAGGAGATCCGACGGCAGCACTTGCCCGATTACGTCCAGACCGCCGACCGTCGCCTATCTTCATCCCCGGCCGCCCTCGCCGCGCCGAAAGCGGGGGCTGAAGACGAGGAGCGGGCGCGTATCTACGAGGCGTTGCAACGCAGCGGCGGCCGTCGCGCCCAGGCGGCCCGCCTGCTGGGTATCGATCGCACCACCCTTTGGCGCCGCATCAAGCGTCTCGGCTTGGACGGCGAGCGTCCCTAAAACGTTGCACGATGTTTCGTTTGCGTTGCGCAACGTTTTTGCAACATTCAGCTATCTGAAATAAAAAGTAAAATATCTCTTTTTCGCCGAGCCGGGGACGCGGACTTGTTGCATGCCGGTTTCGGGCCGTCCTGGACGGGGCCGCCCCGATGCTGCCCGAACAGGCGGGAAAGAGGCCCCAAAGGTTTTGATGGCTTGTCGGCCTCGATCTTTTGGCACGGTTTGTGTTTGTCAGAATCTTGACCGAAAATGCCAAGCAAATCCGCTGCCGCACCATTTTTTACCCACGCCTCGCCCATTTTCGCTTCCCATCGTGGCCGCGGCCCTGCTCGGCAGACATTCAGGAGCATCCGACCTTGCCTGATGTTTGTCCTCGCATATTGGTTGTGGATGACGACCCGGACATGCGGGTGTTTCTGGCCACGGTACTCACCGAAGGGGGGTTCAAGCCGGTGGTGGCTGCTGACGGCCCGGAGGGATTGCGTCTGGCGGGTGTCTGCAAACCCGATTTGATCCTGCTCGAAGCACGCCTGCCGGTGCGGCCGGGGGCCGATGTATACCGCCAGCTCAAGCTGGACCCGGAACTGTGCGGCATCCCGGTGATCATGTTGTCGCTGCTGTCGCCCAAGACCTACCTGCACTGCCGCCAGGTCGAGGACGGGCGGCATGGCAAGCGGCTGCCGGCCCCGGAGGCGTTCCTGGCCAAGCCCCCCGAAGCGGAGGACTTGCTGCGGCGGGTTCGGCGCCTGTTGCGGGCGGCGGGGCCGAGGGGCAAGACCGAAACGTCGCAGGGGGAGGCAAGCGTCCCGGGGACTTGACCGCACTGTCACGATCAACGGTTAGGAGCTTTTCCATGACTCCGCGAATCGGTTT
Source organism: Desulfobacteraceae bacterium (assembly GCA_011042305.1). GTDB lineage: Bacteria > Desulfobacterota > Desulfobacteria > Desulfobacterales > UBA2174 > UBA2174. The sequence goes on from DQXI01000125.1 coordinate 15,990, forward strand.
TTACATCTGCCACTGCGGCATCAACATCGCCTATCGGGTGCGAGTGGAGGAAGTGGCGGCCTTTGCCCGTCAACTGCCTCACGTGGTGGTGGCCCGGGACTACAAGTTCATGTGCTCCGATCCGGGCCAGGCAATGATCGAAAAGGACATCGTCGAGATGGGGCTCACCCGGGTGGTGGTGGCCTCCTGTTCGCCCCGGCTCCATGGAAAGACCTTCATGGGGGCCTGCCAGCGGGCCGGTCTCAATCCCTACTACTTCCAGATGGCCTCGGTGCGTGAACAGGTCTCCTGGGTCACCGCCGACATGGACGAGGCCACCGACAAGGCCAAGAGCCTCGCGGCCGCCGCCATCTACCGGGTCAACTTCCACGACCGCCTGGAGGGCCGCCAGGCCCCGGTGCATCCGGACATACTGGTGGTCGGCGGCGGCATTGCCGGCATGCAGGCAGCCCTGGACATCGCCGAATCGGGCCACAAGGTCTACCTGGTGGAAAGGGACACCACCATCGGCGGGCACATGCTCCAGTTCGACAAGACCTTTCCCACCCTGGACTGCGCGGCCTGCATCGGCACCCCCAAGATGGTGGAGGTGGCCCAGAATCCCAACATCGAGCTGCTGACCTACAGCGAAGTGGAGGAAGTTACCGGCTTTATCGGCAACTTCACCGTCCGCATCAAGCGCAAGCCCCGCTACGTCAAGGAGGGGGTATGCACCGGCTGCGGAGAGTGCGCCAAGGTCTGCCCGGTCACCATCCCCAACTCGTGGGACGTGGGCCTCGGCACCCGCCAGGCCATCGGCCGCACCTTTCCCCAGGCGATTCCCATCACCTTCAATATCGAAAAGATGGACCGGGCGCCATGCACGGTGGCGTGTCCGGCGGGCATCAACGTCCAGGGCTACGTTCAGCTCATCAAACAGGGACGCTACCAGGCGGCCGTGGACCTGATCCGCCAACGATTGCCCTTGCCAGGGGTGCTGGGCCGGGTCTGCCCCCACCCCTGCGAAGCGGGCTGCCGGCGCGCCGAGGTGGACAGCGCCGTTTCTATCCGCGACCTGAAGCGCTTTGCCGCCGACCAGGTCCGCGGCCGCCCCACGGCGCCGCCGGTCATCGACGAGCGACCGGAAAAAATCGCCGTGGTCGGCTCGGGGCCCGCCGGCCTTACTGTGGCGTATTACCTGCGCCTCAAGGGCTACCAGATCACCCTCTTCGAGGCATTGGACAAGCTCGGCGGGATGCTGCGGGTGGGGATTCCCGACTACCGCCTGCCGCCGGAGGTTCTTGACGAGGAGATCGATCAAATTCTGAGCCTCGGCGTCAAGGTGCAGACCGGCAAGTGTCTCGGGGTCGATTTCACCCTGGATCAACTCCGGGCGGAGGGCTTCGCGGCGGTGTTCCTCGGGGTTGGGGCCCACGCCTCGCTGCGCCTCAACATTCCCGGAGAGGATACCGCTTCCGGAGTGGTGGATGCGGTGCGGTTTTTGCGGGAGGTCAACCTCGGCAGCCGCGAACTGCCCGGCCGCCGGGTCGTGGTGGTCGGCGGAGGCAACGTGGCCGTCGACGCGGCCCGCACGGCCCGCCGCCTGGGCGCCGAATCGGTGACCATCGTCTATCGGCGCAGCCGCCAGGAGATGCCGGCCTACGCCGAGGAAATCGCCGGGGCCCTGGAAGAGGGCATCGTCATCGAGTATCTCACCGCCCCGGTACGGGTGGTGGCCGAGGACGATCGGGTGGTCGGCTTCGCCTGCATGCGTACCGAACTCGGCCCGGCCGACGCCTCGGGCCGTCGCCGGCCGGTGCCGGTGGAAGGCTCCGAGTTTGTCATCGATTGCGATTGCGTTATCCCCGCCATCGGCCAACGCACCGACACCGGTTGGGCCGAAGGCCTCGAGCACCTGGAGTGGACGGCGCGGCGCACTCTGAAGGTCGACCCGGCCACCCTGCAGACTTCGATTCCCTTCGTGTTTGCCGCCGGCGATGCCGTCAGCGGTCCGGCCACCGTGATCGAGGCGGTGGGCGCGGCCCACCGGGCCGTGGCGGCCATGGAACGCTTCGTGGCCGGCGAAGACATGGCTGCCTGCGCGGCGGAGCTTGCAAGTGCGCCGGCGCCGGGCCGGCAGTGGGCGCCGATTCCCGAAGCCGTCAAGCTTCAGCCCCGGGCCGCGGTCGTCCAGCGGGAGCCGGCACAGCGGGCCGATGACTTTGAAGAGGTGGCGCTGGCCTTCGAAGAGGAAGCGGCCCAACGGGAGGCCGGCCGGTGCCTCAACTGCGGGGTCTGCTGCGAGTGCATGGCCTGCGTGGAGGCCTGCGAGGCCAACGCCATCGACCACGCGATGAAACCCGAGGAGCGCAGTATCCAGGTGGGCAGCATCATCCTGGCTACCGGCTACGATACCCTGGATCCGACCCCGATGCAGCCCTACGGCTACGGCCGCTACCGCAACGTCTACACCGCCCTGGAGTTCGAGCGGCTCAGCAACGCCACCGGGCCAACCGGGGGCGAGATCCTGATCCGGGACGCCGACGGGCAGTTCACCCTGCCGCCGCGCAGGGTGGCCCTGCTGCATTGCATCGGCAGCCGCGACGTGCGCTATCATGAGTACTGCAGCCGGGTCTGCTGCATGTACGCCCTGAAGTACAGCCACCTGATCAAGGAGAAGGTCGGCCATGACACGGCGGTGTACGATTTTTACATCGACATGCGCTGTTTCGGCGAAGGTTACGAGGAGTTCTACCGCCGCTGCCAGGAGGAGGGGACCATTTTCATCCGCGGCAAGGTGGCCGAGATCCACGAGCAGCCCGGCGCCGAGGGAAGACCGCCGGAGCTGGTGTGCATCGGCGAAGACACCCTGCTGGGGCGCAAGGTCAAGGTGCCGGTGGACATGGTGGTGTTGTGCACCGCCATCCAGGCGCGGGCCGATACCGCCCGGGTGGGCCGCATCTTCGGGGTCAGCCAGGGCGGCGACGGTTTTTTCCTGGAGGAACACCCCAAGCTGGCACCGCTGAACACCGCCACCGATGGGGTGTTTCTGGCCGGCTGCTGCCAGAAGCCGATGGACATTCCCGACACCGTTTCCCAGGCCTCGGGGGCCGCGGCCAAGGCCCTGGCCCTGGTCGTCCGCGGCAAGGTGGACGTGGCGCCGACCATCAGCTGGATCGATCCGGACGTGTGCATCGGCTGCCAGGTCTGCATTGGGCTGTGTCCGTACACGGCCATCGAGTTCGATGACCGCCGCGGGGTGTCGGTGGTCAATGCCGCCCTGTGCAAGGGCTGCGGCAGTTGCAGCGGGTTCTGCCCCAGCGGGGCAGCCCGCAGCATGCATTTCAAGCCCCAGCAGATCTTCGCCGAAATCGACGGCATCATCGACACGATTTGCGCCGTCGGCCGGTAGTGGGATTTCAAGTCTGAGATTTCAGCTTTGAAATTGAAAGAGATGAGGATTTGAGATTTCAAGTTTGAAATATCCGGAGGGATCTTCCATGAACGATTTCGAACCGACCATCATCGCCTTCGTCTGCAACTGGTGCACCTACACCGCCGCCGACCTGGCCGGCACCTCGCGGCTGAGCTACCCGCCCAACGTACGCCTGGTGCGCGTGATGTGCACCGGCATGGTCGATCCCCAGTACGTGCTCAAGGCCCTGCTGGAAGGCGCCGACGGCGTGCTGGTCAGCGGCTGCCATCCGGGCGACTGCCACTACATCAACGGCAACTTCAAGGCCCGCCGGCGCATCAAGCTGCTCAAGGCCCTGCTGCCCCAGTTCGGCTTCGCCCCCCAGCGGCTGCGCCTCACCTGGATCGGGGCCTCCGACGGCATCGAGTTCGCCCGGGTGATGCAGGAACTGGTGGAACAGGTGCGCGAACTGGGGCCCAGCGAGGCCAAGATGAAAATGGTCATTTGAGAAACTGGACACTTGAAACTGAAGCAGGAGGTCTCTTTCATGGCCAAGGCTGCAATGATTCCCATCGAAAACGGCAACCTGCTGGCCGGGTTGCGTCAATTTTTGCGCCAGGTGCTGGCGCGGCCGGAGATCGCGGCCGTGCTCGTGCCTTGTCAATTGCCGATGAAAGCCATGGTCATGCCCACGCTGGTCAGCGACCCGGAGCGGCTGTCCGCGGCCAATCCCCTGGCCCCGGCTTTTCCCCTCAATGCGGCCCGCATGGTCTCGCGGCTGACGCGCAAAGAGGCCGGCGGCACCATCGTGGCGGTGCTGCGGGCCTGCGAGATTCGCGCCTTCATCGAACTGGTCAAGCTGCGCCAGGCCCGCTGGGAGGAGTTGATCATCGTGGGGATCGACTGCCTGGGGGCCTATACCAACAAGGATTTTTTCAGAATCGGGGACGAGGATGTCGAAGCTTTCACCGGACGGTTTGTGCAAAGCGCACTGGACGGCCGGGATGGCGAGGTGGACGGCGTGGTCCTGGCCCCGGCCTGCCAGGTATGCACGGATCCGATACCCAACGGCGCTGACCTGGTGATCGGTCTCCTGGGTGCCGACACCGGCCGCGCCCTGCCGGTGGCCGCCGCCACCGAAAAGGGCGCATCTTTGCTGGAACAGCTCGATTTGCCCGGGGGAAAGATGCCCGAGGCGCGCGAGGCGGCCATGACGGATTGGGTCAACAGGCGTCGATCGAAAAGAGAAGCCATGGGTGAAGCGACCCGCTCGCTGACCGACTCGCTGGAGAAGCTCACCGCCTACCTGGCCACCTGCATCAACTGTTACAACTGCCGCGTGGCCTGCCCGGTGTGCTACTGCCGCGAATGCGTGTTCGTCACCGATGTCTTCGACCACGAACCGTGCCAGTACCTGGGCTGGGCCGGCCGCAAAGGGGCGGTGAAGATGCCCACCGACACGGTCTTTTACCACCTGACGCGCCTGGCCCACATGGGCACGGCCTGCGTGGGCTGCGGCCAGTGCGCCAATGCCTGTCCCAACGACATCCCCCTGGCGGAGCTGTTTATCACCGCCAGCGCGCCGCTCCAAGAGGCCTTTGACTACCATCCGGGCCGCAGCCTTGATGAAAAGCCGCCCCTGGCGGAGTTCCGCGAGGAGGAGTTCGAGGAGGTTGTGGGAATCAAATGAAAGTGGGCTAAAGTTTCTTCAAAAAAAGGGAAGAGACCATGAAGAAAAAAATCGGCAAGGCCCTCGTGGTCGGTGCCGGTATCGCCGGGATTCGCAGCGCCCTGGATCTGGCCGAGATCGGCTACGGCGTTGTGTTGATCGACAAGGCCGAGCACATCGGCGGCGTGCTGAGCCAGCTCGACTACCAGTTTCCCACCAACCACTGCGGCATGTGCCGGATGCTGCCGTTGGTGGAAAGGGACGCAGGGAGCCAGTTCTGCCTGCGCAAGGGGCTGTTTCACGAAAATATCGAGATCTTGCTCGGCACCCGGGTGACGGCCGTTGCCGGAGAGCCGGGGCGCTTCACGGTGAGCCTGCGCACCCGCCCTACCTGGGTCGATCCCCAGCGCTGCACCGGGTGCGGGGCCTGCGTGCCGGTATGCCCGGTGGAAGTGCCCGACGCCTTCAATGCCGGCCTTGGCCGGCGCAAGGCCATCTACCTGCCCGTGCCCCACCAAGTGCCCAATGCCTACCGCATCGATCCGGCGGCCTGCACCCGTTGCGGCGCCTGCGTGGACGCCTGCCCCTGCGGGGCCATCGCCTTGTCCACGGCCGAGCGCAAGGATTTTCGCATCCTGGTGGTCGACGACGAGCCGATCGTGCGCCAATCGCTCGAGTCCTGGCTCGAGGACGAGGGTTTCGCGGTAGACACGGCCGCCTCGGCGCCGGAGGCGCTGGAGGCGCTGGAAAAGAGCGAATACCAGCTTATGCTCAGCGACATCAAGATGGCCGGCATGGACGGCGTCGAGCTGCTGCGCCAGGCCAAGACCGCGTGCCCGGATCTGGCCGTGGTGCTGATGACGGCCTATGCCACGGTGGAAACCGCCGTGGAGGCCATGAAGATCGGGGCCCTGGACTACCTGGTCAAACCCTTCGATCCGGAAACCCTGGTGCCGATGGTGATGCGGGTCCACGAGGAACTGCTGGCCGCCAAGGACCGGCAGGTGGAGGTGGGCGCCATCGTGCTGGCCGGCGGCACGGACTACTTCGATCCCCGCCAGCAGGCGGGCAATCCTTACGGCTACGGCCGCCTTCCCGCCGTGGTGACCAGCCTGGAGTTCGAGCGCATCGTCTCGGGCAGCGGCCCCACGACGGGCCGGCTCGTGCGGCCCCACGACGGACGGCCGATCCGCAAGATCGCCTGGCTCCAGTGCGTCGGTTCCCGCGACATCCAGTGCGGCGCCGATTTTTGCTCCTCGATCTGCTGCATGTACGCCGTCAAGGAGGCGATGCTGGCGCGGGAAAAAGGCGCCGGCGAGGTCGAAGCCGCCATTTTCTACATGGACATGCGCTGTTTCGGCAAGCCGTTTCAACGCTACCGGGACCGGGCCGAGGCCGAGGGGGTGCGCTTTGAACGCGGCCGGATCCATTCGCTGGCCCCGGCGCCAGGCACCGCTGATCCCACCCTGCGCTTCGTCGCCCTGGACGGCACGGTGCGCGAGGAGACCTTCGACCTGGTGGTGCTGGCGGTGGGGCAGCGGCCGGCCCGGGGCGCTGCCGAGCTGGCCCAGATGGTCGATTTGCCGCTCAATCCCTGGGGCTTCCTGGCCACCTCGCCGCTGTCGGCGGTGCGCACCGAGCGCCCCGGCATCGTGGCGGGGGGCTCTTTTGCCGGCTTGCGGGACATCGGTGAGTCGGTGATTTTCGCCTCCGCCGCGGCCAACGAAGCCAGCCGGGTGCTGCACGGCACCGGCGGAAGTCTGGCCGCCATCGAGGAGGCGGCCACCGAGTTTCGAGACGTCTCCCGGCAGCCGCCAGAGGTGCTGGTGGCGGTCTGCACCTGCGGAGACCGCATTCTGTCGCAAAACGACCGGCGCCAATGGATCGACCGGCTCGAAAGGGACCCTGTGGTCCAGGAGACGATTTTTATCGACCGGGTCTGCACGGCGGAAGGCTGGCAGGCGTTGGCCGATGCCATCACGGCCCGCCGGCCTAACCGGGTCTTGATCGGCGCCTGCCACCCGTATGTGTTTACCCGGCGCCTGCGGGAACTGGGCCGGGCGACCCGGCTCCATCCGGCCCTGATGGACGTGGTGGACCTGCTCGGGCCTCGAATGGCGGCTTCAGGCGAAAACGCCGAAGCGGTATCCAGCTCCGGCGACCTGCCAAGGCGCCTGGCCATGGCGGTGGCCCGGCTCCAGGGAACATGCCTGCCCCAGGTCGAGGCGACGCCGGTCAGCCGGCAAGCCCTGGTGGTGGGAGGCGGCATCGCCGGCATGACCGCCGCCCTGGCCATCGCCGACTGCGGCTACCCGGTGGACCTGGTGGAAGCCGGGGATCGGCTCGGGGGCAACCTGCGGTGGATCGGCCACACCCTCGACGGCCACGATCTCAACGCGCTGCTGGCAGAAGCGATTGCCCGGGTGGGCAAGCATCCCAAGATCACGGTACATGCCAACACCCGGGTCCGGGGGGCCTTCGGCGAGGTGGGGCACTTCTATTCCACCCTGGAAGCCGCTGACGGTGCGGCCCAAACCCTGGAACACGGCGTGGTGGTGTTGGCCACCGGCGGGGGGGAGGCGGCCGCCAGCGCCTACGGCTTCGGGAGCCACCCGGCCATCGTGACCCAAAAAGGGTTCCAAGAGGCCCTGGCCGAGGGCCGCTTCGATCCGGCCGCCTTGAATACCGTGGTGATGATCCAGTGCGTGGGATCGCGCGAGGAGCCGCGCAATTTTTGCAGCCGGGTCTGCTGCCCCACCACCCTCAAGCAGGCCCTGGCGCTCAAAAGGGACAACCCGGAAGCCACCGTGGTGGTCCTCTACCGCGACCTGATGACCTACGGCTTTGCCGAAACCTGGTTTACCCGGGCGCGCCGGGCGGGGGTCATCTTCGTGGCCTATCGGTTGGACGACAAGCCGAAAGTGGAGGTGGCGGGCCCGGACCGGCCGGTGACGGTAACCGTCACCGATGCGGTGCTCGGCCGCCCGCTGACGGTGGCGGCTGACGCGGTGGTGCTGGCCACCGGCATCGCTCCCGGTCTGCCGGCGGACCTGGCGGCCGCCTACGGGGCAACCCTGGACCAGGACGGGTTCTTGGCCGAGGCCGAGAGCAAGTGGCGGCCGGTGGACAGCCTGCGCGAGGGGGTCTTTGCCTGCGGCCTGGCCCTGGGGCCACGCAACGTGGAAGAGAGCGTCGCCACGGCGGGGGCGGCGGCCCAGCGCGCCCTGCGCATCCTGGAACGCGAGCGCCTGCCGGCAGCGCATCTGACCGCCGTGGTGCGCCACAGCCTCTGCGCCCGCTGCGGCCGCTGCATCGAGGCCTGCCCCTACGAGGCCCGGCGCCTGGACGAGGAGCTGGACCGGGTGTTGGTCAACCCGGCCATGTGCCAGGGGTGCGGCGCCTGCGAGGCGGTATGCCCCAACGGCGCCGCCGTGCTCAACGGCCTGAGCATGCCCCAGGTGTTCGGCATGCTCGATCAGGCGCTCGCATAGAAGATTTTAGATTTCAACTTTGAAATTTGAAATTCCCGAAGGGAGGAGCGCATGGCGCTTGCCGAAAAAACCGCCATTGACCTGGGTACGATGCCCGAAGAGGCCGCGGCCCTGGCCGAGATCCGGGCGATGGTCCAGCCCTGCATCCAGTGCGGCACCTGCACGGGGTCATGCCCCAATGAATTCGCCATGGACCTGACCCCGCGCCACATGTGGCGCCTTGTGCTGCTGGGCCTCGCCGAAGAGGTGCTGGCCTCCCGGACCTTCAGCCTCTGCTCGGCCTGCTACATGTGCACCCTGCGCTGCCCCCGCGGCCTGCCGCTCACCGAAGCCATCGGCCGGCTCAAGCAGCTCGCCGCCCGCCGGCACCTGCCCCACCTGCGCTCGGGGGACTTATTCTACCGGAATTTCATCGCCAGCGTGCGGCGTCACGGCCGGGTGCGGGAGATGGAGTTCATGGGCCTGTATTTCGCCCAGATGATGAACCCTTGGCTGCCGCTGCGCTACGCGGGCATGGGGGGGCGGCTCATGCGCCGGGGCAAGGTGGCGCTGCAACTGCCGTCCCGAGGCAGCGGACGTCTGGTCAAGCTTTTTGAAAAAGTCGCCGAAATGGAGAACCGGTCATGAAATATCTCTACTACCCGGGATGCTCCCTGGAGGGCACGGCCCGTGAATACGACATCAGCACCCGGGCCTTCATGACAGCCATGGGCGCAGATCTTGCCGAGATCGAGGGGTGGACCTGCTGCGGCGCCAGCGCCGCCGAGGCGGTGAGCGAGCTGCTCACCCTGGTGCTGCCGGCGCGCAATCTCGCCCTGGCCGAAGGGATGGCCCCCGCCGGCCGCGACATCCTGGTGCCGTGCAGCGCCTGTTATCTCAACCTGAGGCGGGTGGAGGAAAAGGCCCGGGTTTCCCACGCCCTGAAAGAGCGCATCAACGAGGCCCTGGCCGTTGAAGACCTCGTCTACCACGGCCGGACTCGCACCCGCCACTTGCTCGACGTGGTGAGCCGGGACCTGGGCGCCGCCGGCATCGCCCGCCGCGTGGTGCGGCCGTTGAGCGGGATCCGGGTGGCGCCCTACTATGGTTGCCAGTGCCTGCGGCCCTATACCGTCTTCGACGATCCGGAGGCGCCGCGGTCCATGGAGCCGCTGATTGCCGCCGCCGGGGCTGATTTACACGCCTGGACCATGGGCGGCCGGTGTTGCGGCGCTTCGCACATGAACACCAAGATGGAAGTGGGGCTGAAGCTGGTGGGGGCCATCCTCGAAGCAGCCCGGGGGGCGGACGTCGTGGTCACCGTCTGCCCCATGTGCCAGATGAACCTGGATGCCTACCAACGCCAGGTGGCCCGGCAGACCGGCGTCGACAGCACCATGACGATCCTCTACCTGCCCCAATTGCTCGGGCTGGCCATCGGCCTTTCTCCCGAGGACTTGCGGCTTGATTTGAACCTGGCGCTCACCGGCGCTTTCCTGGAAAAACTCGAGCGGACTGCAACGGCCGCCTGAACATCGCCGCCAATGGCGGCCAGCCTGCCAGCAACCGGCGCTTGAACACGCCTCGCCGACGAGGCCACCGACATGACCAAAGAGACTCCCAACGATTCTTCCGCCAACCGGCTGCCGCTGAACCTGGCCATCGTGGGCGGGGGCCGGGCCTGCCGTTTTTTTCTGGAGCTGCTGGGAAAGGAGCCCTTGCCCGGGCTCAACATTCGCATCGTAGGGGTCTGCGACATCGACCCGGAGGCCGAGGGACTGCGGCTGGCCGCCGCCAAGGGGATCTACACCACCGCCGATTTCAGGGATTTTTTCAAACTGCCGAATCTTGACGGAATCCTGGAGCTCACCAACCGCCGGGACGTGCTCATGGAGCTGGTCAACCTGCGGCCCAAGGGCATGGGGATCCTGGAGCACAACATCGGCCGTTTCATCCGCAATTTCTTTCTCACCGAGCAGCGGCTCAAATCGGCCGAGGCCCAGTTGGCGGGCGAACGGATGACTTCCGATTTCCTCATCCAACAGGCTCGCCAGAAGATCGTGGTGCTGCGCAACGACTTTACCATCGAGGATGTCAACGCGCCGTTTCTCGAAGCGTTGCAGCACGGCCGCCAGGAAGTGTTGGGGCAGCCCTGCTACCGAGTGATTCACGGCTTCGAGGCGCCGTGTGAGACTTCCGTGACCGGCTTCCAATGCCCGATGATCGAGACCCTGCGCACCGGGGAGTCGGCCCACGTCATTCGCGAGGAAATCTCCGCCGACGGGGCGCCGGCCTACTCGGACATCGTTACCTATCCGGTGAAAAACAGCAACGGCGAAGTGGTGCGCGTCATCGAGATCTGGCGCGACATCACCGAGGCTCTGGCCCAGCGCTGGGAGAAGCGCGTGGCCGACCTCAAGTCGGACATGAAGCTCCTCGTCCAGGAAGACCGCATGATTTCCCTGGGAAAGCTGGTGGCCAGTTGCGTCCACGAGATCA
>DQXI01000241.1 GCA_011042305.1 Desulfobacteraceae bacterium
ACTTTCGGTCTCGTGCCCCCTGCCCTCGTCTCCCGAGACGCCCCCTGTCAGCCGTTTTTGACCGCCGCCCCCGGAAGGCGCCCGGCGGGAAAAGCCCAGCCATGCCCCGGATGGATCCACCGGGCCCCCGCCGCCGCCAGTCGCAGCCATTGCTCGCCGATGGCTTCCAGGCTGTCTGCAAAAGGCGGCATGTGGCGATTCGCCCCGAAAGGCCGGCAGCCGAAGGCCAGATCCCCCACGGCGGCGTGCCCGGAGGCCGTGAGCACGGTGAGAGAGCCGGCGGAGTGACCCGGTGTATGCAGCACCCGTGCCTCGACGCCAAAGCCGCCCAGGTCCAGATCGTGCTCCACGATGATTTCGGGAACCACAGGATCGAAGCGGTACAGCCTTTCCACGATCCGCGGATGCCGCCGCCCCAGGGCGATCAACCGCCGACTGAAGGGGCCGGTCCCAGGGGGCAGCACGATGCGCCCCTCTTTGAGCATTGACGCCTCGGCGACATGGACGGCCACCGGGCAGCCGCAGCGCTGCCGGATCGCCGCCAGGCTGCCCACGTGGTCGAAGTGGACGTGGGTGACCACGATGAGGCGGATGTCCCCCGGCTCAATGGCCAGGCGGCCCAGTTTGCGGAAAAAGGTGTCGTGGCAGCCGCGGGCCCCGGCGTCCACCAGGATCCAGCGGTGCGGACCGCCCATGAGATAGCAGTTGGTGATGCCCAGGCGGATACGCTGGACATCTGTCGGGGTCATGGCGCCTCCTTGTCATCATCGTTCTGCCAATGGCTTCTCTGGGAAACAATCACCATTCGTCTCTATTAGTATAGGCCTCCCACGCCAGCCGGATCAAGGCCGAGGGGACGCCCCGCTTGACAAGAGGCTCCGGCTGTTCAATGTTTCACAACGATTTCAGTCGGTAACTACCTTTTTCGACCGCCGGCGGCCCCGTTCGGCCGCCCCGGGGTCGCTGTCGCACAACCGTTCACTCAACGCCCGGTGTCCCCCGGCGCCCGGGTATGGCCTGGAGCCCCGGGGCGCCCGGGACACCTGACGTTGAACCACGAAATCGGATCAGGAGGACCGATGACCGCCAGCGCCGAGACCTTCGAATTCAAGACCGAAGTCAAGCAACTGCTCAAACTGATCGTCAACTCGCTCTACTCCAACCGGGACATCTTTCTCAGGGAGCTGATTTCCAACGCCTCGGATGCCATCGACCGGTTGCGCTTTGCCGCCCAGACCCGGCCGGAGCTGCTCGGCGACGACCCGGAGTTTCGTATCCGCCTGATTCCCGACGGCATAAAGCAGACCCTGGCCATCGCGGACAACGGCATCGGCATGACCCGCGAGGAGGTCATCGAAAACATCGGCACCATCGCCCAGAGCGGCACGGCGGCTTTTATCGAGGCCCTGGATCGGGCCAAAGCCCAGGCCGACGGTCTGTCACCGGAGCTCATCGGCCAGTTCGGCGTCGGCTTTTACAGCGCCTTCATGGTGGCCGAGAAGGTGGAGCTGGTTACCCGGGCCGCCGGCAGCGACACCGCGGTGCGCTGGCAGTCCCACGGTGACGGGACCTACAGCATCGAGGAAGCCTCACGGCCCGAGCGCGGCACCACCATCACCTTGCACCTGCGCAAGCGCGGAAAAGACGAGAAGGACTACACCGACCCATGGGTGATCCGGGACATCGTCAAGCGCCACTCGGATTTCATCGCCTATCCCATTGTCATGGACGTGGAGAAGATCGAGCCGATCCCCGAAGCCGAGCAGCTCAAGGACAAGGACGGCAAGCCCATCGGGGAGACCACCCGCAAGGTGGTGCGCGAAGAGACCCTCAACTCCATGAAGGCCATCTGGACCCGGCCCAAGGACGAGGTCACCGACGAGGAACACAAGCAGTTTTACCAGCACCTGACCCGGGACTGGAAGGAGCCCCTGGAGCGGCTGCACATGAAATTCGAAGGGGCCACCGAGTACACGGCCCTGCTGTACATCCCCGCCCAGGCCCCCTTCGACCTGTTTCATCCCGAACACCGCCACGGGGTCCATCTCTACTGCAAGCGGGTGTTCATCATGGAGGACTGCCAGGACCTGCTGCCCGAGTACTTCGGCTTCGTGCGCGGGGTGGTGGACGCGCCGGATCTGAATCTCAACGTCTCCCGCGAGATCCTCCAGCACGACCCGCTGGTGCGCAACATCCGGCGCAACCTCGTTAAGCGTCTCTTCGAAGCCCTCGGTAAGATGGACCCGGCCAAGTACGAGACGTTTTACAAGGAGTTCGGCCAGATGCTCAAGATCGGGGTCCACACCGACCACGAGAACCGCGGCAAGGTGGCCGAGCTGATCCGCTACCCCACCACCGCCAGCGACGGCCAGCTGGTGTCGCTGAAAACCTACGTCGAACGCATGAAGCCGGATCAAAACGAAATCTACTACATCACCGGCGACAACCTCAACGTCCTGCACCACAGCCCCCACCTGGAGCGGTTAAAGGAAAAAGGCTACGAGGTGCTGCTGATGGCCGACCCCATCGACGAGTGGGTGGTGCAGGCGTTGACCGAGTATGACGGCAAGAAACTGGTGAGCGCCGAAAAGGGAGACCTCCCCCTCGACGACGCCGAGGCCGCCAAGACCGAGGACTTCGATCCCCTCTTCGCCTTCCTGCGCACCCAGTTGGAAGACAAGGTCAAGGAGGTGCGCCGCTCGACGCATTTGAAAGAATCGGTGGCCTGCCTGTCCGGCGATGCCCAAGATTTGTCGGCTTACATGGAAAAAATCCTCAAGGCCGCCGGCCAGCCGGTGCCCGAGGTCAAGCGGGTGCTGGAGCTGAACCTGGAGCACCCGGTGGTGGCCGGGATCAAGGCCTTGTACGACAAAGACCGCCAGGACGCACGCCTCAAGGATTACGCCCGGCTGCTCTACGATCTGGCCGTGGTGGGCGAAGGCGGCAAGGTGGAAAACCCGTCCTGGTTCTCCCAGAAGGTAGGCGCCATGATGGCCGGCGCCTTGGAATCTCAAATTTGAGATTTGACATCTCCAATGGGTCGGTTTCGGCAACACTGCCGAGACCGACCCGGGGCGTGCGATGATCCGATGGCTCCTGGGGCTGCTCGGTGCCCTCTACGTACTAAGCCCGTTTGATTTTATACCTGATTTCATGGTCCTGCGCGGCTGGGTCGACGACCTGCTGGTTCTCTACCTGCTCTACCGCTACTACCTCAAACCCTTTCTCGACGGCCGCCAAACCTCCGGCCAAAGCGGCCCGCGGGCCGACGGTGCCACCGGCTCGAGGCCGCAGCCCGGCGGAAGCGCCAACGATCCCTACCGTGTACTGGGGCTGTCCGCTGACGCCACGGCCGAGGAAATCCACCAAGCCTACCGCCGACTGGCCGCCAAGTACCACCCGGACAAGGTGGCCCACCTGGGCGAAGAATTTCGCCGCCTCGCCGAACAGCGCTTCAAGGAGATCCAGGCCGCCTACCAGGAGCTCAAGCAGCGCCGCGGGATTTGAGGCGCCGCCCCCTCAATCCACAGCCTCCCCGTCGGCCAGGCCATGGTGGCCTCCCCGGCAGACAGCCGCCAGAGCTGCGGCGCGGTCGGAAAAAATCCAGTCCACGCCCCGATGGATCTCTCGATACAACCCCTTGGCGCAATTCACCATGCCGCAGCCCACCTGCTGACCGCGGCGCTGGTGGCGTTTCATCGTCCTGTCCCCCAACAGTATAAAATGGCCACAGACTCCCCCGTAGCCGCGGGCTAAAGCCAGGCGGCTGGTGGTCTTTACATCGGCCCAGGCGATGGGCAGCAACGCTTGCCGCGGGGCGAAGCCGAGGTAGGCGAACATGCGCGGATCGAGACCGAGCAGGTGGTAGTCGTCCACCGGGCGCAGGGGGGCCAGGATGGCCGCCAGGATCGCCGTCTGCATGTGAAACCGGCGGTAAGGCTCGGCCTTGACCTCGATCATCAGGTGACGGCGGCCGCCGTAGCGCGCCACCACCTCGGCCAGGGTGGTAAGTTGCGAGAAAACCGACCGGGCCTCGGCCAGGCGCAAGTCGGCCAAGCGGTGAGACACGCCGGCCAATCGCCCTAGATCCGGATCGTGGAACACCACCGGTTGCAGATCAGCGGTCCACCGCAGGTCGAGCTCGAGCCCCCAGACACCGGCCCTGTCGGCACGGTCGAAGGCGGCCAGGGTGTTTTCGAAAACGCTTCGGTTGTCGTGTTCGCCGCGGTGGGAGACGATCCTCGCCTCGGCCAGTCGATCCGGAGGCGGAGCGGCAAGGGGCCGGGCCGCCACGTAGCCGTCCGCCAGGCGCTGGAAGGCCGCTTCCGTCCATTTTCTCACCGCCCGCCGCATTCTTTGACCTGGGGCCGGCGGGCAGGCCCTGCGATTGGCTTCCATGGCACACGCCGCTAGCGACCGGAACGGCGCCGGTCTCAGGCCGGTTTCCGTCCCCGTCGAAAACCGAAGAGCAGGTAGACGATGAAGCCGACGAAGGGAACGCCGGCCACCACCACCCAGAGCACCTTGCGGCCCGGAGATCCGAACTCCTTCTGGACGCTGTCCACCAGCGCCCAAACCGTTCCGAGAAAAAACGGCACCACCAGGGCCAGAAAGGTTGAGAGGGTTTTCAGGTCCATCCCACCGTTGTCCTTCTATTCGCCGAGCTGGTCGGCGATTTTCAAGATGGTTTCGGCGTAGGGCTTGCTGTAATTGTAGCGCAGAATCACCCGATAGCGCTGGTCGCGGGTCAGCCCTGGGCGCCAGTTGTGATGGCGCAGATAGTTGCCTACCGAGGCGATGGCATCGGCGTGATTGAAAAGGTCCACCCGGCCGTCCCCGTCGCCGTCCCGAGCCAAGCGCAGGGCATTGCGCGGCATGAACTGGCAGATCCCCATGGCCCCGGCGTAGGAACCGGTAACCCCCCTCGGATCGATCCCCTCACGGGACGTAAAACGCAAGAAAGCCTTGAGCTCCTCGTAGGCCCACGCGGATTTGGCATCGGCCTTGGCGGCAAACCGAGCGGGCGAAATCCGGCGCTGCGGGGGGATTTGCTCCCAGAGCGCCTGGCGCACGGCCGGGTCGGAGAGCGCCGCCATGGTGGAAAGGATGCTGAAAACCCGCCGGTTGCCGGTGTAGGTGCCCAGGCGGGTTTCCACCAGCAAGATCCCGGCAATGATCTCGGCCGGCACGCCGTGGGCCGCCTCGGCCGCCACCAGGGCGTCGCGGTGCCGCGCCATGTATTGCCGGGCCCGTGCGATGGCCTCGGCAGCGGCAAACTGCTCGTAGTTGATCCGGGTCTCGCTGTGGACGAAAAACAGCGCCACCCCCTCGGTTTCAAAAATGCTCCCGGGATCGTGGTAAAGGGCCTGAATCTTATCGGCGGCGAACCCCTCGGCCACGAGCCGGTTGGAGAGTCCGGAAAACGGGTTGCCGGCCGATGCCGGGGGCGGGTCCATCCCCGCCAGCCCCAGGCAGACGAGAAAACCGATGGCGATGTGCACGGGGCGCAAGCGGATCATCAATGCTCCGGGGTGCCGGTGAGCGGACCGGCCTAGCAAGGTTCCTGTTGATTTTATCGCTCACAAATTGGCATGCTAAGATATCTGGTGTCAATTGAAGTCGACCCCCAAGGGCGGCAGACGTCCATGAGCCGAAAGACCGAAAAAACCGTTTACACCTGCCAGCAGTGCGGCCACACCAGCCCCAAGTGGCTGGGCCGCTGCCCGGCGTGCGGCCAGTGGGACACGCTGGTGGAAGAGGTGGTGCGAACCTCCGCGGCCCGCCCCGGCATGCCCGCGGCCGAGGCCGCCGTCCCGGTCCCCATCGACAGCGTGAGCGTCTCGGAAGAGTTTCGCATCGCCACCGGCATCGGCGAGTTGGACCGGGTCCTGGGCGGCGGCGTGGTGCCGGGCGCCATGGTGCTCATCGGCGGTGATCCGGGCATCGGCAAATCGACCCTGATGCTCCAGACTCTTCACGGACTGGCCGCCGCCGGCCGGCGGGTGCTCTATGTCTCCGGCGAGGAATCGATCCGCCAGATCCGGATCCGCAGCCAGCGCCTGGGCACCCTGGCCCCGGGGCTGCTGGTGGTCTCGGAAATCGACGTTGCCGCCGTGCTGGCCATGGTGGACAAGCACCGCCCCGACGTTCTGGTGATCGACTCGATCCAGACCATGTTCAGTGCCGAACTCACCTCTGCGCCGGGTAGCGTCAGTCAGGTGCGCGAGTCGGCCCTGCGGTTGATGCTGATGGCCAAGCGCTCCGGCACGCCGGTCTTCCTGGTGGGCCATGTGACCAAGGACGGCACCCTGGCCGGACCGCGCCTGCTGGAGCACATGGTGGACACGGTGCTGTATTTTGAAGGCGACGGCAACCATGTCTACCGGATCCTGCGGGCAGTGAAAAACCGTTTCGGCTCCACCAACGAGATCGGGGTCTTCGAGATGAACGCTCAGGGACTTGGCGAGGTGGCCAACCCCTCGGCGGTGTTTTTGGCCGAGCGGCCCGAGGCGGCCCCGGGTTCGGTGGTCACCGCCGCCATGGAAGGAACCCGTCCGATTCTGGTGGAAATCCAGGCCCTGGCCACCGGCACCCCTTTCGGGACCCCGCGACGCACCGTGTTGGGCCTGGACCGCAACCGGGTAGCCCTGCTCACCGCGGTGCTGGAGAAAAAAATCGGCCTGCCCCTCATGGGCCACGACGTGTTCATGAACGTGGCCGGCGGGGTTCGCATCGACGAGCCGGCCGTCGATCTGGCCGTGGTCTCGGCGGTGGCCTCCAGCTTTCTGGACAAGCCGGTGGCCGGGCAAACCGTGGTGCTGGGGGAGGTGGGGCTCACCGGCGAAGTGCGCGCGGTGAGCCAACTGGAACTGCGCCTGGCCGAGGCGGCCAAGATGGGCTTTACCCGCTGCATCGTGCCCGGCGGCGGCCGGCGCCGGATCTCGGCGCCCCGCGGCATCACCGCCCAGGGGGTGCGTCAAGTGGCCGAAGCCATGGAGGTGCTCTTCTGATGGCTTGGCAATGGTCTTTCTTGTTCATTTTTATTGACTTTTTAGATAGTTGAAGCTATGACACAAGCCGCTTCCGCCGGCAATCGCTGGGCGGACCATTACACCCGCAAGGCCAAGCAGGACGGTTATGCGGCCCGCTCGGTGTACAAGCTGGAAGAAATCCAGGCCCGCCACCGGATCCTGCGGCCGGGCGACCGGGTCCTGGACCTGGGCTGCGCCCCGGGAAGCTGGCTCGTGCTCGCCGCCCGGATCGTCGGCCCCCAGGGCAGCGTGGTGGGCCTCGACCTGAAACCGGTGACCATCGCCTTGCCGGCCCAAGTGCGCACCCTGGTAGCGGACCTGCGGGATCCCGAATCGGTATTGGGGCAAACCGGGCCGGAAGGCTTCGACGTCGTCCTCAGCGACATGGCCCCGGCCACCACCGGCAACCGTACCACCGACGCGGCCCGCTCCCTCGAGCTGGCCATGGCGGCCCTGGCGACGGCCCGCAACCGGCTCAAGCCCGGCGGCTGTTTCGTGTGCAAGATTTTCCAGGGACCGGACGCCAAGGCTTTCGAAGTGGCGGTGCGCCGCATTTTCCGGGAAACGCGCCTCTTCAAGCCGCAGAGCAGCCGCAAGGCCAGCAGGGAAATCTTCATTATTGGCAAAGGAAAACGACAGGAGGAATGATTTATGTCCGGGCATAACAAGTGGTCGACCATCAAACATAAAAAAGCCGCCACGGACGCCAAGCGCGGCAAAATTTTCACCAAGCTGATCAAGGAGATCACCGTGGCAGCGCGCATGGGCGGCGGTGATCCCAACGCCAACCCGCGCCTGCGACTGGCCCTGATCAACGCCAAGAACGAGAACATGCCCAAGGAAAACGTCGAACGGGCCATCAAGAAGGGCACCGGCGAACTGGAGGGCGTCAGCTACGAGGAGGTGACCTACGAGGGGTACGGGCCCGGCGGGGCCGCGGTGATGGTGGAATCGCTCACCGACAACAAGAACCGCACCGTGGCCGAGATTCGCCACTGCTTCACCAAGTGCGGCGGCAACCTCGCTGCAGCCGGCGGTGTTGCCTATCTTTTCGAAAAAAGGGGGGATATCACCGTGTCCAAGTCGGCCGTGGACGAGGATCACCTCATGGAAGTGGCCCTGGAGGCCGGCGCCGAGGACGTGCGCGACGAGGGCGATACCTGGGAGGTGATCTGCGCGCCGGCCGACTTCGAGGCGGTGCGCGGCGCCATTGAAGCGGCGGGGATCGCTATCGTCGAAGCCGAGGTCACCATGCTGCCGGCCAGCTACACGGCCCTCGAGGGCAAGGAGGCCGAACAGATGGTTCGGCTGATGGACATGCTCGAAGACAACGACGACGTCCAGAAGGTGTACACCAACGCCGACATTCCCGAGGAGATGGTGGGATAATCGGGTGAAAGTTAAATTCGGACCGGCCAGGCCCTTCACAACCCGCCTGCAATGCCCTTGCTTCTATTTCGCCAGCGCGATCATGCGCTCCACGGCGGCATGGGCCGGCCGCCGGATCTTTTCGGGCACCGTCACCTGTCCGTCCATCCGCTCCAGGCAGCCAAGCACGTCGGCCAGGGAAATCTTCTTCATATCGGGGCAAACCAGCTTACCCGAGACCGCATGGAACCGCTTGCCCGGGTTTTCCTTGGCCAGGGCGTGCAGAAGGCCGACCTCCGTGCCGATGATGAACTCACTTTCCTCCGACTCCCTGGCATAACGCAGCATCCCCGAGGTGCTCAGGGCCGCGTCGGCCATGGCCACCACCTCGGGCCGACATTCGGGGTGGGCCAAGAAAATCGCCCCGGGATGTGCCCGGCGCTGATCGGCCACCTCCTGGACGCTCAGTCGGTCGTGGTAGGGGCAGCAGCCGGACCAGGGGATGATCTGCTTGGCGGTCCGGGCCGCGGTGTTCAGCGCCAGGTTGCGGTCAGGCCCCATCAGGATCCGGTCCGCCTCCAGGCTCTCAACCACTTCCAGGGCGTTGGCCGAGGTGCAGCAGATGGTTGACAGGGCCTTCACCGCGGCGGTGGAGTTGACATAGGTCACCACCGGGATATCGCCCAGCTCGGCTTTCCGGGCCGCCAGGGCCTCCGGGGTAATCATGTCGGCCATGGGGCACCCGGCCTCGGGCCGCGGCATAAGCACGGTTTTTTGCGGCGAAAGGATGGCGGCCGTTTCCGCCATGAAGCGGACCCCGCAAAACACGATTGTCTCGGCGTCGGTGGCCGCGGCCCGCCGGCTCAACTCGAGGGAATCGCCGCACAGATCGGCCAGGTCCTGGATCTCGGGGGGTTGGTAGTTGTGGGCCAGGATGATGGCGCAACGCTGGCGCTTTAGAGCTTCAATCCGTTTTTTCATGGGTCCATCTGAATGATTTCGACGCCCTGGGGGATTTCAAACTGAAACAGGGCGTCGTCCAATTGATCGTGGAAAACCACCTCGTTGAGCACGATGCGGGTCTTGTCGCCGTAAGCGTTGAAGGTGGTCACCGCCTCGATGGTGTCGCCGGCCGGATCGATGTCCAGCTCCACCCGAACCAGGTCCGGCTGCGGGTGCCGCGGCACCAGGATCAGGCGGTGAACGGCCTGCGATCCTTCAGGACTCAGGGAGACATCGAACTGCCGTCGCACCTGGCCGATGTCGGCCAGGAACCCCGCCCCCTTGCCGTCACCGAAGAACGACGGCGCCGAGCCGATCATCACCTGGCGATCCAGCGGGCGGTAGATCCACAACCGCTTCCCGTCGGTGACGATGGTCTGTGGCTCGGGGGAGCTGTACTCCCAGCGCATCTGCCCCGGCCGGCGGATCCAGAGCCGCCCCTCGGCGGTATCGGTGATGTCCATGGCCTGGAGGGTCGAGACCTGGGTGAAGCGGGCCTCCAGCCCAGCGGCGGCGTAGCGGGTCTCCAGACGGGCAAGAATCTCCTCGGCTGCCGGGACTTGGCCGGCGGTCGCCTTGGCCGCCCCCACCAGCATCAGCAACGCCAACACCCAACGCACCATCTTCCCTTCCTCCCTCTTACCCCGACCGCCCCCGCTTCTACGGCATTGAGGCCCATTTGTAAACCGCCCTTTGCGGCAACGGCGACGTGACGATCGTCAACGGTTCAAAGAAAGCGCGCCAGCTTTTGCCTCAACTGCCTCTCGTCCATGCCGCCGGAATTAGGACAATCCTTTCAAGGCGGTTGACCATCGTAGTGCTTCAATTTCTGGTGCAACGTCTTACGGGTGATGCCCAGGCGCCGGGCCGCTTCGCTCTTGTTGCCCCCCGTGGCCGCGAGGGTGCGCAGGATCGCCTGGCGCTCCAGTTCGGAGAGCGGTCCTTCGGGTAGCGGCGCCGTTTCCGGCGGCGGTCCGGCCGGCTCCTGAAAATCGGCTTCGCCCAGGTAGGCGCCGCGGGCCAGCACCACGGCCCGCTCCACGGCGTTGGCCAGCTCGCGGACGTTGCCGGGCCACCGATGGCGGATCAACCGGTCCATGGCAGCAGGGGTAAAGCCCTGGATCGGCTTTCGGTTCTTCTCGGCGAAATGCTTCAGGAAATGGGCGGCCAGCAGCGGAATGTCACCGGTACGCTCCCTTAGTGGGGGGATGTGCAGGCCAACCACGTTGAGGCGGTAGTAGAGGTCCTGGCGGAATGTTCCGTCGCTGATCATTCGGGCCAGGTCGCGGTTGGTGGCGGCGATGATGCGAACGTCCACCGCCACGGACTCCTGGCCGCCGACGCGCACCACTTCTCGCTCCTGGATCGCCCGCAACAGCTTGACCTGCATGGTCAACGGCATCTCGCCCACCTCGTCGAGAAACAGGCTGCCGCCGTGGGCCTGGACGATGCGCCCCTCCTTGCGGCGGTCGGCGCCGGTGAAGGCGCCCTTCTCGTGGCCGAAGAGTTCGGATTCGAGCAGGGTTTCGGTGATGGCGGCGCAGTTGATCTTCACCAGGGGCCCACGGCGGCGGAGGCTGTTGTCGTGGATGGCGGCGGCGATGAGCTCCTTGCCGGTACCGCTTTCCCCGGTAACGAGCACCGTGGCCTCGGTGGGGGCAACCTGGGCGACCGTTTCCAGCAGGGCGCACATGGCCGGGCTACGGCCGATGATGTGGGAGCGATTAAGGCCCCGGCCAAGGTCTGCCTTAAGCTGCCGGTTCTCCGCCTGCAAGCGCAAATGCTCCATGGCCCGCTGCACCGTGAGGCGCAGCTTGTCGAAATCCAGCGGCTTGGTCAGGTAGTCGTAGGCCCCCTTGCGGATCGCCTCCACGGCGGTTTCCACCGAGGCGTAGGCCGTCATCAGCACCACCGAGATGGCCGGGTTGATCGTCTTGATCCGCTCCAGGGCCTCGATGCCGGACATCTCGATCATGCGCACGTCCATCAGGATCAGGTCGAAGGCCTGCTGGCGCACCGCTTCCACGGCCCGGCCGCCGTCGTCGGCCTCGGTGACCTGGTAGCCCCAACTGCCGAGCAGCGTGGCCAGCATGGCGCGGTGGGCGGCATCGTCGTCGACCACCAGAATGCTAGGCGTGGCTGTCATCGTCGCTTCCCGCCGGTGAAAAGGGCAGCCGGAGACGCACGGTGGTGCCGCCCCCCGGCCGACTGTCAATGGCCACCGTGCCGCCATGGGCCTCGATGATGTTGTGCACGATGGCCAGGCCGAGCCCCGTGCCGGTGGACTTGGTGGTGAAATACGGGTCAAACACGTGGCCCAGGTCTTCGGCGGCGATCCCGCGGCCGGTGTCGGCCACCCGGATCTCGATGCCGTTTTCAACCGTTTTCGCAGATACTTGCAGTTTTCCTCCCCCCCTCATGGCCTCGATGGCGTTGATCAACAGGTTCAGCAGCACCTGGTGCATCCGCTCGGGGTCCATGGGTACCGGAGCCCCGTCATCGGGCAGATTCACCTCCAGTTGAACCCCGGCCTCGACTGCCCGGGGGCGTACCACCGCCACGGCCCCCTCGATCACCGAGCGCACCGGCAGGGGCTTGGGGGAAACAGTCACCGGCCGCGATAACTCGAGCAGTTGCCCCACCACCCGGTCGAGCCGGTCCACCTCGCCGATCATGATGGTGGCAATCTTCTGGTCCTCCGGCCGCCCGGGGGAGCGCTGCTTGAAGTAGGTGGCAAACCCCTTGAGGCTGCTCAGCGGGTTGCGGATCTCGTGGGCCACGCCGCCAGCCAGGCTCCCGATGGCCGCCAGGCGCTCGGAGCGTTTCACCGCCGCCTCCAGGGCCCGCACCTCGCTCAAGTCCTTCAAAAGAAGAATCTTCCCCGCATCTGCGCCTTCGGCGTCGGCGATCCAGGCCGCGTTGACCACCAGGGGAAGATCGCGGCCGTCTTCCGTCGGGCAGGAGAGCTCGGCTTCCAACCGGGCTTGCTGCGGCCCCAGGCGGTCGGCCAGGGCAGCCAGGGGAGTCGGCAGGGCCCTTGCGGCGGATTGACCGACCAGGTGC
The DNA here is from genome assembly GCA_011042305.1 of Desulfobacteraceae bacterium. Taxonomy (GTDB): domain Bacteria; phylum Desulfobacterota; class Desulfobacteria; order Desulfobacterales; family UBA2174; genus UBA2174. The sequence goes on from DQXI01000241.1 coordinate 12,465, forward strand.
GGGGCCGTTTGCTTGAGAAGATCGCAGGCCGCCGGGTTAACCGCGGCCACCACGCCGTCGGGATCCAGGGCCACCAGCCCCACGGGCAGGCTTTCCACCAGCCGGTCGGAGAAGGCCCGGATGCGCCGCAGCGAGGTGCGCGTCACCCGGTAGCCCTGCAAGCGCACCAACCCGGCGAAACCCGCCGCGGCCGCCACCAGCAAAATGACCGCCATCCCCGCCGCATGCCGGGTATTGGCTGCCCGGACGGCTTCCACGGCGCTCGTGTCCAGGCCGACGAAAATCACCAGCCGTTCGGCGGAAGGCGGCTCGACGTGGGGCCAATTTTGCTCCAGCCAGCGGCGCATCATCTGCGGCCCGTGGCGCATGGGGCCGGAATGACGCCCCGGCGGCAAGGGACCGGTGGCGATGCCGGGCATGAACTTGCGGTACACCTCGAACACCCGCCGCCCGTTGGTGGTGTCCACCATGCGCCAGGCCTCGGCGCCGCCGGCAGCCACGGCGGCCAAGTCAAGCTCCTCCCCATGCCGGGCGCCCACCCGGTCCGGGTCGTTATGGGCCACGATGCGGCCCTGGTCATCGGTGACCAAGAGATAGACGATGTCCTCCTGCTGGGCCGTCTCGGCCAGCAACCGCTGCAAGCGAAAGACTCCCGAGGCCATGTGCGCCATCCCGGTGCGGGTGCCGGCCTCGAAGCTGCGGATGAGGGCGGCGCCCTTCTCCAGCAGCAGTTGAATGCTTTGGTCTTTCTGGCGGCCGATGTCCAGCCAGGTCATCAGGACCACGGTGGGCAGGAGAATCAACAAAAACCCCCCGGCGGCCCAAAGACGACTTGGCGCCACGGTGCTGGTATCGGGGTCGGTGTGCATATCGGCGTCAAAGCCTCGCAAATCGGATGCCATTTTTGGCCCAGAACGGTGGGCCGCGGTTGAAGCGACCGTTGATTCCGGCATAAGTCAAACCGGGTAAAAAATAAACACGCTGGTGAAATTTGCCCCCACCCGTGTCGTTCTGGAACGCCCCGGCTTGGGCAGTGGTTACGCCCGACCGCAGGCCATGGGCTTGGCGGCGACGTGCAAGGCCATGGTGCCGAACATGAAGGTCCGCCAACGAACCTGGACGAATCCCGCCCGGGCCAGCCTGGCGGCCAGAGCCTCCGGCGCCAAGAAGGTCCGCGTCGACTCGGGCAGGTAGGTGTAAGCGCCGCGGTCGCCGCCCACCCACTGGCCCATCAGCGGAATGATGCGCTTGAAGTGAAGCCGGATCAGAGGGGCCAGCGGCCCCCGGGGCGGGGTGGTGTCCAAGCACACGATACGTCCGCCGGGCTTCAGGACCCGGAACTGCTCGGCGAAGAGCCGGTTCGGCAGGGCGACGTTGCGCACCAGATACCCGGAGACCACCGCGTCGAAGCCGGCATCGGCAAAAGGCAGGGCCAGGGCGTCGGCCGCGCACCAGTCCACCTGACGGCCCCCCGGCTTTCGGCGGCCCACCGCCATCATCTCGGCGGTGAAATCCGCCGCCACCACCGTCAGTTTCGGAAACTGCGCCCGGGCGGCCAGGGCAATGCCGCCGGTGCCGGCGCCCATGTCCAGCAGCCGGCCCGCCGGCGGCGGGGCGGCCAGCTCGACCACCCGCCGACGCCACGCCCGGTCGCGCCCCAGGGTCATGACGGCGTTCATCAGATCGTAGCGCCCGGCGATGCGGCTGAACATGGCGCTGACGAAGCGTGCTTTTTCCTCCGCCGGGGGCAGATCAGGGGATTGGATTGGGGGCAACGGTTGGCTCCGGTGTTAAAAATTTGAAAGCATCCGACTGATCGGCCGGGTGTTGACAGGCACCGTTAAAATCCCCGCGCCGAAATCGCCACATCCCCCCGGCGCCCTTGATTCTTGGTGGGGCCTTTGTTATGCACCCGCCGATATCAGTGCGCTTTTTGCGCGATTATTTGTCTTGCGAAAGGACAGCTCCGATGCTCATCACCGAGATTCTGGCCCGCAACGCCCGTCTTTACGGCGCCGAAACCGCCCTGGTGGAACGGGACCCGGGTGCGGGCCGACGCCGGGAAATCACCTGGCGCCAGTTCGACGACCAGGCCAACCGCCTGGCCCAGGCCCTTTGCCACCGGGGCGTGGTCAAGGGCGACCGGGTGGTCCACCTGATGACCAACTGCCTGGAATGGCTTCCGATCTATTTCGGCATCCTCCGCACCGGGGCCTGGGCCGTGCCGTTGAACTTCCGCTTCGTGGCAGCCACCATCGCCCGCTGCGTCGAGACCGCCGAGGCCAAGGCGCTGATCTTCGGCCCGGAGTTTATCCAACGGATCGAAGAAGTCAAAGCCTCTTTGGACCAGACGGTGGAAACCTACATCTTCGTCGGTCCCGAAGATCAGCGGCCGGCTTGGGCCCTGGCCTACGACGCCGTGCAGGCCCAGTTTCCCGCCGCCGACCCCGCCGTGGACCTGTCCATCGTCGACGATGCGGCGTTGTATTTCACATCCGGCACCACCGGCCGGCCCAAAGCGGTGCGCCTGACCCATCGCAACCTCGAGGCGGCCTGCTACGTGGAAAACGCTCACCATCGCCAAACCCACGAGGACAACTTCCTGTGCATTCCCCCACTGTATCACACCGGGGCCAAGATGCACTGGTTTGGCAACTTGATCGTCGGCGCGCGCAGCGTCATCCTCAAGGGAATCGAGCCGCGCTGGATCCTGGAGGCGATCAGCGAGGAGGCGGTCACCGTGGTCTGGCTGCTGGTCCCCTGGGCCCTGGACATCCTCTTTGCCATCGAAAGCGGAGAGCTCAAGCTCTCCAGCTTCCGCCTGGGCCAGTGGCGCCTGATGCACATTGGGGCCCAGCCGGTGCCGCCCAGCCTGATCCGGGAATGGCGCAAGGTGTTTCCCCATCACCAGTACGACACAAACTACGGGTTGACCGAAAGCACCGGCCCCGGCTGCATACACCTGGGCATCGAGAACGGGCACAAGGTGGGCGCCATCGGCCGGCCAGGCTTCGACTGGGAGTTTGCCATCGTCGATGAACACAAACAGGCGGTAGCTCCCGGGACGCCCGGCGAGCTGATCGTGCGCGGTCCGGGGGTAATGAAGGAGTATTACCGCAACCCCGAGGCCACCGCCGAAGTCCTGGTGGACGGGTGGCTGCATACCGGCGACGTGGCGCGCCTGGACGAAGACGGATTCATCTGGCTGGTGGACCGCAAGAAGGACATCATCATCACCGGCGGGGAGAACATTTTCCCGGTGGAAATCGAGGATTTCCTCCAGAATCATCCCGCCGTGGCCGACGTGGCGGTCATCGGGCTACCCAGCCTGCGCCTGGGCGAAATCGCCACGGCCATCGTCAAGGTCAAGCCGGGCCACACGGTCACCGCCGAGGCCTTGGCCGAGTTCTGCCAGCCCCTGCCCCGCTTCAAACGGCCGCGCCGGTACATCTTCGCCGACGTGCCGCGCAACCCCACCGGCAAGATCGAAAAGCCCAAGCTGCGCCAGCGCTACGGCGGCAAGAGCACCAACTTCCAGATGGAAGAGTAAAGGTGTCCGGAACGCCGGATACAAAAAGGCCCGTCACCATTGGGTGAGCGGGCCTTTTCAGTTTTATGGCGCCAAAACTTATTTCTTGTCGTCTTTGACTTCCTCGAAGTCGGCGTCCACCACGTCGTCCGCGCCACCGCCCTGTCCGGCCTGGTCGCCGCTTGAACCGCCATCTTCCGCGCCGCCGGTACCCTGGGCGCCTGCGGAAGCCTGCTGGTACATCGCTTCGGCCAACTTGTGGGACGCCTGGGTCAACTCGTCGCTCAATCGGCGGATCTCTTCGGCATTGTCGCCTTCCATGGCCTTCTTCAGCGGGCCGATGGCCGCCTCCACCTTGCTGCGGGTATCGGCATCCACCTTGTCGCCCAGGTCCTTGAGGGATTTCTCCGTGCTGTAGATCAGGGCGTCGGCGTGGTTGCGGGCCTCCACCAGCGCCTTCTTCTTCTTGTCCTCTTCGGCATGAGACTCGGCCTCGCGGACCAGGCGATCGATCTCCTCCTTGCTCAGGCCCGAAGAGGCGGTGATCTTAATCGACTGCTCCTTGCCCGTGGCCAGGTCCTTGGCCGAAACGCTCACGATGCCGTTGGCGTCGATATCGAAGGTCACCTCGATCTGGGGCACGCCCCTGGGCGCCGGCGGGATGCCCACCAGCTCGAAGCGGCCCAGGGTCTTGTTGTCGGCCGCCATCTCCCGCTCGCCCTGGAGCACGTGGATCGACACCGCCGGCTGGTTGTCAGCGGCAGTGGAAAAGATCTGGCTCTTGCGTGTGGGGATGGTGGTATTCTTTTCGATCAGGCGCGTCATCACGCCGCCCAAGGTCTCGATGCCCAGGCTCAGCGGGGTGACGTCCAGCAGCAACACGTCCTTGACGTCGCCCTTGAGCACGCCGCCCTGGATCGCCGCACCCATGGCCACCACCTCGTCCGGGTTCACCGAACGGTTGGGGGCCTTGCCGAACAGCTTCTTGACGCGCTCCTGGACCGCCGGCATGCGGGTCATGCCGCCCACCAGGATCACCTCGGAGACGTCGCTGGCGCTGAGACCGGCATCCTTGAGGGCCATGCGGCACGGGCCTTCCAGCTTGTCGAGCAAATCGGCGCACAAGGCCTCCAGCTTGGCCCGGCTGATCTTGACGTTCAGATGCTTGGGACCGGAGGCATCGGCGGTAATAAAGGGAAGGTTGACGTCCGTCTCCATGGAGGAGGACAATTCCATCTTGGCCTTTTCGGCGGCTTCCTTGAGCCGCTGCAGCGCCATCTTGTCCCCTCGCAGGTCGATGCCCTGGTCTTTCTTGAATTCGTCGGCCAGGTAGTCCACCAGCCGCAGGTCGAAGTCTTCGCCGCCCAGGTGGGTGTCACCGTTGGTAGACTTGACTTCGAAGACCCCCTCTCCGATTTCCAGGATGGAGATGTCGAAGGTGCCGCCGCCGAGGTCGAAGACGGCAATCTTCTCCTCCTTGCGCTTGTCGAGCCCGTAGGCCAGGGAGGCCGCCGTGGGCTCGTTGATGATCCGCAGCACGTTGAGGCCGGCGATCTTGCCCGCGTCCTTGGTCGCCTGGCGCTGGCTGTCGTTGAAGTAGGCCGGTACGGTGATCACGGCATCGCTCACCGGTTCGCCCAGGTAGTCTTCCGCGTACTTCTTGATGTAGGCCAGCACGAAGGAGCTGATTTCCGCCGGGCTGTGCTGCTTGCCGCGCAGGTTGATGCGCACGTCCCCGTTGGACGCCTCTTCGATCTTGTAGGGCAGGATCTTGATGTCCGCTTGGACCTCGGGCGACGAAAACTTTCGACCGATGAGCCGCTTGACGCCGAACACCGTGTTTTCCGGATTGGTGATCGCCTGGCGCTTGGCGATCTGCCCCACGAGGCGCTCACCGCTCTCGGTGACCGCAACGATGGACGGCGTGGTGCGGCCGCCGTCCGGGTTGGTGATCACCTTGGCATCCCCACCCTCCATGACGGCCACGCAGCTGTTGGTCGTGCCCAGGTCGATTCCGATGACTTTCCCCATTTCTTCCTCCTTAAGACGATGTGCTGAAATCCGGTTGGAACGACTTTTACGATTGGGCTTCGGCCGTATCCGCGCCCGGGGGGGATTCACCGCCCTTGGCGGCCGCCTTGGCCACAACCACCATCGCGGGCCGCAGCAGGCGGTCGTGGATGGCATATCCTTTCTGCATTTGCCGGAGGACGACATTCTCCGGCACCTCGTCGCTTTGCTCCTGCATCATGGCCTGGTGGTAGGCCGGATCGAAGGGCTGCCCCTCGGCCTCGATGGGCGATACCCCGAAGCGCTCCAGGAGCTTGTGAATCTGCTTGAGGGTCAGATCCAAGCCTTCCCTCAGCCCCTTTTCGTTTTGCGCCTCGGCCGGCACCGCCAGAGCCCGCTCCAGGCTGTCGATGATGGGCAGCAGTTCCTTTAGCAGCGACTCGTTGGCGAACTTGCGGTATTCCTGAACCTCACGGGCGGAGCGCTTCTTGTAGTTGTCAAACTCCGCACTGACCCGCAGGAGGCGCTCGTAGTTTTCCCTCGCCTCGTTGCGGGCCGCTTCAAGGAGAGCCTCGAGGTCTTGGGGTTTGGCTTCGTTTTCGCCTGAAGCCCCCTTCGCGACGGTTGTCTCCTGGGAGGCCGCTTCCTGCTCGGTCAGGCCCTGATGTTCTCCCGGCTTGGCTTCAGCACTGATTTTTGACTCCGTTTTTTCTTTGACCATGTTGTTGCGTCTTTTCCTGGCAGCGTTGAAGTTGTTGGTTGCCGCGCAAACGATCGTAAAGACGATAATACCCGTTGGCATGATGTCAAGCGGGTTACCGACTTCTTAATCGGCCTAAAACATTTCAAAAGTCGTGCGCTTCGGCCCTTGCCGAACGCCGAGCAGGGCCTCGGTTGACGGGCCCGGGGGCGTCGGGATGAACGGCGTTTGCCATTTGGTATCGGCTTTGCTATAGGGGCCGCAGCGAGCAGGTGCGGCGCAGGACGCCGGCGAAGGCGGCATCGGGACGGGCGGTGCAACACCGGGAAAGCGGGAGGGGCATTGGTTGTGCACCCCCTTCCGAACCGTTTCCGAGTGGCGGTGGGCGCAAGCATGGCCGGGATCGATCCGCGACACAGACCGCATTACTTATCGCTGCTTCCTTCCGGACCTGACGAGGTTCGTAACCGTCTGTTGCGCGGCGACCGGCCAGTGCGACCCGGGCGACCCGGGGTCGGTCCTCGAGGGGGGATTCAGCCCCGCATGAAGCGGATTTCGGGATGAGGGCACCGCTAACTCCCCGCCTAGCACAACCGACTCGTAATATAGACCAACTGGTTGATTTTGCAAGACTGAAAAGGAAAACATGATGAACCGCAGAATCGTCACCGCTTGTCTCCTTGGACTGGTGCTGTTGACCAACGGATGCGCGGCCCTGGTGATAGGCGCCGGCACCGGGGTTGGCGTCTACAGCTATATCGAAGGAGAATTGCGGCGGACCTACCCCGCCGACCTCTCACCGGCCTTGGAGGCCACCGAGCAGGCTCTGAAACACCTCAAAATTCGTGTAGAATCGAAGACCTCCGACGGCATCACCACACTGCTCAAAGCCAAGCGGACCGACGGCACACCGGTGACCGTAAAGGTTACCGAGGTATCGCCCCGGATCACCGAAATCGGCGTTCGCTCCGGATTTGTCGGCCTCTGGGACAAGAACGTCTCCGAGCTGATCCATGCCACCATCGCCCAAAGGCTTCTCTGAGAAACGCGCCATCGACGCCTTTCTGGCGGCTGTCGAGGGCAACCTGACGCGCCAGCGCCTCGTGCTTCCCGGAGAGCGGGTCCTGGTGGCGGTATCCGGCGGGCCGGACTCGGTGGCGCTGTTGGTGGCTCTTCACCGCCTGGCGCCGGAGCACGGCATTGAGCTGGCCGTCGCCCATCTGCACCACGGCCTGCGCGGCCCCGCGGCCGATGCGGACGCCCGCCGCGTCCAGGCCCTCGCCACTCGCCTGGGGCTTCCCCTGGAGAGCCGCCGGGTGGACGCCGCCGCCGAGGCTCGTCATCGCCGCGTTTCGCTGGAAACCGCCGGGCGCCATCTGCGCTATGCCTTCCTGGAGGAGGCGGCCGCGGTTCACGGCTGCAACAAAATTGCCCTGGGCCACCAGCGCAACGACAACGCCGAGCTGGTCTTGATGAACCTGCTCCGGGGCGCCGGCCCCCTGGGCCTGGCCGCCATGCCACCCATGCGCGGCGGCCGGTTCATCCGGCCCCTGCTCTCCGTGGACCGAGAGCAAATCCTGAAATTCCTGGAAGCCCTGGGCGCCGACTACGGCGAAGACGAAACCAACCGCCACCTCGATCACCGGCGCAACTGGATCCGCCAGGAGCTCCTGCCCCTGATCGCCGAACAGGCCAACCCGGCCATCGTGGACGCCTTGAACCGCACCGCCGCCATTGGCCGTGACGAGGAAGCCTGGCTGGCCAGGATGGCCGCCGATCTCTACCGCGCCGTTCTGGTTCACGAAACCCACGACCGTGTCGTCCTGGACAACGGCGCCTTGGCCCACCTGGCGCTGGCAGCCCGGCGCCGGGTGTTGCGCCATGCCATCGGGCGCCTGCGCGACGACCTGCACCGCATCACCCTGGCCCATATCGAGGCAGCTTTAAGACTTGTCACCGAGAAAGGGCCCGCTCGATGCCTTCACCTGCCCCACCGGCTGCGCCTGAGCGCCGCCGCCGGCCGCCTGGAAATCCGGCGCATGGGGACTCCCCTGCGCCAGGTACAGGCCCCTGCCGCCTGGCGCCATGAATTGACATCCCCCGGCCGGATTCATATCCCGGAACTGGGGATGGCGGCACAGGCCGCTGTCCAACCCGTCCCGCCTCGCGGCGCCGGTGATGATGCTGGACAGTGGTCAGCCTTTTTTGATATCAATGCCGTTAGTTTTCCGCTGATTATCCGCAGCGCGGCCCCGGGGGACCGATTTCGGCCCCTCGGAGTCGGCGGCCGCCAGAAAGTGGCCAAGTTTTTCATCGATCACAAGGTCCCACGGCCCCTGCGCCCCACCTACCCGGTAGTGGAAAGCGGTGGGCGGATCATCTGGCTGGCCGGCCAGCGCCTGGCGGAGGGTGTGGCGCCCGGCAGCACTGGCGGCCGCGTTCTTTCGCTAGTTTTTAGACCGACAAACCACAAAAAGGATCTCTTTCAGTGAATCCGTTTTACAAGAATCTCGCCCTCTGGCTGGTCATCACCCTGATGATGATCATGCTCTACAATCTCTTCAATCAGCCGCACCTGAGCGAAACGACCATCAGCTACAGCGAGTTTCTTGCCATGGTGGAAAACGAGCAGGTGGCCGAGGTGCTCATCCAGGGTCAGGAGTTGGTGGTCAAAGACACCAACCGCACCCGCTACAAGGTCTACGCCCCCCAGGACAACGAACTGATCCCTACCCTGCGGCGTAAGGGGGTCGCCATCGCCGCCAAACCGCCCGCCGAGTCGCCCTGGTACATGTCGGTGCTGGTCTCCTGGTTTCCCATGATCGTGCTCATCGGCGTGTGGATCTTCTTCATGCGCCAGATGCAAAGCGGTGGCGGCAAGGCCATGAGCTTCGGCAAGAGCCGGGCGCGCCTGCTCGGCGACCAGTCCGCCAAGGTCACCTTCGCCGACGTGGCCGGCATCGACGAGGCCAAGGAGGAGCTGAACGAAATCGTCGAGTTCCTGCGCGATCCGAAGAAATTCACCCGCCTCGGCGGCCGCATTCCCAAGGGCGTGCTGCTCATGGGCTCTCCGGGAACCGGCAAGACCCTGCTGGCCAGGGCCATCGCCGGCGAAGCGGGCGTGCCGTTTTTCAGCATCAGCGGATCGGACTTCGTGGAGATGTTCGTGGGCGTCGGCGCCAGCCGGGTGCGAGACCTGTTCGTCCAAGGCAAGAAAAACGCCCCCTGCATCATCTTCATCGACGAGATCGACGCCGTCGGCCGCCACCGAGGCGCCGGCCTGGGGGGAGGACACGACGAGCGGGAGCAAACCCTCAACCAGCTGCTGGTGGAGATGGACGGGTTCGAATCCAACGAGGGGGTCATCCTGATTTCGGCCACCAACCGGCCCGACGTCCTCGACCCGGCCCTGCTGCGGCCCGGGCGCTTCGACCGCCAGGTGGTGGTGCCGCTGCCGGACATCGCCGGCCGCGAGCAGATCCTTCGGGTGCACATGAAAAAATCCCCCATCCACGAGGATGTCAGCGTCCAGCGGCTGGCCCGGGGCACCCCCGGCTTCTCCGGCGCCGACCTGGAGAACCTCGTCAACGAGGCCGCCCTGCTGGCCGCCAAGCGCAACAAGGAGCGGGTGGACATGGTGGACTTCGAAGACGCCAAGGACAAGGTCTTCATGGGCCTGGAGCGCAAGAGCAAGGTGATCCGCGAGGAAGACAAGCGCACCACGGCTTACCACGAGGCCGGCCATGCCCTGGTGGCCCGTTTCCTGCCCAATACCGACGCCGTGAACAAGGTTACCATCATCCCCCGGGGCCGCGCCGCCGGGGTGACGTGGTTTCTGCCCGAGGAGCGCGACTTCAAGTACAAGGACCAGCTGGAAAGCGAGCTGTCGGTAGCCTTCGGCGGGCGAGCGGCCGAAGAAATCGTCTTCTCGCGCATCAGCACCGGGGCAGCCAACGACATCAAGCAGGCCACCGAACTGGCCGAGCACATGGTGCGCACCTGGGGCATGAGCGAGGAACTCGGCCCCCTGTCGTACGCCAAGGGGGAAGAGCAGGTGTTTCTCGGCCGGGAAATCGCCCAGCACCGCGATTACAGCGAGGCCACGGCCCAGCGCATCGACGATGAAATCAGGCGCCTGATCGACCGCAACTACCGCCGCGCCAAGGATATCCTGAGCAAGAACCGCGATGTCCTCGACGCCCTTTCCGAGATGTTGCTGGAAAAGGAAACCGTGTTGGGCAACGAGCTGGATGCGCTCATCCTGAAACTGAGACCCGGCTTCGAGTTTCCCTCCCGCGGGCTGGAGGAAGACGAAACGCAGGAGGCGGCGCCGTCCACCAATGAGGCCCCCCCGCCACCGGAAAGCGAAGAAGGGGACCATGCGTAAAATCTACCATATAGAATGGGCCGATCGCCGCCTGGAACTCGGGCGGCGGACCTGCATCATGGGGATCGTCAATGTGACACCGGACTCGTTTTCCGACGGCGGCCGGTTTCTGAACCACGAGGCCGCCGTGGCCCAGGGGATTCGCCTGGCGGCCGAGGGGGCCGACATCCTGGACATCGGCGGCGAGTCCACCCGCCCATTTTCCGACCCGGTTTCCACCGAGACAGAGCTGTCGCGGGTCATTCCGGTAATCGAGGCCCTGGCGCCACAGCTATCGATACCAATCAGCGTCGACACGATGAAGGCGGCCGTGGCACGGGAGGCCATCGCCGCCGGCGCCGCCATGGTCAACGACATCTCGGCCCTGCGCCATGATCCGCAAATGGGCGACACCGTGGCCCGGGCCGGAGTGCCGCTCATCCTGATGCACATGCTCGGCACCCCCAAGACGATGCAGCAGGCGCCCCATTACGACGACCTGTTCGGCGAAATCAGCGCCTTTCTCGCCACGGCCATGGACCGGGCCCGCAGCGCCGGAGTGCCGGCCAACCGGCTGATCATCGACCCGGGCATCGGCTTCGGCAAAACCGTGTCTCACAACCTGGACCTGATCCGGGGGGTGAAACGTCTTGCCGCCCTGGACGCCCCGGTGCTCATCGGCCCCTCGCGCAAGGCCTTCATTCGCCGGCTGCTCAGCGACGACCCGGAGACTCCGTTGTCACCGGACGACCCCGCCGTGGCCCACGGGACATTGGCGGCCGCCACGGCGGCCATCCTCTCCGGCGCCCACCTGATCCGGGTCCACGAGGTGGCCTCGGCGCGCGCCGCGGCGCGCATCGCCGACGCCCTGCTGGTCCAACCGCAAGCGTAGCGGCAGACACCACCCAGCCGTCCTGCTCCTCCGCGAAAGGACCCCACATGCTCCTGGTCATCGACATCGGCAACACCAACACCGTTATCGGCATCTACCGAGATGAAACCCTGGTCTGTGCCTGGCGCATCCGCACCGAGCGCAATGCCACCGAAGACGAGTTCAACGTGCTCGCCATGGGCCTGTTTGCCACCGGCAACATTGATCCGGCCCGCATCGAGCGGACCATCATCTCCAGCGTGGTGCCGCCCATGGCCAATATCCTGGACGCCTTCTGCCGCAAGTACCTCGGCCACGCCCCCCGCTGGGTGGATCCGCGGCAGGCCTCGCCCATGCCGATTCTCTACAGCAACCCGGCCGAGGTGGGTGCCGACCGGATCGTCAACGCCGTAGCCGCCTTTCACCGGCATCCCGGCCGCCTCATCGTCATCGACTTCGGCACGGCCACGACCTTCGATGTGATCAGTGAGAAGGGAGAGTACCTCGGGGGAGCGATCAGCCCGGGAATCATGATCGCCGCCGAGGCCCTGTTCATGAAGGCCTCGAAGCTGCCGCGGGTGGAAATCTTCACCCGCCCGCAACTGGTGGTGGGCAAGGACACGGCCGCCAGCATCCAGTCGGGAATCATCTTCGGCTACGCCGGGCTGGTGGACGGGATGGTGGGACGCATTCAGCAGGAGACCGGCGGCGGGGCCAGGGTCCTGGCCACCGGCGGACTGGCCCCCCTGATGGCCGACGTGTGCGAGAGCATCGACGTCGTCGAGCCGGACCTCACCCTCGAGGGCCTGCGGCTCATCGACCAGCGTCTCCACGCCCCGCGAACCTGATTCAACGTCCGGGTTCCCCTCCGAACCGCAGCGCAGTCGTCAGGATCCCGAAAATCAAGAGCTTGATCCGGTACCGCTATTTTCCTCGAGGTAGCCGCTGAAGCCGCGGATGCTGTTTCGCAAGAAGCTCCTCTCGCGCTCTTTTACCGCCTTGGGCATCCGCCGCAAGGGCGCCAGCCACCCGTCGGCGGCCAGCAGCCGCTGCAGGCAGGCCTCCACCGGATCGGCGTCGGCAGCGGGGCTTTCCAGTGCATCTTGAATGATGATCCGCCAGTCGAGCAACTGTCGGCGATGGGCCCCGAGCATCTCCGGGCCGTTTCGCACGGCGCCGAAATGGCCGTAGCAAAGAATCGCATGGTCCACGGCGAGCAGCCGGTCCAGGCTCTCCAGGCTAGTCTCCAGGAAAAAGCGCGGCGGCGTGGCCGGCCGCAGGTAGGTCCCGCCGGGGAGGTCCTGGAACACGCCGCCGGCCTCGCCGGCAAAGAGCCGCTCGCCGATCCGGAAGCTAAGGTGATGGGGGGCGTGCCCGGGCGTCATCAACACCTCGACGCCGAAATTATCGAAAGGCGCGGCGTCCACCAGGCGCTCGGCGGGCACCGGGCGAATCGGTCCATAGGCGCGGGCCGTGTCGCCGAGCGTCTCCAGGCTTCCCTGCCAGAGGCGGGCGGGGTCGGCCAAGTGACGATGGGCCGACCGGTGGCAGACCACCGGGGTGTCGGGAAAAAAGCGACAC
>DQXI01000189.1 GCA_011042305.1 Desulfobacteraceae bacterium
ACAGCTGGAAGGCTACATCCGGCGCCACCCGGCTTTCATTGAGACCCTGTCCCCCTGGTCCCTGGATGACCCGGCGCCGCCGGTGGTGCGGGCCATGATCCGGGCGGGGCGCCGGGTCGGTGTCGGCCCCATGGCGGCGGTGGCTGGCGCCATCGCCCAGGGGGTGGGAGAAGCCCTGCTGGATCACGCCCCCGAGGTGATCGTCGAAAACGGAGGAGATATCTTCCTCAGCACTTCGTCGCCGGTGGTCATCGGGCTGTTCGCCGGCGCCAGCCCGTTGAGTCTCAAGGTGGGCCTGCGATTGCCCGGGGCGGGGGGGGCGCTGGCCGTGTGCACCTCGTCGGGCACCCTGGGCCACAGCCGTAGCTTCGGCAGGGCCGATGCGGCGTGCATGCTTTCCGCGGATGCGGCCCTGGCCGATGCCGCCGCCACCGCGGTGGGCAACCGGGTCCAGCGGGCCGCCGACATCGCTGCCGCCATTGATTTTGCCCGAAGCATCGAGGGGATCACCGGTGCCGTGGTGGTCTGCGGTGATCGCATCGGCGCCTGGGGGGCGGTGGAACTGGTTCCGGTGGATCTTGGCGGGGCACCGGAACGCGTCCTGGGGGATGGGGGAAAAAGGGGTTGAGTTTTACCATGATAAAAATTAGTGTATGGGACTTAAGAGAAGTTCATCCCGATCGTCTGCAGTCCGATCCCGGTGCTGGAATACGGCGGTCCGATCTTATCGAAGGGGGCTTCTGAATGAGAAAATTCAAGATCTTCCTGTGGCTGCTGCTGCTCGCCGTTTTGAGTGTATTTGTCTGGCAGAACAAGGCGTTTTTCATGACCCGCCAGAGTTTTCATATCGATCCCTGGCTGGCCGGGCCCTACTCCACGCCCGAGTTGCCCATCGTCGTCATTTGCGCGGGATTGTTTCTGCTCGGTTTCTTGATCGCCTACGTTTACGGCCTGTACGGCTACTTAAAGCAAAGCAAGACCATCAAGCACCTCAATACCACCGTGGCCGCCCAGACCGAGGAGATTCAAGCCCTGCGGCGCCGGGTGGAGGAGCTCGAACAGCCTCCCGCCGCCGAGGCCGTTGTCGATCCGCCGCCGGAAGCGTCCACCGCCGACGCCTGATGGATTGTGAGCCCCTGCGCGCGCCGGCGTCTTGCGGATGCCGGCGCTGTTCCATTTTTTCCCCGCCCGTTTCAGCGCCCCGATATCCGAACCGACCATGGCCCCCAAACCGACCCCGATGATTGAGCAGTACCTGGCCATCAAGCAAAGGTACCCTGACGCCATCCTCTTTTATCGCATGGGGGATTTTTACGAGATGTTTTTCGAGGACGCCCGCACGGCGTCCAAGGCCCTGGACATCGCGCTGACCTCGCGCAACAAGAACGACCCGAATCCGGTGCCCATGTGTGGCGTGCCGTGCCGCGCCGTGCAGGGGTACCTGGCGCGCCTCATCGCCCAGGGATTCAAGGTGGCCATCTGCGACCAGGTGCAGGACCCCGCCGAGGCCAAGGGGCTGGTGGAGCGGGACGTGGTCCGGGTGGTGACCCCGGGCATGATCGTCGAAAACGAGATGCTCGACGCCCGGGAGGACAACTTCCTGCTGGCGGTGGTCAACGGCGGCCGCACCTGGGGCGTGAGCCACCTGGACATTTCCACCGGCACCTTCCGCACCACCGAAAGCGACGATGTGGAAGCAGTGGCCGACGAGATCCGGCGGGTCGATCCCAGCGAGGTCCTCATGCCCCGCCAGGCGGCCCAAGGCTCTCTTTACCGGCCGCTGCGGCAGGCCGCCGAGCGGGCCGCGGTGACCTACCGCGACGATGCCGCCTTCGCCCCGGGCACCGCCCGGCAGCGCCTGCTGGAGCAGTTCGGCACCGTTTCCCTGGAGGGCTTCGGCTGCGAGCAGTTGACGGCGGCGGTCCAGGCGGCCGGGGCCCTCATCGACTACGCCCGTGAAACCCAGAAACAGGCCGTGGCCCACCTGACAGGCCTTTCCACTTATCGTCTGGACCACGGCCTGATCATCGACGACATCAGCTGCCAGAACCTCGACCTGGTGCGCAACGCGCGCACGGGCCGCCGCCAGGGGAGCTTTTTGGGAATCATCGACCGGACCGTCACCGCCATGGGGGCCCGGCGCATGTACCACTGGGTGCGCTATCCCTTGCGCCACCGGGAGGCCATCGAAGCAAGGTTGGATGCGGTGGCCGAGGCCCTGGAGCGCATCGACGTCACCCGGCGGGTGCGGGAGGGACTCCGGGCGGTGGGCGACCTGGAGCGGTTGGGGGCCAAGATCGCCATGGGCCAGGCCAACGCCCGGGACCTGCTGGCGCTGAAAGGGTCGCTACAGGCCCTGCCGTCCATTGTGGCGACGTTGGAAGGACTGGCCAGCAGCCTGCTGCGCTTGGACGGGGACTGGAGCGTGCTGGACGCCCTGGCCGCCGAACTGGAGCGCGCCGTGAGCGAGGATGCGCCGCCGACGATCAACGAGGGGGGGATGATCAAGGAGGGCTACGACCCCCGGCTCGACGAGCTGATCGACATCAGCCGTGACGCCAAGGGACACCTGGTGCGTATCGAGGCCCGGGAGCGCCAGGCCACCGGGATCGGCGCGCTCAAGGTGCGCTTCAACAAGGTGTTCGGCTATTACATCGAGGTGCCCAAGACCCAGGTGGACAGGGTGCCTCTTAGCTACGTGCGCAAGCAGACCCTGGTCAACGCCGAACGCTATATCACCGAGGACCTGAAGACCTTCGAGACCAGGGTGCTGGGGGCGGAGGAGCAGCGCGCCGCCCTCGAGCTGGAGATTTTCAACGACCTGCGGCGCCGCATCATCGCCGGGGGTTCCCATCTCAAGGCGGCCGCCGACGGCCTGGCACGCATCGACTGCCTGCTGAGCCTGGCCGAGGTGGCGGGCCGCAACGATTACTGCCGACCGACCATCACCGAAGACGGACGGATCCGCATCGTGGACGGACGTCACCCGGTGGTGGAAAAGATGATTCCCGGCGAGCGCTTCGTGCCCAACACGGTGGAACTGGACAACGAGGAACATCAAGTGTTAATCATCACGGGGCCCAACATGGCGGGCAAGTCCACCGTGCTGCGCCAGGTGGCCCTGATGGTGCTCATGGCGCAGATGGGCGGATTCGTGCCGGCCCGTGAAGCGTCCATCTGCCTCTGCGACCGCATCTTTACCCGGGTGGGGGCCCTGGACAACCTCGCCCAGGGGCAGAGCACCTTCATGGTGGAGATGCAGGAGACGGCCAACATCCTGCACCACGCCGGTCCCGAAAGCCTGGTGATCCTGGACGAAATCGGCCGAGGCACCAGCACCTACGACGGCCTGAGCATCGCCTGGGCCGTGGCCGAGCACCTGCACGATCTCGGCGGCAAGGGGGTCAAGACCCTGTTTGCCACCCATTACCACGAACTGACCGAGCTGGCGGAGCGCAAGCCGCGGGTCAAGAATTTCCACATCACCGCCAAGGAATGGAACGAGGAGGTGATCTTTTTGCGCAAGCTGGCGCCCGGGCCCACCAACCGCAGCTACGGCATTCAGGTGGCGCGGCTGGCCGGGATTCCGCCGGCGGTGATCCGCCGGGCCAAGAAGATCCTGTACCGCATCGAAAGCGGCCAGGCGCCGGCGGCCGTTGCCGAGCCGTCCGCTGCTCCGGCCGAAGGGCCGGAGAACCGCAAGCCGGTGCAGATGGACCTGTTCCGGCACCCCGAGGCGGCGGTGATCGAAGCGCTCAAGGCCCTGGATGTAACGCGCATGACGCCGCTGGAGGCCTTGAACGCCTTGAACCGGCTACAAAAGAAACTCGGCCCATAACGCCTTGGACCCCTTGATGGAACCATGACGCCATCGACTTGCCATCCTCGCCGCCGCACGCGCATCCACGGCCGCTGTCCATGGGCAATGGTTGCCGCCATCGTGGCGCTGACCCTGCTGCTGGCCGCTCCGGTGGCCGCCGCCAGCCGGGCCGAGGCCCTCTTCTACCAGGCCGAGGCCTGCCAGCGGGACCTGGAAGGCGATCCGGCCCGCCAGAAGTACCGGCATCACTGGATGCGCTGCATCGACAAGTTCAAGGCGGTCTATCGGCAGGATCCTGACGGCGGCTGGGCGCCGGCCGCCCTTTACCGCGCCGGTGTCCTCTACCTGAAGCTGGCGCGGTTCAGTGGCAGCGAAGCCCATCGGCGCGAGGGCATCGACCTGCTCCAGCGGCTGGTGCGCCGCTTCAAGCGCAGCGCCTACCGCTCCAGAGCCGAGGCCCTGCTTGCCACCGTGGCCAAGTCCGGGGGGACGCCTGTGAAGAAGAAGCCCGCCCCGGCAAAAAAGACTTCACCGGCGCCCGTTCCGGCGCCGGGCACAGCGGCCAGGCCGGCCTCCGGGCGATCGGGCGGCACCCCGGCGACGGTGGAAAACCTGCGCTTCTGGTCCAACCCGAGCTACACCCGGGTGGTGGTGGATCTGGACGGGGCGACGACCTACCGGCATCACCTGCTGAAAAAGGACCCGGAGATCGGCAAGCCCCAGCGGCTGTTTATCGACCTGGATGCCAGCCGGCTGGGCAAAGGCCTGCAGCGCCAGGTGCCCATCAATGACGATCTGCTCCTGGACGCCCGGGCCGGCCAGTACGACGGGAACACCGTGCGGGTGGTGGTCGATATCAAGTCGTTCAAGACCTACAAGATCTTTTCCCTCAACAACCCGTTTCGCATTGTCATCGACGTCTGGGGACAGGGGGGCGAAACCCTGGCGGCAGCCAAGCCTTCGCCCCGGACCCCGGCGGCATCGTCGTCCCAGGCCGCCGACCCCGGCAAGCTGCCCCCCGGCGCCTTGGCCCGGCAGTTGGCCCTGGGAGTGGGCCGCATCGTCATCGACCCGGGCCACGGCGGAAAGGATTTCGGCGCCCCGGGATACCTCAAAGGGGTCCACGAGAAGCACGTGGTGCTGAAGATTGCCAAACGCCTGGCCAAGAAAATCAAGGCGCGCCTGGGCTGTGAAGTCATCCTGACCCGCGAAACGGATCGGTTTCTCACCCTGGAGGAGCGCACGGCCATCGCCAACACCCGCAACGCGGACCTGTTCATTTCGATCCATACCAACGCCGCCCGCAACCGGCGGGCCTATGGCATCGAGACTTTTTTCCTCAACCTGGCCACCGATGACGACGCCATCCTGGTGGCGGCCCGGGAAAACGCCACCAGCGAGAAGAACATCAGCGATCTGCAGGCGATTTTGCTCGACCTGATGCAAAACGCCAAGATCAACGAGTCGAGCCGTCTCGCCTGCCATGTCCAGGGGACACTGTATCGCCACATGAAGGGTCGCTACAGCCAGGTCCGCGACAAGGGTGTCAAGCAGGCGCCGTTCTACGTGCTGCTCGGCGCCCAGATGCCGGCCATTCTCGTGGAGACCTCGTTCATCAGCAACAAGCGCGAGTGCCAGCGCCTCATCGATCCCAAGTACCAGGAGCATTTGTGCGAAGGGATTGTCAAGGGCATCGAGGCCTACATGCGGGAAACCAACCCGACGGCCTTTCTCCAGCAGGCTGGAAAGAAGGGATGAATTGAAACTGGAGTACCCACGTCCGCAACACGCAACCAAAGGAGTTTTCCATGGCTTACAACAATCTCATCTACGAAGTGTCCGACGGTATTGCCACCCTTACCTTCAACCGGCCCAAGGCCCTCAATGCCTTGAATCGCGAGCTGCTCAACGAGTTCACGGCAGCCCTGGAGCAGACGGCCGCCGACGAGGCGGTGCGGGTGCTGGTGCTCACCGGCGCCGGCGACAAGGCGTTCGTGGCCGGGGCCGACATCACCGAGATCGCCCGCTGCACGCCGCTTCAGGCCAAGCGCTTCGCCGCCCTGGGCCAGATGGCCATCAGCCGGCTCCAGGCCATGGACATCCCGGTGATCGCGGCGGTCAACGGCTTCGCCCTGGGCGGCGGCACCGAGATGGCCCTGGCCTGCGACTTCATTTATGCCTCCGAAAAGGCCCGCTTCGGCCTGCCGGAAATCACCCTGGGAATTATTCCCGGCTTCGGCGGGACCCAGCGCCTGCCGCGGCTCATCGGTGCCAACGCGGCCAAGGAGCTGATCTTCACCGGCCGCATGATCGGTGCCGAGGAGGCCGCCCGCCTGGGCATCGTCAATCGGGTGTGTCCTCCTGAAGGGCTGATGGAGGCGGTGCTGGAGACCGCCCGGACCATCGCCGCCAAGGGGCGCGTCTCCCTGCGGGCCGCCAAGCAGGCCGTCAACCGGGGCCTGGACGTGGACCTGGCCACCGGGTGCAGCCTCGAGGTGGACGCCTTCGCCCTCTGCCTGGCCAGCCCGGATGCCAAGGAGGGGACCGGCGCCTTCCTGGAGAAGCGCCAGGCGGTCTTTTCCGGCGGGTATGAGGATTGACGGCGGAAAAAAGCATTGACAAGCGTCGCGGATCCCGGTTATGAAATTTTAGAAATTGGAACCGCGTTCAGTAAAAAGGACAAACGCGATGCCCCGCGCCTGTGAGTACTTTTATTTTTTTGGCTTTTATGGGTACTTCTTTACGAAGTCTACCCATGGACCGGCGCGGTAGCACAAACGACAGCAAGCCGAGACAAGCCATGGGTGGACGCCACACGGTGACTCCCATGGCTTTTCATTTTAAAGGGGCCGCGGGAATCGCCGCAGCCCCTTTTTTTGATCTCCATACTTCACTTCTTGCCAGGAGGAGCCGATGATCTACGATGTGGAGTACGAAACCATGCCGCGGGAGGCCCTGGAGGCCATCCAACTCCGACGCCTCAAGGCGACCCTGGAGCGGGTCTGCGCCACCGTCCCCTTCTACCGGGAACGGATGGCCGCCGCCGGCATCACGCCCCGGGATATCCAGCGCCTCGAGGATTTGCGCCACATTCCCTTCACCACCAAGCAGGACCTGCGTGACAACTACCCCTTCGGCATGTTCGCCGTGCCCATGGATACCGTGGTGCGTATCCACGCTTCTTCGGGCACCACGGGGCAGCCTACGGTGGTGGGCTACACGGCCCGGGATGTGAACACCTGGGCCACGTTGATGGCCCGCGCCCTGGTGGCCGGGGGCGCCACGGCCAACGACATCATCCACAACGCCTACGGCTACGGGTTGTTCACCGGGGGGCTGGGGGTCCACTACGGGGCCGAGAAGCTCGGGGCCTCGGTGATCCCGGTTTCCGGCGGCAACACCAAGCGCCAGATCCTGATCATGCGTGATTTCAAGCCCACCGTGATCACCGCCACCCCCAGCTACACCCTCCACCTGGCCGAGGTGGCCGAGGAAATGGGCGTTTCCTTCAAGGAGCTGAGCTTCAAGTTCGGCATCTTCGGCGCCGAGCCGTGGTCGGAGAACATGCGCCAGGAGATCGAGCGCAAGCTCAACATCACCGCCGTGGACATCTACGGCCTGAGCGAGGTGATCGGCCCCGGGGTGGCCATCGAGTGCCACGAGGCCAAGAAGGGGCTGCACGTCTTCGAGGACCATTTCCTGCCCGAGATCATCGATCCGGCCACCGGCGAGGTGCTGCCGCCGGGTGAGACCGGCGAACTGGTCTTCACCTCGCTGACCAAGGAGGCCTTCCCGGTGATCCGTTACCGGACCCGGGATATCACCAGCCTCAATTTCGAGCCGTGCATCTGTGGCCGCACCCACGTGCGCATGAACCGGGTCAGCGGCCGCAGCGACGACATGCTCATCATCCGCGGGGTCAACGTGTTCCCCTCCCAGATCGAGAGCGTTTTGATGGAGACCAGCGAGGTGGCGCCCCACTACCAGTTGGTGGTGGACCGGGAGGAGAACCTGGACACCCTCACCGTGCGGGTGGAAGTGGGCGAGCGGCTCTTTTCCGACGAGGTGCGCCAACTGCAGGAGCTGGAGCGCAAAATCAGCAAGAACATCAAGGAGACTCTCGGCGTTTCGGCCAAGGTCAAGCTCGTCGAGCCCCACACCATCCAGCGCAGTGAGGGCAAGGCGGTGCGCGTCATCGACAACCGCAAGATTTAAGGCGAAAGGAGAGCCGCCATGCATGCACAGCAGATTTCGATATTTCTGGAGAACAAGGCCGGCCGGTTGGCCGAGGTGACGGGCATCTTGGCCGGGGCCGGGGTCAACATCCGCGCCCTGGCCCTGGC
Organism: Desulfobacteraceae bacterium; assembly: GCA_011042305.1. Lineage (GTDB taxonomy): Bacteria > Desulfobacterota > Desulfobacteria > Desulfobacterales > UBA2174 > UBA2174. The sequence continues at coordinate 8,164 of DQXI01000189.1, forward strand.
CGACACGTCGGATTTCGGGGTGCTGCGCCTGATCGTCGACGACAACCACAAGGCCGAAAACGCCCTGAAGCAGGGCGGCTTCACCGTCAGCAAGACCGACGTGGTGGCCGTGGAAGTGGACGACCGGCCCGGCGGCCTGCACCATATCCTCGACTTGCTCCAGAACGCCGGTATCAACGTGGAGTACATGTACGCCTTTGTTCAGCACAGCGGCGCCAATGCCGTGATGATCTTCCGCTTCGACCAGCCGGATGAGGCTCTCAAGGTGCTGGGGGCCGACGGCTTGAAGGTGATCGAAGGCCACCGGCTGTACACGATGTAACCGTTTACCCCTAGCGCGCTGGCCGCGGGGCCGGCGGAAAGGAGAACGCCATGACGCGCAAACCGACCCCAAAGTGGAAACCTTGCGGGATCTGGCTGGCTGTCCTGCTGGCCGTTTTGATCGCCGCGCCGGCCCTGGCGGCGGAGGTCTACAAGATCGGCGGGCTTTTCTCCGTCACCGGTCCCGCCTCTTTTCTCGGCGACCCGGAAAAGCGCAGCCTGGAGATGGCGGTGGCGGAAATCAACGCCGCCGGCGGCATCGACGGCAAGATGCTCGAGGCGGTCGTCTACGACACCGAAGCCGATCCCCAGAAAGCCGTTTCGGGGATCAACAAGCTCATCAACAAGGACCGGGTGCTGGCCATCATCGGTCCGAGCACCACGCCGGCGACCCTGGCGGTCAAAGGCTTTGCCGAGCGGGCCCGGATCCCCTTGATCAGCTGTGCCGCCGGGATTGCCATCACAGAGCCGGTGACCCCCTGGACCTTCAAGACGGCCCAGAACGACGTGCTGGCCGTGGCAGCCATCTACGGGCACATGAAGCAGCGGGGAATCGAAAAAATCGCCCTGTTGACAGTGGCCAATGCCTTCGGCGAAAGCGGTAAGCAGCAGCTGGAGCGCCAGGCCGGCGACTACGGATTGCAGATCGTTGCGGCGGAGAGCTTCGGCGGCAAGGACACCGACATGACAGCCCAGTTGACCAAGATCCGCGCTGCATCTCCGGGGGCCATCGTCTGCTGGGGCACCAACCCCGGTCCGGCAGTGGTGGCCAAGAACATCCGTCAGTTGCAGATCGACGTGCCGCTTTACCAGAGCCACGGCGTGGCCTCGCCCAAGTTCATCGAGCTGGCCGGGGAGGCGGCCGAAGGCATCTGCCTGCCCACCGGCAAGATCCTCGTGGCGGGGCTGTTGCCGCCCGACGATCCCCAGAAAGCGGCGCTCAACGACTACATCCTGCGCTACACCGAGACCCAGAAGATGCCCGTATCCGGCTTCGGCGGATACGCCTGGGATGCGATGCGCCTGCTGGCGGAGGCGATGAAAGGCACCGGCGGCGACCGGGCCAAGATCCGCGACAACCTGGAAAAGATCGAAAATTTTGCGGCGGTCAGCGGCGTGTTCCGCTTTTCGCCCGAGGACCACAACGGCCTTGGGCCCGAGGCCTTCGTGATGGTGCGCATCGAGGGCGGCACCTGGAGATTGGAGCGTTGAGGTTTTTCCATCTTTTCAGCGCCTGACCGGTCCGACCGGTGGGACCGTTTCGAGAACCCCCTACCGGCAAAGCGGCTTGCCCATGCAGGAAATATTGCAATACCTGTTTTCCGGGGTTACCAGCGGGGCGATCTACGCCGTCATCGCCCTGGGATTTTCCATGCTCTACAACAGCACGGAACTGATCAATTTCGCCCACGGCGAGTTTGTCATGCTCGGCGGCCTGGCCCTGGTGACCCTCTGGGGCGCTCTGGGCCTGCCGCTGCTGGCGGCCCTGCTGATCAGCGTGGTTGCCGTGGCGGCGGCGGGCGCCGTGTTCCAGCGCCTGGCCATCGCCACGGTGAAAGATCCCCATCCCATCACGCTGGTGATCATCACCGTAGGCGCTTCGATTCTGCTGCGGGGCGTGGCGATGATCATCTGGGGCAAGGATGTCCACAGTGTGCCGTTTTTCAGCGGTCATGCCTCCATCGATGTCGCCGGGGCCAAGTTGCTGCCCCAGAGCCTGTGGATCTTCGTCATCGCGGCGGCCATCATCGTGGCCTTGCAGTTCTTTTTCAAGGCCACCCTGACCGGCAAGGCGATGGAAGCCTGCGCCGTGAGCCGGCGCGCCGCCTGGCTCACCGGCATTCCCACCGGGCGGATGAACCTGCTGGCCTTCGTCCTGAGCACCGGCACCGGCGCGGTGGCCGGCGCCATCATCGCGCCGATTACCATGTGCAGCTATGACATGGGCACCATGTTGGGACTCAAGGGGTTTTGCGCCGCCATGCTCGGCGGTCTGGGAAGCCTCTGGGGCGCCCTGGTGGGCGGCTTTCTCCTCGGTATTCTCGAGGCGGCCGGGGTGGGATTGCTTTCCTCCGGCTACAAGGACGCCATCGCCTTCGTGCTGCTGCTGCTCATCCTCTACGTGAAGCCTTCCGGCTTGCTGGGCAGCGCCAAGGTGCAGCGTTTCTGAAGACGCGGAGCCCTTTTTTCTCCGGCGTTGCCAAGGTCCTTTGCAACGGGTAAAGCGCCCAGGCGTTCAGGCTCTTTCGCCTGGGGCGCCCTCCACCCGGAATCCCCTGCGAGACGGGCCGCCGGTCCGATCTGCCGGTTGGCACAATTTATGAGTTGGCTCTGGGGCATGGCGCTGTTTTTTCAACGGAAGAGCCATGATCCTCAAGGCCGCTCTAGTGCGGTACACTGTGCTATCAGCAGAACATCGCGGCGGGCTTTCCTCCCCCCTGGAGATTGATCCGGCCGGCGGGCAGGCCCCTGCGGCCCGTCAAATATTTGGGTTGCGCTTTAATTGTTTGACATGGCCGGCGTTTTTTGATGCGGTAGGAAAAGCGCGGGACTGCGCCGCCTGCCCCTGGCGGGCCGCTTCCATGGGGTTGGGTTCAACCGGAGCTTGTCGAGGTCATCCATGGACGAGACGATTTTCCGCTACCTCTCCAAAATGCCGCACTTTTCTTTCCTTCCCGAAACCGAGCTACGCCGGGTGGCCGCCGCCGCCCGGGAGGTGAAGCTGGAAAAGGCCACCTGTTTCGCCCGGCAGGGGCAGACGCGCATCGACGAAATCCTGGTGATCGTCAAGGGAGAGCTGACCCTGTTCGACGAGCAGGAAGGTCGGCGCCGTCCCATCGGTTCCATCAGGCCGGGAGAGGTCTTCGGCGGTATTACGATCCTGATGAACGCCCGGGTATCGCTGCGCACGGTGCAAATCGAAGTGCCGACGGTGGCCTACGCCATCTCGGCGGACATTTTCCAGGACCTGTGCAACCGGTACGAGGAGTTCTACGAGTACTTCCTGCAAAACTTCAGCAAGAGCATCTTCGACGCGTCCCTCAGCGCCCTGATCGAAACCGGCCAGGCGGGCAATTTTCTCTCCCGGGTGGCGCCGTTTTCCCTGCTGTCTGAAGACGTCCTGGAGCAGGTCGCCGGGCAGTTGTCCTTCGTGCGCTACCCGGAGGACCTGGTGCTTTTTGTCCAGGGCCGCACCCGCATCGGTTACCTGTACATCTTGCAAAAGGGCGCCGCCGAGCGTTACTTCGAGGAAGGCGGGCGCAAGACCTTGAGCGGTATGCTGGGCCCCGGGGATATCTACGGCGGCATTTCGATGCTGCTCAACGACGGCATCTCGGTGCGCACCCTTTCGGTCAAGGCCGGCACCTTCTTCTACGCCTTGCCCAAGAAAGCCTTCCTGGAGCTCTGCGAGCAGTATCCCGCCGTCCGGGACTACTTCACCGACACCTTCGGTCGCCGGATGCTCGACCGCTCCTACGCCTCGATCATCGCCCGCACGCTCCAGCCTTCCGAAGAGGCGATGCAGCTGTTCAACCAGCCGCTTTCCAGCATCTTCAGCCGCAAGATGGTCACCGGCCGGGCCGACATGCCCATCCAGGAGGCGGCGCAAAGGATGAGCCGGGACCGGAGCGGCTTCATCGTTATTCTCGGCCCCGGGGACCGACCCGAGGGGATCGTCACCGAGCGCGACCTGACGCGCAAGGTGATCGCCGAGGGGGTCGACACGCGCCGGCCGGTGGGCGAGATCATGAGCACCCCCCTGCGCACCGTTTCCATCGACGCCCTGGTCTTCGAGGCGCTGATGGAGATGATGCAGACCGACATCCGGCACCTGGCCGTCGCCGACAGCCAGGGACGCATCGTCGGCTTTTTGACCCACCGGGACATCATCGCCGCCCAGGGCCAGACCCCGATGTTCATGCTGCGCGAGATCGTGGAAGCCGAAGGCATGGATGAGATCATCGACAAGCAGCACCAGCTGCCGCGCCTGGTGCGCAACCTCATCTCCAACGGGGCCAACGCCCGTAACGTGACCCGCTTCATCACCACCATCTCGGATGCGATTCTCGAAAAGGTCATGGCTTTCAGCCTGGCCGAGCTCGGCCCGCCGCCGGTGCGTTTCAATTTCATGGTCATGGGCTCCGAGGGGCGCAACGAGCAGACCCTCAAGACTGACCAGGACAACGCCATCGTCTACGAGGACCCCCCGCCCGAGTTGGCCGAGGCGGCCGCCGACTATTTCCTGCGCTTCGGGCACAACGCCTGTGCCCGGCTCGACGCGGCCGGCTACCGGTTTTGCACCGGGGACGTGATGGCCCAGAATCCGAAGTGGTGCCAACCGCTGAGCCAGTGGAAGCAGTACTTTTTCGACTGGATTCATGCCGCCGAGGCCGATGACCTGCTGCGGGCCTCGATTTTCTTCGATTTCCGCTCCGGCTACGGGGACGAGGCGCTGGTCCAGGAGTTGCGCGGCTATCTTTCCGAAGCGCTCCAGGGGTGGGCCGGTTTCTTTCGCCACCTGACGGAAAACGCCCTGCACTTCAAGCCGCCCCTCGGGTTTTTCGGCAACTTCGTGGTGGAGTCCAAGGGCGAGCACCGCAACGGCCTGGATTTGAAGCAGGCTATCATGCCCATCACCGATTTCGCCCGCATTTACGCCCTGCACAACGGCATCGAGGCCACCAACACCATGGAGCGCCTTTACCACCTGCGGTTGAAGAACGCCATCAGCCTCAACGAGTACGAGGAGCTGGACAAGGCCTACAACTTCTTGATGCAGCTTCGCTTCGTGCGCCAGGTGACCGCCGTGCTCGACGAACAGGCACCGCCGGACAACTACATAAACCCCAAGAAGCTTACCGCCATCGAGCAGACCACCCTCAAGGAGATCTTCAAGCGCATCGAGAAATTCCAGGCCAAGATGAACTTCGATTTCATCGGCATCGCCTGAAGCGGCAGCAAGTCGAGCCCCCGGATAAAGCACGCCCCGTGCAGCGGCGCGATACCGCTGTGCACGGGGCGAATGATGTTTTCTGTCAGGCCAGGGCTGGCTTTGATCTTTTTTGCAGGATGACCGCGGCGGCGAAGGCAAAGAATCCGACGGTGTCCACCAGGTCGTTGGGCCAGAGGAGACCCGCGGCCGCCACCCAGAGGAAAATGGTTTCGACCCAGGTAGCCCGGCGGAAAAGGTAGCGCTCGATGGCCGCGGCGAATGCCACCAGGCCGAGGGCGGTGGTGACCATGGTGACGAGCACTTCCCAGTGGAGCAGCTCGTAGGACGGCCCGATGCCGAGCATGGGCCGGTAGGCCATCACCAGCGGAATGATGTAGAGCCCCTTGGCCAGCTTCCAGGAGGTGAAGGCCGTGCGCATGGGGTTGGCGCCCGCCAGGCCGGCGCCGGCAAAGCTGGCCAGGCTCACCGGGGGGGTAACGTTGGCGTCCTGGGAGTACCAGAAGACGATCATGTGGGCTGTCATGATCGGCACCCCCATGTCGAGCAAGGCGGGACCGGCCAGGGTGGCCAGGACGATGTAGCTGGCGGTCACCGGAAGTCCCATGCCCAGCACCAAAGAGGCCAGCCCGATGAGCAAAATGGCCAGGGCCTTGATCCCGAAACTCAAGTCGAGCACCAGGCTGGAGAACTTGAGCCCCATGCCGGTGAGGGTCACCATGCCGACGATGATGCCGGCCGCCGCGCAGGCCACCGACACCATGATGGCGCTCTGGGCGCCTTTGCTCAGCGCCCCGAACATCAGGTGAAGCTCCCTGGAGGCAAGCTGCGCGAGGCTTCCGCGGGCGGATTGCCCGGTCCCGGGCGTCGGTGCGCCACTTTGGCGTATCCAGGAGACGGTATTGGCCGCCCAACTGGTGAGTACCATGCTGACCACGGCGATAAACCCGGCCATCATGGGCGAGTAATTCATCAGCAGGACGTAGATGAGGATGGCCACTGGAATCAGGAAGTGCAGACCGTTGCGGAGGACGGTCAGCGTGCGGGGCAAGGTTTCCTTGGGCTGACCGAGCAGGTCATGTTTTCGGGCCTCGATATGCACGAAAATCAGCACCGTCAGGTAGTACATGAAGGCCGGCACCAGGGCCACCTTGATGATGGTCAGGTAGCTGGTGTTGGTGAATTCGGCCATGAGAAAGGCGCCGGCGCCCATGATGGGCGGCATCAACTGACCGCCGGTGGAGGCGGCCGCCTCGATGGCCCCGGCCACGTGGGGCCGGTAGCCGACCTTTTTCATCATCGGGATGGTAAAGGCGCCGGTGGCGGCCACGTTGCCGATGGCCGAGCCGGAGATCGACCCCAGGAACCCCGAAGCCACCACCGAGGTCTTGGCAGGTCCGCCGGAGAAACGGCCGGTGAGGGAATAGGCCAAATCGATGAAAAAGTTCCCCCCGCCGGTGGTCTCGAGGAAGGCCCCGAAAAGTACGAAGACGAAGACGAAGGTGGCTGCCACGCCGATGGGCAGTCCGAAGATGCCCTCGGTGGTGAGCCACAAGGTGGTGGCGATGCGCTCGATGCTGTAGCCCTTGTGGATGATGATCTCGGGCATGTATGGGCCGTACATGGCAAAGAGAATGCCGATGATGCAGATCATGGACATGAACAGGCCGATGACCCGCCGGCAGGCTTCCAGCACCAGCAGGGTGCCCACCACGCTGACCACCAGGTCGCTGAAGAGCCAGTCTCCCTGGCGTTCGAAAATGGCGTTCAGGTTGATGCAAATGTACCCTGTGCAGGCGATGGCTGCCATGACCAGCAGGGCGTCCAGGAAAAACCAGACGGTGAAGCGGTCCTTGCGGGCGCCTTGAAACGGCGGTTTGAGCAGGAAGGTGAGCACCAGGATCGCGCCCAGGTGGATCGAACGTTGTACCAGGGCGGTGAGCGCCGCAATGCCGGCAGTGTAAAGCTGGTAGAGACTCAGGCTGATGGCAACGACGGTGACCACCTTGGCTGTCCAGGCCACCAGGGTTTCATTGCGCCCTTTGGCGTCAACCATTGGCAACTCCGTTGGAAGAAGGGGTTCGAGGGTGTGGGTAAAGACGGCGCAGCAGGCGGTGGAGCCGGCTCACCGGTCGGCTAGTAAACCGTACCGCCTGGTGCACAACCTGCGTTGAAAGATTGGTCCGGGTGTCGCGCCAGATCACGGTGTGGTCCACCACCCCCGGCCGTCCCACGCGCAGGATGAAGTCGCCGGTGGGCCGGTGCATGTCGACGATGGCCGTGTACGGTCCCTTCTGGATGACGCGGCCCACTCCCGGTGTACGGCCCATCCCGGCGCCGAGCTTCAGGTAACGCTCTTCCTCGATGTGGATGCGGCCGTCCGCATCCAGGCTGTGCTCTTCCCAGATGGGGGCGTTTTCCACCGAGTGGTAGTAGTGCAGGGTGAAGCGTTCGCCCGGCTCCAGGGGCAGCACCAGCAAGGGCTCACCACCCCTTGCCGGCACCACCAGCAGTTCGAATCCGCCCGGCAGCCAGGCCAATGCGGCAACGCCGATTACGGCAGCCAGGCCGACGGCGATGACCCACCGCCGACCCGGCCGCTTGCACAAGGAACCCATGTCGTCCGGCGCGCGGGGATTACGGAATCAGCTTCGCCGGCACCTCGATACCGACTTCCTTCAGATACTTGATGGCGCCCGGGTGCAGCGGGATCGGTGAGTACTTGGCCGCGTTTTCCGGCGTGGTGTACTTGGCGGCCGGGTGGATCTTGACCAGGTAGTCGTTGTGCTCGAACAGGGCCTTGGCCAGCTGGTAGACCATGTCCTCGGTCAGCGACTTCTGGCAGATCATCACGTTCCACACCCCGATGGTGGGCACCGGGTCATCCACACCGGTGTAGGTGCCGCCGCCCAGCTCAACCGCGGAATAGGTTTCGTTGGCCGCCAGGATTTTTTCCACCTGGGCCGGCTTGAGATCAATGATGTGAATGTCGTGGGTGGTGGCCAGGTCCATGATCGAGCTGGTGGGCGGCCCCACGCACCAGAAGCCCACCTCGATGGTGCCGTCGCGCAGGGCGTTGGCCGTTTCGGTGAAGGACAGCCGGCTGTCGTTGTAGGAATCCAAGGGGATGCCCAGGGCCTTGATGGCCGTTTCTGCCATGAAGTTGGTCCCGCTGCCGGGGCTGCCGGTGCTGATGTTGCGCCCCTTGATCTGCTCGATGTCGGTGATCCCGCTCTTTTTGAGGGTCACGATCTGCAGCAGGTTGGGGTACATGGTGGCCAGGGCCAGGATGTCGTGCTTTTCGCCCTTGAACTTGCCAGCCCCGGTGACGCCGGCCACGGCCACGTCGCCCATCACCAGGCCCACCACCGTCTCGCCCTTGTGGGCCAGCTTGACGTTTTCCACGCTGGCGCCGGTCACCTCGGCCACCGCCTTGACGCCGGGCACGAACTTGGACCAGACCTCGGCCACGCCGCCGCCGTAAGGATAGTAAACGCCACCGGTGCCGCCGGTGCCGATGGAGATGAATTCCGTCTTGGCGGCTACCGGTGAGCTCACCATGAACGCCAATGCTACGCAAATCGCCAGGATGCTGAGATTTTTCTTCATTTCAGTGCCCTCCTTGTGTTGCGTTTGGTTTCGGATTTCTCCCGTTGACTGAAAGGGCCTTGCTTAGGGGGGATGAAAAAGCAAGGCAGAGTCTGAACCACAGCCGCCATCACTTGTCAAGCCTATTCGATGGCGGCCAACAAAATGCATGGCATTTATGCAGTTACCATGAAGAGCTCAAAAAGCCAAATTTCGTTCATTTTTTTCGACGGTTGCCGCAGGGCTGGCGCGATCTCTTCGGTGTCAAAAATTAACGTTAAAATAGCCTGTTATGCAATGGGCGGTTGGCCGCAGCCACGGCATGGGGCGCAGGCAACAATTGTTTGGCAGCCATCGATACGGGTTGACAAGCACAAACGGGGGTGGCATAGAAGAGCGCAATATATAAAACAATGTATCATATTATGGAACAGACAGAGCGCTCCAATTCCATCGAAAAAGCCCTGCGCATCCTTCTTTGCTTCCAGGCGGAGCGCCCCTCCTGGGGGGTGCGGGAGCTGGGGGGGCACCTGGGTTTCAGCCCGGCCACGGTCCAGCGGGTCCTGCAAACCCTCAAGACCCATGGATTCGTGGCCCAGGACCCGGTGACGCGGCGCTACCAGCTCGGGGTCGTTTTCTATGCTTTCGTTCATGCGCTCAAGGGAACTTATCCCATCACCCGGACAGGCCGGCCTTTTCTGCAACAACTGATGGCCGACACCGGCGAGACGGTGCACTTGAACATCATCGAGGGGCAGGACCGGGTGTGCATCGACACGGTGGAATCGCCCCAGGCCCTCAAGGCGTCCATGCCCATCGGCAGCCGATCGCCCCTTTACGCCGGGGGGTCTTCCAAGTGCCTGCTGGCCTTCTGGGATCCTGAGCTGCGAGAGCGCTACTTGCAAAACCTGTCGGCCATGAAGCCGTTTACCGATCGCACCGTCACCGATCCTGAAGTCCTGCGGCGGGAGCTGGAAGAGATCAGGAGGCGGGGCTATGCTGCCAGCCTGGGCGAACGCAACCGCGGCCTCGGCTCCCTGAGTGCGCCGGTTTTCGATCATCATGGTCAACTGCTCGCTACGGTGAGCTTGGCGATCCCCGAGATCCGCTACCAGGATGCGATCCACCGCAACTTTTGCGTCCGGAAACTGCTTTACGCCGCCCGGGCCCTGTCCCGGGTGATGGGGTACGAAAGCGAAGAAGCGACGGGAAGAAAATGAAAGGTATTGGCAAGGAGGACGAATCGATGCAGGCAGGGCAGAAACCGTTGAGTGACATCACCGTCCTGGACTTGTCCAGGGTGTTGGCCGGGCCTTACGCCACCATGGTGCTTGGGGACCTGGGGGCCGACGTGATCAAGATCGAGCGCCCCGTGGTGGGCGACGACACCCGTCACTGGGGCCCCCCGGAAGCCGGGGGCGAGGCGGCCTACTACCTGTGCGTCAACCGCAACAAGCGCAGCGTGACGGTCAACTTGAAGGACGCCGAGGGCCAGCGGATCATCCGCGAACTGGCCCGCACCAGCGACATTGTCATCGAAAACTACATGGCCGGCACACTGGACCGCCTCGGGCTCGGCTACAAGGATCTCAAGCAGGTCAATCCCGGCCTGATCTACTGCTCGATCACCGGCTTCGGCCAGGACGGCCCCTACCGGGACAAGCCGGGCTACGACTTCATGATCCAGGGCATGGGCGGGATCATGAGCTTTACCGGTCCGGTGGAGGGGCCGCCGATGAAAGTCGGCGTGGCCATCGTGGACATCACCACCGGCCTGTTCGCCGTCAATGCCATTTTGGCGGCCCTGCGCCACCGGGAGAAAACCGGCCAGGGGCAGTACATCGACATGGCCCTGCTCGATTCCACTCTCGCCTGGCTGGCCAACGTGGGCAGCAACTACTTGGTTTCCGGGGTCAATCCCACCCGCTGGGGCAACGCCCATCCGAACATCGTGCCCTACGAGCCGTTTCTCACCGCCGACGGTACTTACATCGCCCTGGCCGTGGGCAACGATCTCCAGTGGAAGAAGTTTTGTGAACTGGCCGGGCTCAACGACTTGGCCGACGATCCGCGCTATGCCACCAATCCCGCCCGGGTCGAGAACCGCAAGGAGTTGATTCCCCTGGTGGCCGAGGCCATGCTGAAACGGCCCGGTGACGAGTGGCTCGCCGAGCTCGACAGGCTGCGCATCCCCTGTGGCCCCATCAACACCCTGGACAAGGTTTTCGCCGACCCCCAGGTGCACCATCGCAAGATGGTGGCCGAGGTGCCTCATCCCACCGCCGGGACGGTGAAGATGGTGGCCAGCCCGATGAAGATGAGCCGGACCCCTTGCGAGATTCGGCGCTATCCGCCGCTGCTGAGCGAGCATACCGAGGAGGTTTTGAAAGAACGGTTGAAATTTGACGAGGACCGGATCCGTCGCCTGCGCGAGGCCGGCGTGATCTGATGGCGCCGGGCCGCCGGCAAAAACGGATTCAACCCATTGACCGCATTTTTCTGTCAGGAGGAAACGATGGATTTCAAGCTGTCCAAAGACCTGGAGATGTTGAGAGACGCGGTGCGCGAATTCGCCGCCAAAAAAATTGCCCCCAACGCCGACGCCTGGGACGCCGAGCACCACTTGCCCTACGAGGAGGTGATGAAGCCGATGGGCGAGCTGGGATTCTTCGGCACCGTGATCCCCGAGGAGTACGGCGGCGAGGACATGGGCTGGCTGGCGGCCATGATCGTCACCGAGGAGATCGCCCGGGCCTCCAGCTCGCTGCGGGTGCAGGTGAACATGCAGACCCTGGGCTGCGCCTTTACCATCTTCAACTACGGCAGCGAGGCGCTGCGCAAGAAGTACGTGGAGAAGCTGGTGCGTGCCGACTATATCGGCGGTTTCGCCATCACCGAGCCGGACGCCGGCTCCGATGTCATGGCCATCGCCTCCACCGCCGAGGACAAGGGGGACCACTGGCTGCTCAACGGCTCCAAGACCTGGATCTCCAACGCCCCGGTGGCCGACGTGCTCATCTACTACGCCTATACCGACAAGGCCGCCGGTTCCCGGGGGCTGTCGGCCTTCGTGCTGGAGCCCAAGAACTTCAACGGGGTCAAGACCTCGGCCCTGGAGAAGATGGGGTCGCACTCCAGCCCCACCGGCGAGGTGTTCTGTTCCGATACCCGCATTCCCAAGGAAAACATCATCGGCAAGCCGGGCGACGGCACCAAGATCGTTTTTTCCTCCCTCAACCAGACCCGTCTCTCGGCCGCCGCCGGCGCCGTGGGCCTGGCCCAGGCCTGCCTGGACACGGTGACCAAATACTGCAACGAGCGCAAGCAGTTCGGCAAGCCCATCGGCACCTTCCAGATGAACCAGGACATGATCGCCCAGATGGTCTGCGAAATCGAGGCGGCGCGCCTGCTGGTCTACAAGGCCGCCTGGGCCAAGGACCAGGGCCGGCTCAACAACGGGCTGGATGTGGCCGTGGCCAAGTACGTGGCCGGCGAGGCGGTGACCAAATGCGCCAACTACGCCATGCGTATCCTGGGCGCTTACGGCTACAGCACCGAGTACCCCGTGGCGCGCTACTTCCGCGATGCCCCCACCTACACCATGGTGGAAGGCTCGTCGAACATCTGCAAGTGGATCATCGCCCAGGATCAGCTCGGCATCCGCAAGGCGAATCGTTAGCGGCAGTGGCGGTTCCGGGAAGCCACGGCTCGGTCGGATTCGTCGGAGCGGACCGAGCGGACGGATCCCCGAGCTGCCGTGGAGCCAAAAAAGGTTGAGGAACAGGCGCCCATGAGCGATGATGTTGTTGAAAAAACCCGCAGGACCGCGGCCCTCTACTTCGAGGGGATCCAGGATGAAGGCCCCTATGCCCTCTGGAAGGCCTTCGACCGGGACCTGGCCAGGGACCTGTCGCTGTTTATCACCGGTCAGATGTACGCCCGGGAAAAGCTGCCCCACCGGATCCGCCAGCTGGTCACCGTGGCCGCGCTCACCGTGCTTTCGCGGCCCGAGGAGCTCAAGCTGCACATCCACGCGGCCCTCAACGTGGGATGCACCCCGGCGGAGATCGCCGAGACGATGTTTCAGACCTTCATCTACGGCGGCATGCCGGCCACCAACACGGCGCTGAAGACCCTGCGCGCCGTTCTGGTCGAGCGCGGGGCCTGGCCCCCGGACCCGGCGCCGCAAGATGAATAGCCGCCGGCGGGCAACGACCGGGGAGGTTTTCACGTGAACCAAGCCATTGGAATTTTCGTGGTGGGCCTGGGCGGCGTCTTCGTCGGCATGGCCCTGCTGTACATCGCCATCCGGGTCGTCGCGTTGGTCGTGGAACGCATCGGCGCCGGCAAGGAAGCCTGACATGGACAAATTCGGCGAACTGCTCCAGACATCGGGGTTTTTCTACCTGACTCCCGGTATGCTGGTCATGTGGCTCATCGCTTTCGCGCTGATCTACCTGGCCATCGCCAAGAACTACGAACCGCTGCTGCTGCTGCCCATCGGTTTCGGGATCCTGCTGGTCAACCTGCCCCTGGCGGACCTGATGAAGCCCGGCGAGGGGCTGCTCTGGCGTTTCTACCACTACGGGCTCCAGTGGGAGGTGATTCCGCCGCTGATCTTCCTCGGCCTGGGGGCGTTGACCGACTTCGGCCCGGTGCTGGCCAATCCGCGGCTGATCTTCCTGGGCGCCGGGGCCCAGGGGGGCGTCTATCTGACTTTTTTTGTCGCCTATTTCATGGGATTCGACCTGAAGGAAGCGGCCACCATCGGGATTATCGGCGGGGCCGACGGGCCGACCACGATCTTTCTGGCCACCAAGATGGCGCCCCACCTTCTGGGAAGCTGCGCGGTGGCGGCCTATTCCTACATGGCCCTGGTGCCCATCATCCAGCCGCCCATCATGCGCCTGCTGACCACGAAGAAAGAGCGCTGCATCCGGATGAAGAAGGGACGCAAGGTCAGTCACCTGGAAAAGATCCTCTTCCCGGTGGTGGCGGCGATTCTGCTCATTCTGCTCGTGCCGCCTTCGGCGCCCCTGATGGCGATGTTCATGCTCGGCAACCTTTTTCGCGAGGCCAAGGTGGTCGAGCGGCTCACCAGTGCCGCCCAGAACGAGCTGCTCAACATCGTCACCATTTTTCTAGGCCTTCCGGTGGGTGCCACCATGAACGCGGAAAACTTTCTCCAGCCCAAAGTGCTTTTTATTTTCTTTCTCGGGCTGTTCGCCTTCATGGTCAGCACGGCCACCGGCCTGCTGCTGGCCAAGCTGATGAACCTGCTCTCCAGGGACAAGATCAATCCGCTGCTGGGGGCCGCAGGGGTGTCGGCGGTGCCCATGGCGGCCCGGGTGGTGCACAAAGTGGGGGCCGAGGCCGACAAGAAGAACTACCTGCTCATGTACGCCATGGGCCCCAACGTGGCCGGGGTGATCGGCACGGTGATGGCCGCGGGGATATTCCTGACCCTGCTCAACTAGCGTGCAGGATCTTGGTCACGGCGCATCAAGTGCGCATAAACGTGCTTTCGTGGCGCCCTTGCAAACAAGGAATCGGTAACTTATCAACCAAATAGACACAAGGAGACACAAATGGCGGAAAAAATTCTGGCCCCTTTGGCGGGCAAGGTCGTGGCGGTGAAGATCAAGGTTGGCGACAAGGTGGAGGAAGACGACGAGGCCATGGTCATCGAGGCCATGAAGATGGAGACCGAGGTGTTTGTCCCCTGCGACGGCACGGTCAAGGAAGTGCTGGTGAAAGAGGGCGCCTCGGTGGAGGAAGACGACGTGCTGGCGGTGATCGAATAGAGACGTTTTTTTCGTGCCAGGGTGCGGGGGACCGAGGGAAGCAAGCGGCTCTGGTCCCTAGACAGCCCAGCGCCCAACAGAAGTGACAGGAGTCGATCATGAGACCGTATTTCGAGAAGATGCCCGATCTGGGCCGCGCCCTGAAAAAGGGTGAGATCAAGCGCACCGAGGACAACGTGCAGACCCTCAAGCAGGCCGAGGCCGAAGTGGCCCAGGCCGTCGAAGCGGTCCGCAACGCGGGATTCCCCACCGAGAAGATCAACGCCCGCGGCCAGATGACCGTCTGGCAGCGCCTTGAATATCTCGTCGATCCGGGCACCTGGTGCCCGCTGCACACCCTTTTCAACCCCCTGGACAACGAGGAGGGGACCACCAACGTCATCGACGGCCTGGGCAAGATCAGCGGCAAGTGGGCCGTGATCATCGGCTTCGACAACAAGGTGATGGCCGGGGCCTGGTTGCCGGGCCAGTCGGAGAACATCCTGCGCGTCACCGACCTGGCCAAGCGCCTCAACGTGCCCCTGGTGTGGCTGGTCAACTGCAGCGGCGCCAAGCTCCCGGAGCAGGAGAAGTTCTACGCCAACCGCCGCGGTGCCGGCACGCCCTTTTTCCGCCACGCGGAGCTGGAGCAGTTGGGCATTCCGGTGCTCGCGGGCATCTACGGCACCAACCCGGCCGGCGGCGGCTACCAGGGCGTCAGCCCCACCGTCCTCTTCGCCCACAAGAACTGCAACATCGCCGTGGGCGGGGCGGGGATCGTATCGGGGATGGCCCCCAAGGGATACTTCGACACCGAGATGGCCGAGGGTCTCATTGAAAAGGCCAAGGCCTTCAAGGCCAAGCCGCCGGGATCGGTGAAGATCCACTACGACGAGACCGGTTTTTTCCGCTACGTGTACGAGACGGAAGAAGGGGTTCTCGACGGGCTCAAGGACTACATGGCCCACATGCCGTCCTACCATCCGGAGTTCTTTCGGGTGGCCAAGCCCGAAGCGCCGGCCTACCCCCCCGAGGATGTCTACCGGCTGCTGCCTATGGAGCCCAAGCGGGTCTACGAGTTCGACCAGATCCTGGCGCGCCTGGTGGACGGCAGCCAGCACATGGAGTTCCGGCCCGACTACGGCCCGGAGGTCTACACCGGGTTGTGCAAGGTGGACGGCTACCTGGTGGGCTGCATCGGCAACCGCCAGGGATACCTGGGCAAGGGTTATCCGGAGTACGCCGACTACCCGGGCATCGGCGGCAAGCTCTACCGCCAGGGCCTGATCAAGATGAACGACTTCGTCACCCTCTGCGGCCGCGACCGGATCCCGGTGATCTGGTTCCAGGACACCTCGGGCATCGACGTGGGCGACACGGCCGAGAAGGCCGAGCTGCTCGGTCTGGGCCAATCGTTGATCTACACGATCCAGCAGACCGACGTGCCGATGATGCTGGTGGTGCTGCGC
The DNA here is from genome assembly GCA_011042305.1 of Desulfobacteraceae bacterium. Lineage (GTDB taxonomy): Bacteria > Desulfobacterota > Desulfobacteria > Desulfobacterales > UBA2174 > UBA2174. The sequence continues at coordinate 24,276 of DQXI01000189.1, forward strand.
AAGGGCACCGCGGCGGCCCACTACGTCATGGGCGGCCCCACGGCCAACCGCCACAACGCCTTCACCCTGGGCACGGTGGCCTCGGAGATCTACGTGATGCACGGCGAGACCGCCGCGGTGGCGACTTACGCCCGGCGCCTGGTCAAGGAAAAGGACGCCGGAAGGCCCATCGAGCCGGTGATCGAGAAGATGAACCAGCTCGCCCAGGACTACCACGACAAGTCGCGGCCCTTGTTTTGCGCCCGCACCGGGATGCTCGACGAGATCGTGCCCCTGGCCGGGCTGCGCAACTACCTGGTGGCCTTCGCCGGGGCGGCCTACCAGAATCCCAAGTCCATCTGCCCCCAGCACCACCTGATCCTGCCCCGTATCATCAAGGGCTGAAGCATCCCCGCAGCCGGGGAATCGGCGTCGTCCGGTTCCCCGGTTCTTCCCCCGCCCAATTTTTAAGGGCTCATCAGATGTACGTGTTCACAGGGTCTGTAAATCAGGGGGAGTGCTTTAGATCCAGGCCAGGTCGGAGAATGTTCTCGTCGGTGCCATGGAAAGCAAAAAAGCCTAGTAAAATTAGGTGGTTATATCAACTGCTTGTTGATTTTTGGGGAAAAGACTGGCGGTTGATGCGCCCGGGATGGCACTGACTGCTGGGAAGCACCCCATGAATGCGTACGTCCCTCACCGCAAGGGACAGTTCGCGCAGTCCGGCTTATCCCGCGCCTGAAAAACGATCTCCGGGAGCCACTCCGATGGCCTTATCATCCAGGGCAAAGAAGCGGCTCGCCGCGACTCCATTTTTCCGTTTGACAGTGACAAGGTTTTTACCTATATTCCCGCCCGCTCAATACAAAG
>DQXI01000077.1 GCA_011042305.1 Desulfobacteraceae bacterium
CGGGGTGATCACCCCGCCGGTGGGGGTCAACGTCTACGTGGTCAGCGGCGTATCCTCGGAGATTGCCTTGGAGGATATTTTCAGGGGCGTGGTGCCGCTGCTGACGGCGTTGATTCTTTGCACTTTGCTGATGATTCCCTTTCCCCAGCTGGCCCTGTTCCTGCCCGACCTGATGCGGTGATCAAGGCGGCCCCTGACCCGTCGGCCCCCCCCAGTCTGACGGGTCAGACTGGGCCGAGTCTTTACAGCGCGTAGAGTTCCTCGGCGGAAAGCACTTTCACTCCTGCCGCCTGGAGGCAGGCCACGGCCCCGTCGGGGTCTTCCAGCCGGAGCATGAGCACGGCGCTGTCGGCGTTTTTCTGCACGAAGGCGTACATGTACTCGACGTTGCGGCCGTCGTCGGCCAGAATCCGTAACAGGCGGCCCAGGGCCCCCGGCCGATCGTCGATTTCCACGGCGATCACTTCACTCAAGCGTACCGGGTAGCCGTAGTCCTTCAGCACCTGGCGGGCCTTGTCGGTGTTGTCCAGCACCATGCGCAGCACCCCGAAATCGTTGGTGTCGGCCAGGCTCATGGCGCGGATGTTGACCCCGATGTCGCCCAGGATGACGGCGATGTCGGCCATGGTGCCGGGGGTGTTGGGAACGAACAGCGACAGTTGGGGGATTTTCATGGGCGTTCTCCCAAGTTTCAAGTATCCAGTTCCAAGTTTTATTTACACAGGATACGGCACCTGGTCCAGCCCGGTGGTCTCGGGCAACCCGAGCATCAGGTTCATGTTCTGCACCGCCTGGCCGGCAGCCCCCTTGACCAGGTTGTCGATGGCCGACATGAGCACCAGGCAGCGGCGGTGAGCGTCGAGCACCACGCCGATGTCACAGTAGTTGGTGCCGCGCACGTGGCGGCTGTCAGGCGCTTGGCCCGCCGGGCGCAGGCGCACGAAGGGGCGCCCGGCGTAAAACCGGGCCAGGCAGTCACGCACCGCCGCTTCGTCCACCCCGGCCGCCGGGCGGGCGTAGAGGGTGGTTTGCATGCCGCGGCTCATGGGTACCAGATGGGGCACGAAAGTCAGGGAGACCGGCTGGCCGGCCTGATCTTCGAGGATGGCCTCCATCTCGGGGTTGTGCCGATGGGCCGCCACCTTGTACGGCTTGAACGATTCGGCCACCTCGCAGATGTGGGTGGTCAGCGAGGCGCCCCGGCCGGCGCCGCTCACCCCGCTCTTGGCGTCGGCCACCAGCCCGTCAGCGGCCACCAGCTTCTGGCGCAACAACGGGATCAGCGGCAGCAGGACGCTGGTGGGATAGCAGCCCGGGTTGCCCACCAGTTGCGCGCCGGCGATGTCTTCGGCATAGACTTCGCACAGGCCGTAAACGGTTTGCCGGCACAGCTCGCGGGCCTGGTGGGGCTGGTAAACCGACTCGTAGAGACCCACGTTGCGGAAGCGAAAGTCGGCCGACAAGTCAATGACCCGGCGGCCGGCCGCCACCAGGTCGGGCACGATGGCCATGGGCAGCTTGTGGGGCAGGGCGGTGAAGATGACATCGGCGGCCTCTATGACGGCCCGGGGATCGAAGCTCTGGCAGACCAGGTCCACCCGGCCGGTCATGGCGGGAAAGACATCGGCGAACGGCACTCCGGCATACTGCCGCGAGGTGACCATGGAGAGGGTCACCACCGGGTGGCCGGCCAGGAGGCGAACCAGTTCGGCCCCGGCATAGCCGGTGGCGCCGATAACGGCAACACGGGTCATGGGATGCCTCGAAAAAACTGAAAGGTGAATGGAACCAACAGGACCTGTCGGATTGACAGGTCCTGTAAAAATCTATCCGCCGAGATAGGCCTTTTTGATCTCGGGATTGTCCATCAGTTCGGCGCTGGAGCCGGCCAGGACCAGGTTTCCGGTTTCCAGGACGTAACCGCGCTGGGCGAACTTGAGGGCCAGGCGCGCATTCTGCTCGACCAGCAGGATGGCGGTTCCCTCCTGCTGGTTGATTTCCTTCAGGGCCTCGAAGACGCTGAGCATCAGCAGGGGGGCCAGGCCCATGGACGGCTCGTCGAGGAGCATCATGCGCCGGCCGCTCATGAAGGCCCGGCCGATGGCCAGCATCTGCTGCTCGCCGCCCGAGAGGGTGCCGGCCTTCTGCTCCCGGCGCTCCTGCAGGCGGGGAAACAGGTTGAAAACCCGCTGGAGGTCCGCGGGGATCCGGTCGCGGTCCTTGCGGGCAAAGCAGGCCAGGATCAGGTTCTCCATCACGGTGAGGTTGCCGAAGAGCCGGCGCCCCTCGGGCACGTGGGAGATGCCCAGGCGGCTGACGACCTTGTCCGGGGCGAAGCCGAGCAGGTCCTCGCCGCGGTAGGTCATGCGGGTGCCGGTTTCCACCGGCACCATGCGCGAAATGGCGCGCAGGGCCGTGCTCTTGCCCGCCCCGTTGGCGCCGATGATGGTGATGATTTCGCCCTCGTCGACGGTAAAGCTCACCCCTTGCAGCGCCTTGATCTGCCCGTAGGAGACCCTGAGGTTTTCCACTTCCAGCAGCATTATTCCACCGTCTCCTTGCCCAGGTAGGCCTCGATGACCTGCGGGTTGCCCTGAATCTCCGCCGGGGTCCCCTCGGCGATCACCTCGCCGAACACCAGGGTCTGGATCCGATGGCACAGTTCCATGACCATCTTGAGCCGGTGTTCGATCAAAAAGATCGCCAGCCCCAATCGCTCGTGCAGCTGGCGGATGATGTTCATCATCTGGGACAGTTCCTCCGGGGTCATGCCCACCGTGGGCTCATCGAGAAACAGCACCTTGGGCTCCACGGCCAGGGCCCGGGCCATCTCCACCCGTCGCTGGGCGCCGTAGGGCAGGTTCAACACCCCCTGGTCGGCCAGGTGACCGATGCCCACCAGTTCGAGCAGCTCCCTGGAGCGGCGTTCGATCTCGGCCTCCTGGCGGTAACGTTCGGCCGTCCCGAAGAAGGCCCCCAGCAACCCATAGCTGATCTTGGCGTAGTGGGCCATGCGCACGTGATCCAGCACCGTCATGTGCCGCCAGAGGCAAAGGTTCTGGAAGGTGCGGCCCAGGCCCCGGGCGGCGATGCGGTGCGGCGCCAGGCCGGTGATGTCCTCGCCGTCGAGCAGGATCCGCCCTTCGCTGGGGCGATAAATCCCGGTGAGCAGGTTGAAGACCGTGGTCTTGCCGGCCCCGTTGGGGCCGATGAGCCCTAAAATCTGCCCCGGCTCCATCTCCAGGTTGTAATCGGAAACGGCCCGCAGCCCCCCGAAGTAGTGGGTCATGTGCTCTACGCGCAGCAGCGCCATCTTACTTCCTTTGCCCCGGTTCGGTTTTCGGTCCCATCGCCTCGCGCAAATCGAAGTCGCGGAAGGCCACCAGCCCGGTGGGCCGGTAGATCATCACCAAAATCAGCAGCAGCGGAATGATGATCCACTTGAGAATTTCCAGCGGCCGCAGGGCCTCGCCGAGCAGGCCGATGGACACGGCCCCCACGATGGAGCCGTACACCGAGTTGAGACCGCCGAAATAGACCATCGCCAGCACCTCGGCCAGCTTCTGTATGCCGAACATGGCCGGGTTGATGTAGCGCAGCACGTGGGCCAACAGACCGCCGGCGACCCCGGCCCAGAAGGCACCGACCAGAAAGGCGGTCATCTTGGCCTGACGGGTGTTGACGGTCATGGCCTCGGCGGCCAGCTCGTCGTCGCGCACCGCATTGAGGGCCTTGCCGTAGGTGGACGTGACGAAGTTGTTGATGGACCAGATGCCCAGCCCCACCACGGCAAAAATCACCGGCAGGGCGGCCCAGTCCGGCTGCCCGGCGATCCCGCGGGAGCCGCCCAGTCCCTGGAGGTTTTCAAACAGGCTCTTGATGATGAACAGGAAGGCCAGGCTGATGATGGCCAGGTAGTCGCCACGGGTCTTGAACGACGGGATGGCCACCAGCAGCGCCGCCACCGAGGCGCAGAGGCCGCCGAAGATCAGGGCCAGGGGAAAATTGAGAAAGTCCAGTGAAAAGACCACCAGGGCTTTTCCCAGCACCTTGTCGTCCACGAAGAGGCCCACGGTGAACAGCGAGGACATGTAGGCGCCCACGGCCATGAACCCGGGGTGGGAGCAGGAGAACTCGCCCATGTAGCCGTTGATGATGTTCAGGCTCAGGGTGAGCAGCACGGCGATCAGGGTGATCTTCAGGGTGATGAGCCGATAGTCGCTCATACCGGCCCAGGTGTGCAGGGCGGCATACATCAGTCCCAGGTGCACGGCGGCGGGAACCAGCAGATTCCAGCGGCCCATGGCCGTTGCGGCCCGATTGCTGGCCCGGGCGCTGATCCGGGCCACCGCCGCAATGGGCGCCAGGTAGACCAACGCGAGGTAGGCCAGCGCCGCGGGCACATGCACCAGGATGGCCGGGTCGAAGGCCGCGTCCTTGAACACGGCGTTGATCACCGCTGCGATGACCTTGGAAATGGTCAAAATGCCGAAGAGCACCGGCATCTTGGGCAGGCTGAGGATCTGGGCCAAGGGGGTGCCCACCGCCTGTTCGATAAGCACGGCGGCCAGGAATCCCAGCAGCCATCCCAGCAGGGGCACGCCGCCCAGCAGCCGGCGGAAAAAGTTGGCGATCGTGGCATGATCGGTCCCGCTCATCCGGCCCGTCCTTGTGTGAGATCGATACCCGTTGGTTTCATCTTCGCATTTGCCATTGGAGTGATTTTAAAGTCTCAGCTTTGCGCTGTACGGCTCGCCGAAGAGCCCGTGCGGCCGGAAGACCAGGATCGCCAATACGATGGAATAGGCGATGAGGTCGCGCAGGTTGGAGCCGATGTTCAAGGCAAAGAGCCGGTTGAGAATCTGGATCCCCGGTACGGTCATGATCTCGATGAAACCGAGCATGAAACCGGCGAGGCAGGCGCCCATGATCGACCCGCGGCCGCCGAGGATCGCCGCCACGAAGGCCTTCCAGCCGAAACTGACGCCCATGTAGGGGTCGAGTACCGGGTAGGCGAGCCCGAAGAGGATTCCGGCGGCCGCCGCCAGGGCCGAGCCGATGGCGAAGGTCATCACGGCGATGGTGTTCAGGGGAACGCCCACCAGGGGCACCACCACGAAGTCGTAGGCCATGGCGCGCATGGCCATGCCCCAGCGGGTGCGGGTGACGAACTGGTGCAGGGCGATCATCAGGCCGATGGAGACGATCACGATCATGATCTTCTTGTTGGTGATGAAGACCCCGCCGATGTTGTACGTATGCGATTGGATCAACTGGGGAAACGCCAGGCGCTGGCCGCCGAGAAACAGGATGTTGGCAGTCTCGAGGATGATGCCGATCATCAGGCCGGTGATGGCGGCCGAGGCCCGGGGGGCGTCGCGCAAAGGCCGGTAGCCGACCCGTTCGACGATGATGCCCACGAAAGCGGTGAGGAACATGGAAATCAGGATCGTGACCACCAGCACCAGCCACCCCGGGACCAGAGCCGCGGCGCCGGTGCCCACGATTTTCAGCAGCAGCAGGGAGACCCCCAGGCCGATGTAGGCCCCCACCATGAAGATGTCGCCGTGGGCAAAGTTGAACAGCATCAGGATGCTGTAGACCATTGAGTAGCCCAAGGCGATCAAGGCGTAGAAGCTGCCCCATTGCAAGGCGTTGATCAGGTTTTGCATGAAGAAGTTCAAACTCATGCGGGGCCCTCCCGGGGGACGTCAAAGGGGCTCGGGAGCGTGCTCGCCGAGCCCCTCGGTTCATGTCTGCATGCCGCTGGCACGGCACGGGCTCACGCCCGGGGCGTGATTACGGACAAACCGACTCGTGGAAGGCGAACTTGCCTTCTTCGTTGATCTTGACCACCACGGCGCACTTGATGGGGTCGCCTTCGGGAGTGAATGTCATCTTGCCGGTGATGCCCGGGTAGTCCTTGATGGCGGCCAGGGCGTCCTTGACCTTGGTCCGATCGGCCTTGATGTTACCGCTCAACCCCCCGGTGTTCTGGATGGCCTGGATCATGATGCCCAGCGAATCCCAGGTGAGGGCGGCCACGTCATCGGGGGTCTTGCCGTAGGCGGCGGTGTACTCGTCGATGAATTCCTTGGTGGCGCCCTTGGCGCCGGCGGCGGCGTAGTGGGTGGAGAAGTAAAAGCCCTTGCAGTCATCGCCGCACAGGCCCATCAGGTCGCCGCTGCCCCAGGAGTCCGAGCCCATGATCGGCTTGGTGAACCCGTTTTCCTTGGCGGCGCGCACGATCAGGGGCACCTCCGAGTAGTACTGGGGAGTGAAGAGCACGTCGGCGCCGGAGGCCACGATGTTGGCCATCTGGGCGCTGAAATCCTTGTCGCCGGTGGTAAAGGACTCGAAGGCCACCACCGAGCCGGGACCGTGGATTTTCTCAAAGGCCTGCTTGAAGAATTCAGCCAGTCCCTTGGGATAGTCGGAAGCGATGTCGTAGAGCACCGCGGCTTTCTTGGCGCCCAGCTCCTCGGTGACGAAGTTGGCCGCCACCGGTCCCTGGAACGGATCCAGGAAGCAGCCACGGAAAACGTAGGGCCGGTTCAAGGTGGTGTTGGGGTTGGTGGACCAGGGGCTGATCATCGGGGTCGCATTGTTGTTGGCGATCTCGCCGGCCGGCACGGCCTGGGCAGACGCCTGGGGACCGATGATGGCCAGGACTTCTTCCTCGGTGATCAGCTTGGTGAGGGCCTTGACCGCCGATTCAGCCTTGAATTCGTTGTCCTCGTAGATGAAGTTCAGCTTGTAGGTCTTGCCCCCCACGTCCACGGTGGGAAACTTCTTGAGGTACATCTCGGCGGCATTCTTGCTCGATGCGCCGACGTCCGGGTTGTCGCCGGTCAGCGGAATGGGAAACCCGATGTTGATGACATCGCTGGCGGCCCAAACCGAGGGTGAGATCACCAGGCCGGCGCAGAGCAGCACCGCAATCAACAGCCGTCCTTTTCGCATCGATTCCTCCTTTTTCAAAAAATGTAAGTTGGAAGCCAGCCGGGAAGGCCTTGAACCAAGCGGTTCAAGATAAGGCTGGTCTGATAACACAAGCAGGGTTGATGCGCAATGTAAAAATTGGCCCGCCAACCGGTTGGCGGGCGCTTCAACCACCTGAATTAGCAGTACTAAAGGATTTCCGGGAAATCGACGCACGGTTGTGCTGTCAGCGGCGCAGGTCGCGGATCAGCTCCTTGACGATGGCCAAAACGTTCTGGCCGCGCTGGCGGGCGATGCGACCGGCCTCGTCCACCACTTCCTCGGCCTGGCGGCGCAGGGCCTCGGACGGCGGCAGGGGGATCTGCCGGCGCTCGTACTGGCTCGCCAGCAGACGCTGGGCCAGCTTGATTTTCTGTTCGCGAAAGAAGCTCATCAGGATCCGAGTTCCAGGCGCAGGGTTCAGGGGCCAAAAGGACGAAAAGGAGACAAAGGATCCGGAAAACAAGACTTCAAATTTCAAATCTCAAATTTGAAAATCATTCCAGCCGTTTGACCCAGAGCATGTTGGTGGTGCCGGCTTCGTAGATCGGCCGGCCGCCGGTGATGACGGCCAGGTCGCCGGCGGCCACCTTGCCGGTGTTCAGGGCCGAGGCGGCGGCGCTTTCGATCATCTCGTCGGTGTCCTCGACCAGGGGAAGCAGGCACGGGACACAGCCCCACACCAGGGTCAGCCGCTGGACGGCTTGTGCGTCCGGCGACAGGGCGATGATCCGGGGGCGGGGCCGGAAGCTGGCAACGTGCATGGCCGTGGTGCCGCTGCGGGTGGTGGCCACGATGGCGGCGGCATCCAACTGCTCGGCGGTAACGCAGGCCGCGTAGGCCACCGTCTGGGAGATCCCGCGGCGTGGAATCAGCTCCATGTACTTGCGGTGCGGGTAGTGGACTTCGGCACTCTCGGCGATGCGCGCCATGTAGCTCACCGCCTCGACGGGATAGGCCCCGCTGGCGGTCTCTTCGCTGAGCATCACCGCATCGGCGCCGTCGAGCACGGCGTTGGCCACGTCGGCCGCCTCGGCCCGGGTGGGGCGCGGGGCGTCGACCATGGAACGGAGCATCTGGGTGGCGATGATCACCGGCTTGCCGGCGATGTTGGCCTGGCGGACGATGGTTTTCTGGATCCCGGGCACGGTTTCCAGGTCGATCTCCACCCCCAGGTCGCCCCGGGCCACCATGACGGCGTCCGAGACCTCGATGATCTCGTCGATACGGGTTACCGCCTCGTGTTTTTCGATTTTGGCCACGATGGGGGTGCTCCTCCCGGCCCGGCGGATGCGGCGGCGCACGTCGAGGATGTCCTCGGCCCGGCGCACGAAGCTCAAGGCCACGAAGTCCACCCCGTGCTCCAGGCCGAAGGCCAGGTCCGCCTCGTCCTTGGCCGTCAGGGGCGGTGCCTGGATGCTGCCCGTGGGCAGGTTGATCCCCTTGTAGCTGGTGAGGGTGCCGCCGGTGACCACCCGGCAGTGCAGTTCGTTACGGGTGGTCTTTTCCACCACCAGCTCCATCAGCCCGTCGGCCAGCAGGATCCGGTCGCCGGCCTCGGCGTCCCGGGCCAGGTGCGGATACGAGACTGTCACCCGGCCGGCGTCGCCCTCGATGGGTTCGGTGGTGAGCACGAAGGGCTGGCCGGGCACCAGGGGCACGCCCTCGTGCGGCAGGCGTCCGACGCGGATCTTCGGGCCGCACAGATCCTGGAGGATGCCCACGGGGCGCTTTTCTTCCCTGGCGATGTCCCGGATCAGGGCAATGGCCTGACGGTGCTCGTCGTGGCTGCCGTGGGAGAAGTTGAGGCGTGCCACGTTCATCCCGCTGCGGATCAATCCGCGGATGACATCGGCCGAGCGGCTGGACGGGCCGATGGTGCACACGATCTTGGTACGCGGCATGTTCACCTCCCCATCGCCCCGGTGCTCTGCGGTCGGGATGCGCTCCCGTCGGCTTGGGGCTTTGCGGTACCGCCTTGGCAGATGAACCACAACAGGGCTTCGACGGTCCAGCGCGCCGGCGCGGCGCTGGATTTCAAGGCCCGATCCGCTTGGGCGAGGCGCTGCAGCACCGCCTCGAGGTGAGCGGCGCTGTAGTTTTCGGCCTGGAGCAGGAGCTGGTAGACAGGATAGACGCTTTTGGGGTTTTTGACCAGGGCCAGGTCGGTGTCGGCCTTGGTCGACCGCCTGCTCTTGCCGCCTTCGGGGTCGCCCCGCCAGGAACGGACGCGCTCGGCCAGATGCGCATCGTGGGCCAGCAGCTTTGGCACCACCTGGCGCTGGAATTCGGGGTAGGCCATGCGCCGGCGCCAGCTGCACCCCTCGGGCGAGTCGAGAAAGCCGCGCGCCACGATGAGCCGGCGCACCAGGTTGGCCAGCGCTGCCAGCACCTGCAAGGGATGGGTGCCGCCGTTGAGCAGCGAATCGAGGTAAAACAGCGCCTGGCCCAGGCTTCGCTTTCCCACGGCTCCGGTGAACGCGTAGATCGGATCCTTCTTGCTACGGCGCAGAACCTGGCGCACGTCTTCGGCCGTAATGGTGTCGCGCGGACCGGTATAGTCGGCCAGTTTTTCCAGGCTGGTGCAAAAGGTGCGCAGCTCGAAGCCGGTCATCTCCACCAGGGCTTCATAGGCCGCCGGTTCCAGGCGCTTGGCGCGGGGGCTCAAAATCCGTTGCGCCTGGTCCCGCAGCAGGTGCTGCTGGGCTTCCACCTCGGCCCGGCGGGCGCCGGCGGGCACGCTGGCGTCCACCACCACGCCGGCGGCCGTGATGGTTTTGAAGATTTTGCGTCGGCGGTCCACCGAGGCGGCGGTGACAATCAGGTGGTGGCCGGCGGGAAACCCCCTGGCCACTGCCTCGGCCAGGGCGTCGGCCGGGTCGGCGGGCGAAGAGGCGGCCAGGTCCAGGCTGCGGCAGCGGTCCACCAGCGTCTCGAGCCAGCCATCGTTACCGGTGTCCATGCCGGCGGCGTCAAGCAGTTGGCGGCGCGCCTCGGCGTCCACTTCCGCCGGCGGCAGTTGATGTGCCGCCAGCACGGCCAACAGGGCCCTGGCCGCCTTGTCCGGCGCATCGTTTTCCAGGGCGGTGCGGGCCTTCTCCAGGTAGGCGCGCGTGTCGAGGCCGGATTCGAAAACGGTGGTATCGGACAGCAGGACCACCTTGGCATCGCCGAGAAGGCTGTAGGTGTTGACCCGTGCCAGGGCTTCGGCCAGAGCGCCGGGGGCGCTTCCGTCGATGCGGTCCACCCGGTGTGCGGGTGCCGAGGGCCCCAGGACCTTGGCCACGATGGCCCTGACCGCCTCCTGGCAGAGCATCTCCTCGCCGAAGACCAGGTACAGGGACGCCGCTGGTTGCGATGCGTCCAAATGGCGATCCAATTGCTGGTAGCCGATGGTGGTCATGATGGCATTCCGGCTGGACCGATGACAATCAGTCGGGCAAACGGTTGAAGACCAGGTGGCCGACAAAGATGCCGATGCCCACAGTGATGGCGCTGTCGGCGATGTTGAAGGCCGGCCAGTGGTAGCGGCCGAGGTAGAAGTCGAGAAAATCCACCACCTGGCCGAAACGCAGGCGGTCGATGAGATTGCCCACGGCGCCGCCCAGGATCAGGGCAAAGGCGGCCGCCAGGGCCCGGTGGCCGCCGGGCGTGCGGTGAAAGTAGTAGAGGATCAGGCCCATGGCCAGAAAAGTGGCCGCCACGAAGAGCAGTTGTCGCACCACCGGCCCCTGGCTGGCGAGGAACCCGAAGGCGCCGCCGGGGTTGAGCAGATGGGTGAGGTTGAAAAGCCCCTCGATCACCGGAATCGAGTGATACAGTGGAATCCGGGCCATCACCAGGGCCTTGGTGGCCTGGTCCAGGGCGACGACGGCGCCGACGGTCAGGACCAGGTAAAGGTAGCGGCGGTTTGACCTGTTTGGCGTCAACGGTCGCTTTCCTCCCTTCGCACGGGGGCTTTGTCTTAAGTGACGCCCTGCCCGTCACTGGCCCCGATGGCCTCCAGGGTGGCCTGGCAGCGTGGGCAGAGGTCCGGGTGGGCCGCGTCGCTGCCCACGGCCGGATGGTGGATCCAGCAGCGGGCGCATTTTTGGCCCGCGGCGGTTTCCACCCCCACGGCCAGCTCGGGGACCCCTTCGGCCTTGAAGGCGCCTGCGGGCGCGGTTGCCTCGAGCAAGGAGGCTGACGAAACGATCAGCAGGGTGCTCAACTGGTCGGCGAAGGGGGCTAGGCGCCGGCAGGTTTCGGCGCCGGCATACAGGGTCACGGCGGCATCCAGGCCGTGGCCGATGCGCTTTTCGGCCCGGGCGATTTCCAGGGCCCGGGTCACTTCGCCGCGCACCTCGAGGAAGAAGTTCCAGCGTTCGGCCAGGGGCCTGTCTTCCCAGGCCGGGTCCGGCTCGGGCAGGGCGGCCATGTGCACCGATTCCGGCCGGCCCGCCCCGGGCATGCGCCGCCAGATTTCCTCGGCGGTAAAGCAGAGCACCGGCGCCATGAGGCGGGTGAGGGCGTCCAAAATCAGGGCTATGGCTGTCTGGGCGCTGCGCCGGGCCGGGTCCGTCGGTGCCGTGGTGTAGAGCCGGTCCTTGAGCACGTCGAGGTAGAAGGCCGACAGGTCCACCACGCAGTAGTTGTGCAAGGCGTGATGGATGGTGTGAAACTCGTAGCGCTCGTAGGCCCGGCGGCACTTGGCCACCAGCTCCTGGAGCCGGTGCAGGGCGAAGCGGTCGATCTCGGGCATCCGGTCCCGCGCCACGGCATCGGTGGCCGGGTCGAAGTCGTAAAGATTGCCCAGCATGAAGCGACAGGTGTTGCGGATGCGCCGGTAGGCGTCGCTGAGTTGCTTGAGGATCGTCTCGGAGATGCGCACGTCTTCGCGGTAGTCGGCCGCCGAGACCCACAGGCGCAGAATCTCGGCGCCAAAGCGGCGGATCACCTCCGCCGGGGCCACCACGTTGCCCAGGGACTTGCTCATCTTTTTGCCGTCGGCGTCCACCACGAAGCCGTGGGTAAGCACGGCCTTGTACGGCGCCCGTCCCCGGGTGCCCACCGCCGTGAGCAGCGAGGAGTGGAACCACCCCCGGTGCTGATCGCTGCCTTCCAGGTAAAGGTCGGCGGGCCAGGTGAGATTTTCCCGGTCCTCCAGCACGGCCGCGTGGCTGACGCCCGAGTCGAACCAGACGTCGAGGATGTCGGTCTCTTTGACGAATTCGGTGTGGCCGCAACCGCTGCAGGTCGTGCCCGGCGGCAGCAGCTCGGCGGCCGATTTTTCAAACCACACGTCGGCCCCGTGCGTCTCGAACTGGCGGTACACCGTCTCCATCACCGCTGCATCGGTGAGAATCCGCTCGCAGCGGGCGCAGTAGAACACGGCGATGGGCACGCCCCAGGCGCGCTGGCGGGACACGCACCAGTCGGGCCGATTCTCGATCATGCCGTAGATCCGTTCCCGGCCCCAGGCGGGAATCCAGGTTACCGTGTCGATGGCTTCGAGGGATTTCTGACGCAGTCCGGTGCGGTCCATGGAGATGAACCACTGGGGCGTGGCGCGGAAGATCACCGGCTGCTTGCAGCGCCAGCAGTGGGGATAGCTGTGGCGGATCTTCTCACTGGCCAGCAGCACTCCGGCTTGCCGGAGCCGGTCGATGATATCGGCGTTGGCGTCAAAAACCGCCCGCCCGGCCAAATCGGGCACCTCGTCGGTGAAACGGCCCTGGTCGTCCACCGGCGAGTAGCTGTCCAGGCCGTAGGCCAGCCCCACGTCGTAGTCTTCCCGGCCGTGGCCGGGGGCGGTATGCACGCAGCCGGTGCCGGCCTCCAGGGTGACGTGGTTGCCCAGGATGATGAGCGAGGGGCGGTCGTAGAGCGGATGGCGGCAGCGCTTGCGCTCCAGGTCGGCGGCTGCCAGGCGGGCGACGATGCGGTAGTCGGTCAACTGGAAAGTCTGCATGCACCCGTCCACCAGGTCCTCGGCCATGATGAGCACCTCGGTGCCGGTGTCCACGGCGGCGTAAGCGAAATCCGGGTGCAGGGCCACGGCGAGGTTGGCCGGCAGGGTCCAGGGGGTGGTGGTCCAGATGACCATCGACACCGGCCGCCCGGCCAGCTCCGGCGCCAGACGGCCCAGGTCGTCGATCATGGGAAACTTGACGAAGATCGACGGCGAGCCCTCGTCGGCATACTCGATCTCCGCTTCGGCCAGGGCCGTCTGGCAGCTGCAACACCAATGGATCGGTTTTTTGCTGCGAAACAGGCTGCCGTCAACGGCGAACTTGAAACACTCGCGGGCAATCGTCGCCTCGTAGCGGTAGGCCATGGTCAGGTAGGGGTCGTCCCAGTCACCGGTGACGCCCAGGCGCCTGAACTCCTCGCGCTGCACGTCGATGAAGCGCTCGGCATAGGCCCGGCACTGGCGCCGCACGTCGGCCTGGCTCATGGTCAGCTTCTTCTGGCCCAGTTCCTTGTCCACGTTGTGTTCGATGGGCAGTCCGTGGCAGTCCCATCCGGGCACGTAGACGGCGTCGAAGCCGGCCATCTGGCGGCTGCGTACGATGAAATCCTTCAGGATCTTGTTCATCGCCGTGCCGATGTGGATGTGGCCGTTGGCATACGGCGGGCCGTCGTGGAGAATAAACGGGGGCCGGCCGGCCGATAGGCGGCGGATCTTGCGGTAAAGGTCCGCCTGCCGCCAAGCGGCAAGCTGCTCCGGCTCGCGCTGGGCCAGGTTGGCCTTCATGGGAAAGTCGGTTTTGGGCAGGTTAAGCGTTTTTTTGTAGTCCATCTTGCCTCCGCTTGACAACATGATGCGCCAGGATACAGTCGAAAAGAAATAGAATGCCCCCTTCGGACTGTCAAGTGATTTGGCCGCCTTGACAGCTTTGGCGCGGAGACGGTACACGCCGGCCAGCGAACGAGTGGATCCAAAGTCATCGAAAAAGAAAGGCAAGAGCATGCAGATCAGCGATGGCCTTCACGCCTTCTTGTGGAATTCGCCCCGGGTCAACAACTGCAACGCCTATCTGATCGACGCCGGGGTGCGCATTCTCATCGATCCCGGCCACGCCGCCTACTTCGACCATGTGCGCCGCGGTCTGGACGAACTGGGCATCATGCTCGAGGACATCGACCTGGTGGTGGCCACCCACGCCCACCCGGACCACGTCGAGGCGGTGACCATGTTCGAGGCCCTGCCGGCCCGTTTTGCCTTGCACAGCGAGGAATGGCGCCTGGTGGAAGAGATGGCCCCCCTGCTGAAAGCCTCCCTCGGGGTCGAGGCCAAGGTTCTGAAGCCGGATTTTTTTATCGCCGAGGGCAGCCTCAACGTGAAAGGGGTGGCGCTGCAGGTCTATCACACACCGGGGCATGCGCCGGGAGCGGTCTGCATCCACTGGCCGGAGGCCGGTGCCCTGTTCAGCGGCGACCTGATTTTCGCCGGCGGCCTGGGGCGCACCGATCTTCCCGGCGGCGATGCCGAGGCCCTCAAAAGAAGCATCCGGCGCATGGCGGGATTGAAAGGCGTGCGCTACCTGCTTTCGGGCCATGGGCCCATCGTGGAGGGAGAGGACGCGGTGCGGCGCAATTTCGAGAACGTCGAGCGGGCCTGGTTCGCCTACATCTAAAGGCCCGCCATCAAGCCTCGCCCGCCCCGGGCAGGGCGGCCTCCAGGCGGCGGTGAAAAGCCTCTCGCAGCGCTTCCAGGGCCGCCTGCCAATCCGGGTCGGCCGGGAGATTGGGCACCACCGCCGAGCCGGAGATGCCTTCGGCGGCCAGTCGCTCAAGGGCGGCATCGACGTGGCGCCGCGACAGCTGGTCCCGGTCTTCCCGGTACTGTTCAAAAGATCTCCGCCATCCGGCCGGGTCAATCTCCGGCAAACTGGCCACCACCGGTGACCAGAGGTCTGGCCCCTGGTCCGGGTCGGTGCGTCGGGGCAGGGCCAGCGCCAGTTCCCGGCGGCCCTGGATACCGTAATCGGCCCCGAGTCCGTCGACGGCTTCCAAGAGCCGCTCGGGGGATAGCCGCCCGTCTTCGTACTGCTGTACCAGGCCGGCGAGTCGTTTGCGGGCTTCCTCCCGCTGTTGTTGCTGTTTTTCTTCTTCGCTCAAAGTCAGGTGACGGGTCCGGGCCATCACCAGGTCCAGGGTGCTTTTTATTTCGCCCATGATCGTTCTCCCTTCCTCGTCGGCAGTCGCGTTTTGGCGCCATTGCGTGTGCCCCGTTCGACCCGTCAGACAAGTCGGACGGTCTTACGGCTTGAAGCATGGTTGCCCGCGTTATACTCGCCGTGGCCCCACCCTGGGGAACAGCAGGATCAGCGCCACGGTGAGCGGCGGCACGAAGGATATGGCCAGCAGCACCGGCCGTACGCCAAAGGCGTCGGCAAAGGCCCCTGCCACAGGGGTGAACAGGCCGCCCAGGCCGTAGGCCAGCCCCATCATCAGGCTGGCCACCATCGAGCGGCCCCGGGGGGCGATCTGCTGGGCCATGGCTACCCCCAGCGGCATGGTGGCCAGCACCATGAAGCCGGCGGTGAAGGCGCCCAGGTAGATCCAGATCCCCCGGGCGTACATCATCATCAGCAGCGCCGGGGTCATCAATGCGTGGGTTGCCAGGAAGACCGGCTTGAAGCCGATGCGGTCGGCCAGGTGACCGGCCAGCAGACCGCTGAAGGTGCCGGCGGCGGTAAACAGGGCGAAGATCCCGCCGGCGGCTACCAGCGAGTAACCCTCCTGGACCATCAACACCGGGGCGAAGGTGATAAACGACTGACCCACCACGGCCCGCAGCACCATCACCAGCCAGATGAGGACAATGGTGCGCCAGACGTGTCCCAGGGCGTCCTTCAGGGCCCGGTAGAAGCCGAGGTTTTGCAGGCCCTCGCTTTCCGGTGTCGGCAGGACACGGTAGAGCCAGAGCCACACCGACGCGCCGAAGGCCATGGTCCAAGGGAGCGCCGACAAACCGAAGCGGGCCACGTAAGCGGTGACGAACACGGGCCCCACGGCGAAAGCCAGGGTGCCGCCGGCGTTGAACACCGACATGCAGAACCCGGCGTTGCGGCCGGCGTACACGGGCACCATCCCTGTCACCGCAGGATGGTACATCGAGGAACCGACGGACCCCAGGGCCACGGCCAGCAGCAAGACCCAGAAGGTCGGTGCCACCCCCGAAAAGGGAATGAAGATCACCGTCATGGCCAGCCCCCCCAGGGGAAACAGGCGCGACTGGTAGCGGTCGGCGAAGTAGCCCACCGTGGGTTGCACGATGAAGGCCAAAAAACGGGCCGTCCCGGCGATGATCCCCACTTGGGCCAGGGACAAACCCAGCTTGTCCACGAAGGCAGGGAAGAGGGGGCTGATGAAGGCGCTGTAAACGTCCCCGGTGAAGTGCACCAGGGTCAGGGCGAAGATCATGCGCAGGTTGGCAGAGGCGGTCATGGCGGCAGATCAAAAGCAGGTCCAATGTCAACGGCAGGGCGGCCCGGTGCCACGGCAAGGTGACAACTTAGGCAAACAACCGGTTCAAGTCAATGCAGACGAGGCGTTTTTGGACCGGCGGCCGCCGGAGCCCGGGGCCTGAGCTTCGGGCTCCTCTTCACCCGCGACGGCTCCCTGGTGGCGGTTACCGCCAGCTCTCCTGCCAGGAGGCCGGCAGCAGGCGCAGGGCGTGGGTTTCGGGCATGCCGGCGCGCAGGATCTTGTCGGCGGCGCTGCCGTAAGGGTAGGGGACGCTGCGGCAGACGAGGCGGTGGGGGCGCGGCTCCCAGATGACGTACTTGGCTTCGGGGGTGCCGTCGCGGGGCTGGCCTACGCTGCCCACGTTGACGATGTGGCGCAGGCCCGGATCCAGCAGGGTCGGCCCTGGGGACAGGCCGGAACGGAAGCGGCGCACTCCGTCGCCGCCCACCAGCTCGAGGCGGTGGGTGTGGCCGACGAAGCAGATGCGCTCGGGCATGACGGCGAACCATTCGTCGATTTCCTGCGCAGACACCTGGAACAGGTAGCGCCAGACGGAGTCGGGGGGGAAGCCGTGGACGAAGCGGGCCTCCCATTTTTCGACGGTTTCGGGTAGATCCGCGATAAAGCGCAGGCTGCGGGCGCTGAGCAACCCCAGGGTCATCTCCATGGAACGGCGGGCCGCGGCGTTGAACCAGTCCAGCACCCCTGGGTCCAATGCAGCCGCCTCGTGGTTGCCCATCACGGTGGGACAGCCGAGGGCCGCGATACGCCGCAGCACCGCCTCGGGCTCGGCGCCGTAGCCGACGCAGTCGCCCAGGCAGACGAGGTGATCGACGGCGCAGGTTTCGAGATCGTCCAGGACGGCCGTCAGGGCGTCGAGATTGCCGTGGATATCCGAAATGACGGCGATGCGCATGGCGGCACGCTTCCTCCACGATTTTGAAACGGGAAACTTGGCTTTTGGGTCCCTTATTTCTGGATGGACACTATCTGTGATATGGTTTTTGCAATCTTGACGGCTCCGCCAAAAGGACCGCCACCGGACGGCACCAAGGCCTGCCTATCCGGCGATTCCCAGGATCAACCCCTGTTGGTAGCGCAGGATCAGCTCCGGGTCGGCCAGCAGGTAGGTCGCCGCCCCCAGGGACAGAAACGGACCGAAGGGAATGGCGGTCTTCAGCCCCCGGCCGCTGCGCACCATGGCCAGCAGGCCGGCCAGGGTGCCGTAGAAGGCGGCGGCAAAAAGGGTGAACACCGCACCCTGCCACCCGATGACGGCCCCGATGAGCACCATGAGCTTCACATCCCCCATTCCCATGCCCTCGCGGCGCGTGAGCAGGCGGTAGCCGGCGGCCACCAGGTAGAGGATACCGGCGCCGGTGAAGGCGCCGACAAGCCCCTGGCGCCAGCTCAGGGGAGTGAGGACCGCGGCCGCCGGGTACAGCAGGGCCGCAGCGGGCAGGATCACCCGGTCGGGAATGATGCGGTGGTCGATGTCGATGCACGAGACGGCCAGCAGCACCGCCATCAGGGCGAAAGCCACCACGGCCGGCCCCCCCGGGCCGAAGCGCAGCAGGCAGCCGACGGCCATGGCGCCGCCGGTCAACTCGACGACGGGATAGCGCCAGCTGATCGGTGCATGGCAGTGACGGCAGTGGGCCCTGAGCCACAGGAAACTGACCACCGGGATGTTGTCCCGGGCCGCCAGCGGCTCGCCGCAATGGGGGCACGCCGAACGGGGCGGATCCACGATGGACTGGCCCGCGGGCAGGCGGTGGATGGCCACGTTGAGAAAACTGCCGATGCACAGGCCCGCCAGGAGACTGAACAAGACCCACCAGAACGATTCCATGGCCGCAGCTTACCGCCAACGTCGCTAAAACTCAACTTTCGCCGTCGGTATAACCGGCTTGTCAAATCGGCATTCGCGCTTATATTAATAAACTTTGGCTGAATTTCAACCGTTTGAGGAGTTGGCATGGCCGAGACCGATCGAGACGATTTGATCAGCATCATCGAGGACGGCGAAGATGCGGAGAGCGTTCCCACCACCTTGCCGCTGATGCCGGTGCGCGACGTGGTGATTTTCACCGACATGCTGCTGCCGCTGTTCGTGGGGCGGGAGAAGTCGATCCGCGCCGTGGAAGCGGCCGTGAACGCCGACGGCTTCGTCATGCTGGCCACCCAGAAGGACCCGGCCAGCGAAGACCCCAAGCCGGAAGAGATCTACGAGGTGGGCACCGTCGGCCGGGTGCTGCGCATGATCCGGATGCCCGACGGACGGGCCAAGGCCCTGGTGCAGGGGGTGGGCAAGGCGCGGATTGTGCGCTACCTGCGCCGGCGCCATTCTTTCCGGGTGCGCATCGAGCCCATCGAGGAGCCGCGGGTGGACGAGCCGAGCCTGGAGACCGAGGCCATGATGCGCAACGTGCGGGAGCATGCCGCCAAGTTGCTGACCCTGCGCGGCGAGATGACCACCGATATCGCCTCGATCCTCGAGAGCATCGAGGAGCCCGGCAAGCTGGCCGACCTGGTGGCCACCAACCTCAAGCTCAAGATCGAGGAATCCCAGGGGCTGCTGGAGATCTTCGATCCGGTGGCGCGCCTGGAGCGGGTCAATTCGTTTCTGGCGCGGGAGCTGGCCTTGTCCTCGGTGCAGGCCAAGATCCAGTCCAACGTGCGCGACGAGATCAGCAAGGGGCAGCGCGACTACTTCCTGCGCGAGCAGATGCGCGCCATCCATCGCGAGCTGGGGGAAACGGACGACCGGCTCCAGGAAATCGAAGACTACCGGGCCAAGATCAAGAAGGCCAAAATGCCCGCCGAGGCCGCCGAGGAGGCGGCCCGGCAGCTGCGGCGCCTGGAGCTGATGCACGCCGAGTCGGCCGAGGCATCGGTGGTGCGCACCTACCTGGACTGGCTGGTGGAGTTGCCCTGGAACCGCACCACCAAGGACGTGATCGACATCGCGGCGGCCAAGAAGGTTCTCGACCAGGACCACTACGGGCTGGAGAAGGTCAAGGACCGCATCCTGGAATACCTGAGCGTGCGCAAGCTCAACCCGGCCACCAAGGGGCCGATTCTCTGCTTCGTGGGGCCGCCCGGGGTGGGCAAGACCTCTTTGGGCCGCTCCATCGCCCGGGCCATGAAGCGGCGCTTCGTGCGCATCAGCCTCGGCGGCATTCGCGACGAGGCCGAGATCCGCGGCCACCGGCGCACCTACATCGGCGCCCTGCCCGGTCGCATCATCCAGGGGCTCAAGCAGGCCGGCAAGGCCAACCCGGTGTTCATGATGGACGAAATCGACAAATTGGGAGCCGATTTTCGCGGCGATCCGTCCGCCGCCCTCCTCGAGGCCCTGGACCCCGAGCAGAACCATGCCTTCTCGGACCATTACCTCAACCTGCCCTTCGACCTGTCGAAAGTGATGTTCATCCTGACAGCCAACATGCTCGACACCATTCCCTCGGCCCTCCTGGACCGCATGGAGGTGATCCAGATCTCCGGCTACACGGTGGAGGAAAAGCGCAAGATCGCCCGCCGCTACCTGCTGCCGCGCCAGTTGAAGGAAAACGGCCTCAAGCCGCGCCAGATGACCATCAGCGACGGCGCCCTGGACCAGATCATCGAGGAGTACACCATGGAGGCGGGGCTGCGGAACCTTGAGCGCGAGCTGGGGAGCCTGTGCCGCAAGGTGGCCCGGCGACGGGCCGAAGGCGACAAGCGCACCGCGGCCGTCACCCGCGCCAACCTGGGACGGTATCTCGGTGTGCCGCGCTTTTATCCCGAACTCGACCAGGAGGAAAGCCAGGTGGGCCTGTCCACCGGACTGGCCTGGACCCAGGTCGGCGGTGAGGTGCTCTACGTGGAGGCGACGTTGCTCGGGGGCAAGGGGGAGCTGCTGGTCACCGGCCAGATCGGCGAGGTGATGCAGGAGTCGGCCCGGGCTGCCCTGAGCTATGCCCGCGCCAACCTGCCCGCACTAGGGGTCAAGGCGTCGTACCTGGACAACCTCGACGTGCACATCCACGTGCCGGCCGGCGCCATTCCCAAGGACGGTCCTTCGGCGGGGGTGGCCATGGCCGTGGCCTTGATTTCGGCCCTGACCCGGCGGCCGGTGCGCAAGGACGTGGCCATGACCGGAGAGATCACGCTGCGCGGCCGCGTTCTGCCCATCGGCGGGCTGAAGGAAAAGGCCCTCGGGGCCCTGCGGGCCGGGATCCGGACCATCCTGATGCCGGAGAAGAACCGTCGCGAGCTCGAAGAACTGCCCGCTTCCCTCAAGCGCAAGATCAAGTTCGTTCCCGTCCGCCAGATGGACGCGGTGCTGGAGGTGGCTCTCCTGCCGCCGGAGCCGGCGCCCCGGCGCCGAAAAGCCGTGCCGCGTGCAGCCAAGGCCAAGACCAGAGCCGCCGGCCGGAGTGCCGAGTGAAGGTGCTGGCGCTGGACACGGCCACCGGTCCCTGCACCGTGGGGCTGCTCGACGACGCTGAACTCGTCGCCGAAGGCGCCAGCAGCGCCGTCAACGGCCCGGTGCGAAGGCTGATGCCGCTGGTGGTCGAGGTGCTGGCGCAAGCGGGCCTGAAGCTCTCCCAGGTGGACCTGATGGCCGTGACCCGCGGGCCGGGAAGCTTCACCGGCCTGCGGGTGGGAATGGCCACGGTGCAAGGGCTGGCGCTGGCCACGGGAATTCCGGTGGTGGCCGTTTCCTCGCTGGAGGCCCTGGCCCTCCAGGCGGCCGACGACGCCGTGGTGGCGCCGCTGATCGACGCCCGGCGCGGCGAGGTGTACAGTGCCGTTTACAAGGTTGAGGCGGGAAAACCGACCGTGTTGGCGCCGGAGGCGGCATTGACGCCGCAGGCGGCCGCCGGCCGCATCCAGGGCCCCTGCATTCTCATCGGCTCCGGCGTCGAGGTCCATCGCGAGACGCTGGAGGCGGCCCTGGCAGAGCGTGCCACCCTGGCGCCGCCGGCGCTCAATGCCCTGCGCGCCGCCAGCGTGGGGCGCCTGGCCCTGCAACGCATTGGGGAGGCCGGGCCGGCGGTCGAATTGGTGCCGCGCTACCTGAGGGCCGCCGACGCCAAGCCGCGCGTCCGTGGGGGGCGCAGGGTCGGCATTGACAAAAGTCAGCCCGATTGTTAAAGATTTAGGCCGTCGAGTCTGGTTGGGAGAAAATCTAATGGAACCGTTTGTTTGGCCCGAGCCGCCGCGTCAGGTGGCTTTTCCTATTGCGCGACCCGGTTATGGCCTCATTGCTGCAGCCGCCTTCGTCGCTCTGGTGTTGGCCCTGATCGGTTGGGCCTGGCCGGCGGTGGTGGCGCTGGTGGCGACCCTGGCCATCGCCGGATTCTTCAGGGACCCGGACAGGGTGGTTCCCCAGGCCGCCGGCGCCGTGGTATCGCCGGCGGATGGCAAGGTGGTGGCCGCCGGCCCGGAAGCCCACAGCTCGGTGTACGGCGGTCCCTGCGTTCGGGTGAGCGTGTTCATGTCGGTGTTCAACGTCCACGTGAACCGGGCGCCCATTGCCGGCCGGGTCACCCGGGTGGACTACCACCCGGGAAAATTCATCGCCGCCAACCTCGACAAGTCTTCTGATGTCAACGAACGCAACGCCGTTACTCTGGAGTCGGCCGACGGCGAGCGGATCGTGGTGGTCCAGATCGCCGGCCTCATTGCGCGACGCATCATCTGCGGCCTTTCCGTCGGCCACGAGGTGAACCGGGGGCAGCGCTACGGCATGATCTGCTTCGGCTCGCGGCTCGACGTTTTCCTGCCCCCGGAGGCGCGGTTGGAGTGTAAAGTGGGCGACAGGGTGCAAGCCGGCACCCATATCCTGGGTTATCTGAGATAGGCGGCCCGGGTCCGGGATGGAACTTTCAATCGCCGCCTGGTGAGTTCCGGGCGGCGTACCGGGGACGGCCGACAACGGAAGGGATGGTATGACAAAGCGTTATTCGATTGCGGTGGTGCCCGGAGACGGTACCGGCCCGGAAGTGATCGCCGAAGGGGTCAAGGTGCTGGATGCGGCCGCCGCCAAGGCGGGTTTTCTTCTCGACTACGACTATTTTCCCCTTGGCGGCGAACACTACCTGGCCAGCGGCGAGCTGCTTGGCGCGGACACGGTATCGAAGCTGGCGGGCGCCGATGCCATCTATCTGGGCGCCATCGGGCATCCGCGGGTCAAGCCGGGGGTCTTGGAAAAGGGGATTCTGCTCGAGCTGCGTTTCCAGTTGGATCAGTACATCAACCTGAGGCCGGTGCGGCTCTACGAGGGGGTGTCCACCCCGTTGAAGGGCAAGGGGCCGGCGGATATCGACTTCGTGGTGGTGCGGGAAAACACCGAGGGGCTTTACACCGGTGCCGGTGGCTGCCTGAAGCGCGGCACTGCCGACGAGGTGGCCGTGCAGGAGTCGATTAACACCCGCAAGGGGGTCGAGCGTTGCATCCGCTTTGCCTTCGATTACTGCCGCCAGCGCAACCGTCAAAAGAAGCTCACCCTCTGTGGCAAGACCAACGTGCTCACCTATGCCTTCGACCTCTGGCAGCGGGTGTTCGACGAGGTGGCCACCGAGTATCCGGATATCCGCACCGACTACGCCAACGTGGACGCCATCTGCATGTGGATGGTCAAAAATCCCGAGTGGTTCGATGTGATCGTCACCGACAACATGTTCGGTGACATCATCACCGACCTGGGGGCCATGATCCAGGGCGGCATGGGGATCGCCGCCGGCGGCAACATCAATCCGGCCGGCGTGTCGATGTTCGAGCCCATCGGCGGTTCGGCCCCCAAGTACACCGGCCAGGGCAAGATCAATCCGCTGGCGGCGATTCTCGCCGGCCAGTTGATGCTTGAAACCATTGGAGAACGACAGGCCGCCGGCTGGATCGAGGAGGCGGTGCAGAGGGTGCTGCGCAACGACATCAAGGACGTGGCCGCGGGACGCATGGGGCTGACCACCAGCGAGGTGGGCGACCGGGTCGTCGATTACCTGGTGTCCATCCAGAAATGAGGATTTTTGTTCAAGATCAAGGCCTGCGAAAAAATAACCGCAGGCATATGGTTGATATTCCGAGGATTATTTTTTTAGCAGAACGCAGAGATGGGGCAAAAAGATCATTTATGGATGGACGCTACCTGACCCGTGGATAACCATGCAACCTGCCCGCCGGGCCGCCGTTGCAAGCCGACGGCAGAATCGCGGCGGGTGCCTTTGGGGCAAGAAAAGGAAGTCGCGTTGGAACGGATTCCCATGACCAAGGAGGGCTACATGGCCCTCAAACAAGAGTTGGATCGACTCAAGACCATTGAGCGGCCGGAGAACATCCGCGCCATCGAAGACGCCCGCAGCCAGGGGGATCTTTCGGAAAACGCCGAGTATGCCGCGGCCAAGGATCGACAAGGCTTTCTCGAGGCCCGCATCAACGAGCTGGCCTACAAGCTGGCCAACGCCGAGGTGATCGATTCGCAAGACCTGCCCCGGGACCGGGTGCGTTTTGCCAGCCGGGTGAGCCTGGAAAACGTCGAGACCGGCGAACGGGTCTTCTACCAGCTGGTGGGCCCGGAGGAGTCGGACATCGAGCGCGGACGCATCTCGATCTCATCGCCCCTGGGCAGCGCCATCATGGGCAAACGCCCCGGCGAAGAGGTGGTACTCGAGGCGCCGGGGGGCAGGCGCTACTACGAGTTGGTGGAGATTCTTTAATTGTCGCTCGGCGCTTAGCCCGATGCGCCGAGCGCCGAGCGAGGAGAATACGACGTGGCACGCATTACGGTGGAAGACTGCCTCAAGCGGGTGAACAACCGCTTCAAGCTGGTAAACATGGTGGCGCGGCGGGTGCGTCAGATCCGCGAGGGGTCCGAGTACCTGATCAGCTCGCCCAAGAACGAGGATATCGTGGTGGCCCTGCGCGAGATCGCCGCCGGCAAGGTGGTGGAAAAGGTCGACGCTGCCAAGGAATCCTGACGCCGGCGTGGCGCGGCCTTCCCGTGCATACCGGGCGGTCAACACCGCCATCGGAAGGGCCATCGGCGATTACGCCATGATCGAGGCCGGGGACCGTATCCTGGTGGCCGTTTCCGGCGGCACCGACAGCCTGGTGCTGCTGTGGATGCTGCGCCAACGCCAGCGATGGTCGCCGGTGTCTTACACCCTGTTGCCGGTGTACATCGATCCGGGCTTCCCCGGCGACCGCGGCCAGGCCGCCGCCGCCTTTTGCGAAGGTCTCGGTCTGCCCCTTAAGGTGGTCCACACCGACGACGGCGTGCGCGCCCACGGCCCGGAGAACCTGGAGAATCCCTGTTTTTTCTGCGCCCGGCGCCGCCGGCGGCGGTTGTTTGAAATCGCCGAAGCCGACGGCTGCCGCAAGATGGCCCTGGGACACAACCAGGACGACGTCATCGAGACCTTCTTCATCAATGTCTGCTATGCAGGTGAAATC
>DQXI01000149.1 GCA_011042305.1 Desulfobacteraceae bacterium
GCCGCAGGCTTTCGGCCAGGTGGCCGGCGTCCAGCAGGACGTAGCGGTAGGCCCGTTTGCGGTATTTCCAGGCGCTGCGGAAAAAGATGCCGGAAACAAGAAACACCCAGCCGCCATCCGCCGGCAGATCTGGCACCGCAGCCCGCAACATTCCATCATGTCCACCGGTGCGGATCCGGGTGAGGAACCGGTTGTGCACCCCTACATGGTAGATCCCCGCCGGCGCCGCCGCGTCGTTCAAGGCCGCCAGGTAGATTTCATTGGGGTAGAGGGCCCCGGCGGAGGGGGCGCTGCGGTAGTAGAAGTAGTCGTCCCCGTGGCGGAAGCGGGCGGTGAGACCCGCGGCCAGGAAGCAGATCCGCGACAGCGCGGCCAGGTCGGGGGAGGCCGATGCTTGAGGGCTGTCGGCGCGGTAAACTGCTTGGAGACCTGCCCCGGGGAGATTCTCAACCTCCGGCAGCGGGACTCCATCCAGGCCGGGGTAGGCCTTGTACGGCGAGGGCTGGTTGGCCCAGCCGAGGCCGTGGGGTTCCATCGCCCGGCGGTCGTAGGCGGTGGCCCGATGATAGGCGACGGGGGTTGGCGCCATGGTTCATTCTCCCTCGAAGTCGCCGAAAAAACTCTCCATGGCGGCCTTGAACACTTGGCCGCGCCACGCCGCCGACGGCTTGGTCTGGTTCGCCACCAGGATCTCCTTGCCGAGATACGGCAGAAAATCCGAGACCCGCGGAATGATGACCCGGACCACGGGAAACCGGAGCACGGGGTGGGTGTGATCCACGATGATGCAGTCGGTTTCCAGCCGCCGGCAGATGGCCTTGAGCGCTTCCAGTTCCCCGTGCAGGTCCTCGATCCTGGAAGCAGCCGGATACGGACGGGTTTCTCCCCCTTCCAGAAAGGAGATGTCCTTGAGCGAGATGCCGCAGCGCATCAGCAGGTAGAGGTTGTTCACCCGGGAGCGGGGCACCACGGGGCGATCAAGCTCCGGCCGGGGAGCGGCCAGGGTGGTGCGGCCCTGCATCCCCTCGGTGAGACAGCGCGTCAGGCCCTCTTCCAGGTGAAAAGACGCCCCGGCGTTGAGGATCCGGTACTCCAGGCGATCGGGCTTGAGGTTGCGGTTGACAAAGAGTGCCCCGATGACCGGCAGCAGCCCGTCAAGGGAGAGGTCCTTGACCAGGACCTCGACATTTCGTTCCCGGTAGAAACCGATGAGCTCCTGGATCAATGGGCTGGCAATGGTGTCGGCGGCGATGGTGGGGGCGATGCGCTCGGGCCCCACGGTCTGGATGGTGGCGTGGCGTTCGAAGATTTCGCAGGAGGCCTGGATGATCGCCTCCTCGATGGTGTTGCCGGCGGCCAGGCCGTTGGAGCCGTGGATGTAGGCCACTAGGTTGATGGGGACCTTGACCGTCTCGTTGCGCAGCAGGCTGTAGCCGTCCACCCAGTGGGAGGCCATGCGGCTGCCCTTGATTTCGGCCAACTGGGCGTCGGTCAGATGGGTCTCACGGGCCAGCAGTTCCTCGATGCGCACGGCGTTGGACACCCGGTCCGGGTGGCTTTGGACGTAACCGGGCAGCCAGGCGAAATCGAGGAAGCGGGTGGCGACCTCGTCGTAGATCGCCGGCAGGTGGAAGCGCACCTGTTCTTCGAAGACCGGATAGAACAGCCCGCCGCTGAAGCGCTCGGCCAGTTCGGCGTAGGCGCTGGCCTGGGCCAGCTCAGGGGTTACGCCCTTGCCCAGGCAAACGATTTGCAGGGCATCGATCCAGGTC
Source organism: Desulfobacteraceae bacterium (assembly GCA_011042305.1). Lineage (GTDB taxonomy): Bacteria > Desulfobacterota > Desulfobacteria > Desulfobacterales > UBA2174 > UBA2174. Next base: position 1,773 of record DQXI01000149.1, read on the forward strand.
CGGCCCCAGTGGAGCCGCCCGCAGACCCGGTGGGCTTCATAGCCCACCTCAAAACCCAGGGCTTCGAACCCCTGCTTGATCCTGTCGACGGTGTTGACCGGGAGGTCGCACTTACCAAAGGCGTTTCTTACATGATTGTCAAATTCCACCAATCCTCCTGCGCATCAAGGCAACTTCAACATTGGGACCCGATCGTATAGAGAGAAAGACCTCCTGGTGTCAAGGCGCGCGGCTTGACGGCGAGACGGCGCAAAAGTCGCGTGAAGTGGGATTTCGGCGCCGTAGGCATCATCGGAGGCTTTCAGCGGCAGCGATGTCGACGTTTGATGCGCGGTCATCCGTCGATGAGAATCAAGGTCATGTCGTTGACGTTGGTGCCTGTCTGGCCGGTGACCAGCAAGTCGCCCAGGGCTTGGAAGACGGCTTTGGCATCGTTTCGCTCCAGGTGGGATCGCAGGTCGATGCCCAGGGCCTTCGACCGTTCGAGCGAGGTCGAATCGATCACCGCCCCCATGGCCCCGGAGTTGCCCTCGATGCCGTCGAAGGCCGCCGAGATGACCACCCACGACAACCGGTGAGCCTCCAGGTGGGGGGTTTCACTCAGCTCGTCGAGCACGGCCAGCAGCATTTCCTGGTTGCGGCCGCCGCTACCGCTTCCCCGGAGGGTGACGGTGAATTCGCCGGTGCCGATGGCGGCACGTCGGGATCCGCCGGCGTGGAAACCCGGCAGTTGCCGCGCCAGTTGCGCCCCGTAGCGGCGGGCTTCGCCGTGCAGGTCGGCAGCGAAGATGCCGGCGTCATAGCGCCGCTGCGCCAAGCTTTGCCGCGCCACGGCGGCGGCGGTCTGCGCGCTGCCGATGATGCGGTTGACGGTGTTTTTGAAAATCGGATCTCCCGGCTTGGGGGTTTCCGCGATCCGTCCGGCCAGGCCGTCGGCCAGGCGTCGCCGGACGCTTTGGGGCAGTTGCTCCAAGATGCCGTAGCGGCGGACGATGTCATCGGCTTCGGCGAAGGTGGTGGCATCGGGCACCGTGGGCCCGGAGGCGATGACCTGCAGGTCGTCGCCCACCACGTCGGAGATGATGAGGGAAAAGACGCGGCGCGGATGGGCCACCGCGGACAGGCCGCCGCCCTTGACCCGGGACAGGTGCTTGCGCACGCAGTTGATCTCCCGGATGGACGCACCGCAGGAAAGGAGCAGCCGATTGACCGCTTGCTTGTCTTTCAGCGTGATCCCTTCGGCCGGCAAAGGCATCAGGGCGCTCCCGCCGCCGGAGATGAGGGCCAGGACGAGGGTTTCTGGCGGACTGGCGGCGATGATCCGGCACATTTTTTCAACCCCGGCGACGCCGGCTTCGTCGGGGATGGGGTGGCTGCAGAAGGTGACATGCACTTCGCCGCGACGGCCGGGGGCAGTGATTTTATCCGGCACCGGTTGGCCGTAGGGGATGTTGACGGCGCCGGTAAACGGCGTGCTTTCCTCCAGCAGGGCCACCAGGCTGCGGCACATGCCTGCAGTCGCCTTGCCGCCGCCGACAATGACGACGGGGGGAAAGGCCTTGCGCGCTACCGTGACATCGTCGATGGCCAGCACATCGTCGTCCAGGTGGACCTTGGCCGGCAGGAGCACCTCGGGCAGGACACTCTCGATGGCCTCGACCAGGGCGCGCAGGCCGTCGCGGCGCAGGCGGCGGATCGGCTCGGGCAGCCCGGGACGCTCGGCCATTTGCAGCAGGTGTTCGAAACGCATCGGCACTCCCATAGGGCTGGGGCCTCAGCGCGGGTTACACGAACTGCTCCCGTTGTTTGCCGGAAGCTGGGTCCGTGTAGACAATGCGCGTTGCGTAGGTGTTCAGGTCGATGCGGGCCTCGGCGCTGTCGCCGCCCTTGACCCACCGCAGGATCAACCGGTCCTCGGGGGAGTCGAGAACAGCAAAATTACCGCCAAAGGCGGGATGGGTGTTGCGGAAGACCATCAGGTCCAGCAGCCGCTGGACCACCGGTTTCTCGAGGTCCCGGTCGATTTCGTCCAAATCGTAGCCGTGGCGGTTGATGTCCCGTCCGTTCTTGGTGCTTTCTACCAGTTCCAGGTCGTTTTCCCCGGCCAGCAGCCCCACGTAGTAGACCTGGGGAATGCCCGGTGCGAAAAACTGGATCGTCCGCGCCGCCAGGTAGGAGTCGTCGTTGCATTCCAGGGCCGAGTAGTAGGTGCAGTTGACCTGGTAGACGTCCAGGTTCTGGTATTCTGGGCCCGAGTAAATCTTCTTGGTATTGGAGCCTTTTTCGTAGAGGCCGTTGACGGTCCGGTCGATCTCCTCCTGGTCCATCAGGCCGACCACGTCCACCACGCCTATGCCGTCGTGGGTGTCCAGGGTGGTGATCTGCTTGCGCGGGCAGATCTCGAGCCAATTGCGCAGCCGGGTGTGGGTGTGGTGGTAGAGGGTGTGGAGCACGAGCATCGGCAGGGCGAAATCATAGGCCCAGTAGCCCTTTTGTGCCAGGCGCAGCTGGTAGCTGTAGTGTTCGTGCACCTCCGGCAGGATCTCGGTGTCGAAGGCCACGGCGAATTCCCGCAGCCATGCGAGAATTTCCCACACCTCCGGTTCCAGGAAGAAGCAGTTGGTGCCGATGCGCACCGTGGTGTAGGCGAAGGCGTCCATGCGCAGCATCTTGGCGCTGGAACGCGCCAGGCGGATGAGGAACTTGCGCATCACCTCGCGGGTTTTGGGCGATTGGAGGTCCAGGTCGATCTGTTCGTAATCGAAGGTACACCAGATCTTTTCCTTGGACCCGTCGGGCCGCTCGATGACCGTGTACGGCGGCCGCGGCTTGCGGGTGTAGACCTTGGCCAGGTCTTCTTGGCTGATGTTGTTTTCAGGGGAGATCTTTTGAAAACTCAGAAACATGTCGGCATATTCGCTGGCGAATCCCTTTTCCATGTAGTCCTGGAAGAACAGAGACTGGCGCGAGATATGGTTGACCATGAAGTCGATGATCAGGTCGAAGTCGTGGCCGATGCGCTCCACGTCCTCCCAGGTGCCGAAGGCCGGGTCCACCTCGTCGTAGGTCAGAGGGGCGAATCCCCGGTCGGCGGAGGAAGGATAAAAGGGGAGCAGGTGAATGCCGCCGATGGCGCTGCGCAGGTAGCGGCGCAGCACGTAGTGCAGTTCGAGCAGGTTCTTGCCCAGGCTGTCGGGGTAGCTGATCAGTTGGACTTGGTTTTTCAGGTTCACGGGCTGGCCTTTCTTGCCTTTTCGAGCAGCCGATAATGTTCAATGCCTTCCAGGATGCCGCCGGCGCAGGCGCTGCGGGCAAAGAAAATCCCCTTCCGGCCTTTCAGGTGACCCAGCTCCGGGCTGTGGTTGGCCACCACCACGCCCCGGGGTTCACCCCGCAGCATTTCCTCGTCGTTTCCCGAGTCGCCGCAGACGACGAAATTGCCCAGCGGAATTTCCCAAGTGTAGCTCAGGTAGCGCAGCGCCTTGCCCTTGGAGGCCCGCCAGGGGAGGATGTCGAGGTATTTTTGGTGGGAGTAAATCAGGTTGTAGCGGCACCTGTGGCGGCTCAGCCGATCGTGGATGCGTGCCAGACGGTCCTTGCCGGGATCCATGTCGTAGCTGAGCTTGAAGCGGCGCTGGGCCGCCTCCGGCTGGTAGCGCAGAAAATCGAAATCGGCCAGCAACTTTTTGATTTTGTCGCGGTCCCAGTGGCTGGAGATGTGGGTCTCCCAACCCCGGCCGAAGTGCAGTTGCCGGCCGTAGTAAATCTCGGCGCCTACCGAGGTGATCAGGATATCGGGCCAACCGATGCCGTGTTCCTCGAGGATCTTTACCGCCGAATCCACCGTCCGGCCGGTGGCCACGGCAAAACCGACGGATTGCCGGTGCTTTTCCAGCAGCGCCACCAGCTCCGCCAGGCGGCTGTTGTCTTCGCCGATCAAGGTGTTGTCGATGTCGGTGACCAGGAAGTGGTTCAGTCGCGTCAGGCGATGGCCGATGGCATCCGAGGGGACCGCCCTTTGCATCTTTTTATCCCTATGGGCCTGCTGGATGGCCGCCACTTCCCTGATGTAACGCTCGGCGTGGCTGTCCCAGGTGTAGTGCTTGCGAACGTTGATGACGCCGTTTCTGGAAAAGGTTTCCCACTTTTGGCCGTCGGTGATGAGACTTTTGAGCGCTTCGGCGATGGCCCGGTGGTCGGTGGGATTTACCAGGATGCCGTTTTGGCAGTTGGCCACAATGTCCCGGGGACCGCCGTCGCTGGTGGCCACGATGGGCAGGCCGCTGGCCGAGGCTTCCAGCAGCGTCAGCCCGAAGGGTTCGGTGAGGGCCGGGTTGACGAACACCCCTCGCTTTTCGGCGGCGATGCGGTAGAGGGCCGGCACCTCGTATTCGGCCTCGTGACGCTTGGGGATGGCCATCTTGCCGTACAGGTCGTACTTGTCCATCAGCAGCAGCATCCGGGTGAGCACCTCCCGCTCGTTGTCCTCCATGCGGTCGATGTCCTTGCGGATGCCGGCGAAAACGGCCAGGTTGGCCATGGCCTGCAGGGCCGGATCTTCACCATAGGCGCGCACCAAACCCGAGATGTTTTTGCGCTCGTCGGGACGGCACAAGGCGAGGATCAACGGTTTTTCCGGGTGCATGAAAAACCGGTTCAGCTCCTGGAGCATCTGGGCGTAGCCGTAGCGGACCCGTTCGTCCGAGGCCGTTTCGGGCAGCAGGTCGTGGTAGTAGGGGTAGAACCGGTCGATGTCGATGCCGGGCGGGATCACCTTGAATGGCGGTATCTGGCCGTTGCGGTACATCCCGTACTGGACCTCGACTTCCTGGCGGGTGCTGGCGATGACCAGGTCGGCGTGCTGGAGAATTTCCTCTTCCACCGCGATGCGGTGGCCGATGCGGTAGCGACGCGCCATTTCTTCCTGCGACATCCCGCCTTCGGCCAAGCGCGCCTGCTTGGCCCGTCCCAAGGAGTGGCCGGTGTAAAGGAAGGGGACGCCGAAAATGCGCGCCAGCTCCATGGCCACCTGACCGGCATCGGCGTAGTGGCCGTGGACGATGTCGGGAATGTCGCCGATACGCTTGGTATGCTTGATGGTCTTGTCGATGTATTCATCCAGGTGGGGCCAAAGCAACTCCTTGCGGATGTACTTGCGCCCCCCGCACTGGATGCGCACGATACGGAACCCGGGGCCGGCCTCTTCCACCTCACGGGCATAGTCCCCGGAAACCTTCTTGTCGGCGATCAGTCGCGTGAACAAATCGACGCGCCGGACTTCCTCGCGCTGGGCGACGTGCCGCGCCAGCTCCACCACGTACTTGATCTGCCCGCCGGTGTCGGCGTCTCTGCCCAGCTCCATGTTCTCGGCACGGAGCAGTCCGTGGATGCTGAACATCTGGATGTACAACCCGTTTGGGGCCATTGTCTCAGTCTCCCAACATCTGCGATAGGCTTCGGTAGCAGTCAAATTCGGCGGGCAGGGCGCCGGGCAGGCTGCAGATGTGCGCGGCGAAAGCGGCTGCGGCGGCGAGGCGCCGCTTGGCCGGTACTCCTTTCAGCCATCCGACCACCCATACCGCCGCAAAGGCGTCGCCGGCGCCGACGGTGTCCACGATGCGCGGCGCCGGGGCTGCCGGCACCCGGTCGGCGTCGCCCTGGCGGGTCATCCAGGCGGCGCCCTCGGCGCCGGCCGTCAGCAACACTTCGTCGATGTCAAAGTGCGCCATCAGGGCCTGTGGCAGGTCTCGGGCCGGCGTTCGGGGAAACAGCATCGCCCCGAGCGTGTTCAGCTCTTCCTGGCTGAGCTTGAGCAGTTCGCTTTGCGACAGCGATGCTTCCACGGTGCGTCGCTGGTAGTTGCCAGGTCTCAGGTTGATGTCCATAAACCGCACCACCGCCGGTGGCAGCATCCGCAGGGTTTGCTGGATGCCTTCGAACCCCTGCTCGGTGCGCTGGGCCAGAGTGCCGTAATAGACGAGTCGGGAATCCTCGATCCCCTTCGGCGGCGCGATGGCGTCATAGGCCGCATCGGCCACGATGTCATAAGCAGGGGTTCCGTTTTCCGACAATTTCACCCGGACCGTTCCGGTGGGCCTTTGGGCATCGATCTGGACGCCGCTGGTATCGAGTCCGTGGCGCTTCATGGTTTCCAGGACCAGCCGCCCCGATTCATCATCGCCGAGCCGGGTGACAAAACGCACCGGGCAACCCAGGTGCTGCACGTGGATGGCAAAGTTGAGCGGTGCGCCTCCCACCCGGCGCGAATCGGGGAATTCATCCACCAGTGCTTCGCCGATGGCCGTTATCATGTGGTCTCTTTCCGTTGTCGAGTCCGCAAGGCACCGGTCTTTTCGCTGCCGCCGGCCACCTCCATGGGGATATTATTCCAACCCTCGGGCATCCTGTCGACAATTTCCTGCCCTTGGATCAGGAAAGCCCAAGCAACCGCCTGGTTCAAACCTAACCCCTTTCCTCCGACGATTCCAATCCGGCAAACAACCGCCGGGCGTTGTCCCAGGTGAGATTTGCCGCTTCGTTGATCTCCAGTCCCCGGGCCGTTGCCACGGCCCGGATGACCTCCGCGAGACAGGCCGGTTCGTTGTGCGGTCCGGGACAGCCGGAGGGCAGGATGTCCGGGCTGTCGGTTTCCACCAGCAGGCGGTCGGCGGCCACGGCGCGGCAGGCCTCCACCGGGCGACGGGCATTGGGGCGGGTGATGCCGCCGCCGAAGGAGACCGACACGTTGCGCCGGGCCAGGGCGGCCACGATGTCCGGGCCACCGCCGTAGGCGTGCACCAGGCCGCCGGCAGACAATCCGCCCTGGGCCTTGAGTTCTTCGAGCAGCGGCCGCCAGGCGCGCCGGCAGTGAATCGACGCCGGCCGGCCGTAGCGGTTGGCCAGGGCCACCTGGAAGCGGAACGCCGCCAACTGCAGGGGGCGGGTGTCGGCCGGCAGGTGGTGGTCCAGCCCGATTTCCCCCACCCCGCAGCGGTTGGCCGCCACAAGGGCCTCGAGCCGTTCGCGCCAGTCGGCGGTCCGTCGCTCCAGGTACCAGGGGTGAAGCCCCAGCGAGGGGCGTACCCGGGGATAACGCGCGGCCAGGTCGAGCACCGTGGGCCAGTCCTCCGGTGCGGTGCCGCAGCACATCATCCGCGCCACCCCTGCCTCGGCGGCCCGGGCCAGCACCGCCGGCAGGTCGTTTGCCAGGCGCGTATCCTGGAGATGGCAGTGGACGTCGTAAAGACGCAAGGCGGTCATGGCAGCAAGGCTCCGAGTCCCAGTTCGGCCAGCTCGACTTTGATACGAGCGGCCCAGTTTTGATTGGCCCTGGGGTTGGCGGGGCTGGGATGGGTGATTTGGCCCACCGAGATGGATGTGTGGGCCAGGGCGCGGCGCGCGCTGGCAGCGGCAAAGGCCCCCACGCCGATGACGTGCCCCGGTTTCATCATTTCCGCCAGGGCCGCCAGGGCACGGTCGCAGGCGGCCTCCAGGGGGCGGCGCTCGCCGACGGGCAGCTTGTCCGGGGTGCGATTGCGGCCGCCGGCCTCCATGAAGACCAGGGGACAGTAGTTGGCGACGAAGAAGTTTTCGAAAAAGCGTTGCGGCGTGCCGAAAACGTCCCGGGCCCAGCCCCAGAGCCGCCGGCCGCTCACTTCGCTGCGCCGGCAGGCGAACCCTTCCACCGGGCGCTTGGGATGCATCACGGCCGGCCGGCCGACGGGCGCCTGGAGGCCGAGCCATTCAGTGACCATGGGGACATCGCCGAAAGGCACCCCGGTTTGGGCCATGCCCCAGGGGCCGGGGTTCATGCCCAGCAGCACCACCGGCCGCCGGCCCCGGCCGTAGCGCTCGGCGTACTGGAGATACGCCACCTTGGCATAGTCCAGGGGATTGTACACGTGGGTGACCGGGGGCGCGAAGCGCAGGGCTTCCAGATCCCGGTTGAGCTGTTCGATGATTTGCCGATGGGTCATGGTATCCGGATCTCCAGGGCGGCGGCGATGGGAATGCGCTCGGGCGCCTTGGGCATGGCGGTTTGCACGAAGAGCCGGTTGACGGCCGCCAGGATCCGGTTGAGCCGTTCCAGGTCGACGACGGCGGCCGCCGGCAAGGGCGCCCCGTCCACTTTGTTCAGGGGGCAGGCGGCTACCTGGTCGCCGTTGTCGGTGGCGACCAGCAGCGGTAGCCCCTGGGTGCGGCAGATGATGGGCCGGGCCGCGTAGAGGGCGCAGTGGCCGTCGGCATCCAGCAGCGGGCAGGAGCCGTCGGCGGGGGTGCGTGCGCCCCGGCGGCGCAGGGCGTCGGCCGCATCACCGGGCAGCGCGTCAACGGCCAGGGCGATGTTCACCGCTTCAACGGGAAACACCGAGATGTGCTGCCGGCAGCAGTCGCAGCAGCCCGGGCCGCAGTGCAGCCTGGCACCGAGCATTTGGGCGCTGCGGGCCCATTGGGCGTCGACTTTGGCCACCAACTGGCGATAGGATGTCAAGGCTTCCACGGCGGCGGCTTAGCGGGACGGAGGGGGAGGGGAGGCGACCCCGGCCCGGGGCGAACAACCGGGGCGGCGGATGCGGCCGCCGTGGTGGGCGCCGCCGCCCGCCTGGCCCGGGTGCCGCCGCTGGCGCAGGGGCAGCCCGGCGACAAACAGGCCGAAAAGCGCGATGGCGATGAAAAATTCATGCATGGCGATTCCTCCCCTCGGTTTTGTCCCCTCGGTTTTGCGTCGCCTCCGGCCATTCAACCTAATGCCGGCAGGCCAAAAAGCAATAAAACCGCTTTCGCCTGGGCCGATGTCCGCCGGTCAGATCCGCACCAGCTTGTACTTTCGCTTCCCCAGGCCCATCTCTTCCGCGTAGGCTAGCTGGTGAGGCCAATCCACCTCGGGATACAAGCCGCGCAGCTTGTCCTCGCCGGGGGCCGTGTGGGTCTTGAGGGCGGTGCCGGGCAGGGCGGCTTCCTGGTTGATCAGGTCCACGGCGGCCTGGTCGATGGCCACCGGGTCGGTGGCTGCCAGCACGCCGATGTCGCGTACAATGGGACTGTCGTTGAAGGGCAGGCAGTCGCAGCCGGGCGAGACGTTGGTGACGAAATTGATGAAAAAGGCCTTCTTCGGCTTGGTGGCCAGCACCCCGGCCGTGTACTCGATCATGTTCTCCAGGAATACCGATACGCTCTGGTTCCATTGGACCTGGATGGCCCCGTTGGGGCAGACCAGAATGCATTCGCCGCAGCCGATGCAGCGCCCGTCGTCGATGACCGCCTTTTTCTCCACCAGCGACAGGGCGTGCTGGCTGCAGTGGGCCACGCACTCGCCGCAGCCCACGCAGCGCCTTCTTTTCACCTTGGGGTGCACGGTGGAGTGCTGGGCCAGCTTGCCCCGGCGCGATGCGCAGCCCATGCCGAGGTTCTTGATGGTGCCGCCGAATCCGGCCAATTCGTGACCCTTGACGTGGGCCACCGATACCAGCGCGTCGGCCGCGGCGATTTCCTCGGCGATGTAAACGGTATCGAAACGCTTCCCATCGATGGGCACCGCCGTTTCGCTGCGGCCCCGCAGCCCGTCGGCGATGATGAGGGGGGCGCCCACCACGGCATAGGAAAAGCCGTTGACGATGGCGGTCCTCAGGTGGCTGACGGCATCTCCGCGGGTGCCGGCATACAGGGTGTTGGCGTCGGTGAGAAACGGCTGGCCGCCGGCGCTGCACACGTCTTCGACGATGCGCCGCAGAAACGGCGGCCGGATGTAGGCGAGGTTGCCCAGCTCGCCGAAGTGCAGCTTGACGGCTACCAGATCCCGTTGGTGAATCGTTTTGGCCAGGCCGGCACGGGCCATGAGGCGGCCGAGCTTCTGGACGAGGTTTTCTTTCCACTTGGCGCTCAGGTCCATGTAGTATACGGTGCTGGCGGACATGGCGTTTTCCTCCGGAGAAATTTCAGATTTCAAATGAACGGTTGGTGAGGTCCCCGGTGACTCGCGTGCTTGAAGATCGGCTTAACGCGTTGCAACGCATCTATGACATCTACGACGAGGTGCTGGCCTCTCGCGAGCTGGCCTGCCACCGGGGCTGCGACGCCTGCTGCACCGCCAATGTCACCTTGACGACCCTGGAGGCCCTGGGGATCGTCGCGGGGCTGGGCGATGCGGCCGAAGCGGTCCTGGCGTCCCTTGCGGCGGCCCCGGATCCGCGGCGTTTTCGGCCGCGGACGGGGATCAACAGCATCGCGGCCATGGCGTTGGACGGCGAAGCGCTGCCGGAGGAGGAAGCCGATCCGGCAGCCGGTCCCTGCCCCTTGTTGCACAACCGCTGCTGTCCGATCTATCCGCTGCGCCCCTTCGCCTGCCGCTGCATGGTATCGACCCGGCCCTGCGGCGCGGTCGGCTACGCCACCATCGACGATTTTCTCATCACCGTCAACACCGTCTTTCAGCAGGTCATCGAAGACCTGGACGCCGCCGGGGCCACCGGCAACCTCTCGGACCTGCTGCCTTTGCTGGGCCGGCCCGATTTCAAGGAAGCCTATGGCCGCGGACAACTGGACCCGGTGCCCATGAATCTGGCGTCCAACCGGCGCATGCCGGCGCTGATGGTCCCTCCCGAACAGCGGGAGCGCATGGCGCCGATCATTGAACGGTTGCGGCAGATCAAAAGGTCGTCTTGACAAGAGTTCGCCATTCAGGCTACAGCTTGTCACGAGGAAAAGAGACATGAAACCGTTCCGCCCGCTGCACCGCTGTTTTTTTGCCGGACGCTTCTTTTTTGGTTTTAGAAGCGTCCATCCGGACGTGTAGGCCGGCGACCGCCTGATTGCACCCCGGATGGACTGAATCGGTCCATCCGGGTTTTCTTTTTATGGACCCCGGAAGGACCTGCTCCCTCCGGGGTTCGTTTTTGGCGCGGCGTCTCATCGCGGAAAAAAGTCCGCTCACCGTTGCATCGAAAGGAAAAAAGAGATGATTCTGGAACTTGCCCCTGATTTGTCTGTGGAGGCCAGGGCCCGCCTCTTGCAGACCCTGCGCCGCAACCGCTACGACTGCCGGGATCTCGGCGACCAGGGAGTGCCGCGGATCGGCATCCTGGGCGGAGAGTCGGTGGACCCGGCCTTTTTGGAGCGTCTGGAAGGCGTCGCGGCCCTGGTGCCGGTGGGCACGCCGTTCAAGCTCGCCGGACGAGACATGCATCCGAAGGATACCCGGGTGCAGGTGGGCGACGTAACCGTGGGCGCGGACCGGCTGGTGGTGGTGGCCGGGCCGTGCGCCGTGGAAAGCCGCGAGCAGGTGATGACCATCGCCGCCGCGGTGCGCAAGGCCGGTGCCGTGATTTTCCGCGGCGGGGCCTTCAAGCCGCGCACCTCGCCCTACGCCTTCCAGGGGTTGGCCGAGAAGGGGCTCAAGTACCTGGCCGAGGTGCGCGAGACCTTCGGCATGCCGGTGGTGGCCGAAATGACCGCCACGGGCCAGGCCGACCTGATGATGAAGTACGTGGACCTGGTGCAAATCGGCGCGCGCAACATGCAAAACTTCGAGCTGCTCAAGTGTGTGGGCCGCATGGGCAAGCCGGTACTGCTCAAGCGCGGCCTGTCGGCCACGATCCAGGAGTGGCTCATGAGCGCCGAGTACATCCTGGCCGAGGGCAACCCCCACGTGATCCTCTGCGAGCGGGGCATCCGCACCTTCGAGCCGTTTACGCGCAACACCCTGGACCTGACGGCTATCCCGGTGCTGCGCCAGCTCACCCACCTGCCGGTGCTCATTGATCCGAGCCATGCCACCGGGATCCGGGAAAAGGTCGCCCCAATGGCCCGGGCCGCCATCGCCGCCGGGGCCGACGGGCTGATGATCGAGGTGCACCACGATCCGGATAACGCCCTCTCCGACGGCCCCCAGAGTCTCTACCCGGACCAGTTCGCCCAACTGATGCGCGACTTGTACGTCATTGCCCCCGTGGTGGACAAGCAGGTCGATTTCGCCTACCTGGACAAGGCCGCTGCCATGCGGCGCCCCGTCTCCGAAGGCCGTCAACCCAGCCGCTGCGCCGCCTTCATGGGGCGGGCGGGCAACTTCAGCCACAAGGCCTGCCAGCAGTACTTCGGCGAGCAGGTTGAGGCCGTGGCCCTGCCCAGCTTCAAGGACGTCTTCGACGCCGTGGCCGACGGCCGGGCCGATTTCGGTATCGTGCCCATCGAGAACAGCCTCAGCGGCAGCATCCATCAGAACTACGACCACCTGCTCACCTACGATTTGAAGATCGTCGGCGAGATCAAGCTGCGCATCGTCCACGACCTGGTGGCCCGGCCCGGTACCCGGCTCGCCGACATCCGGCGGGTCCTGTCCCATCCCCAGGTCTTCGGCCAGTGCCTCCACTACCTGGAGCAGTACGACTGGGAGCGGGTGGCGGTGAGCGATACCGCCGGGGCCGCCGAGCGGGTGGGACGCTCCGAGACGCCCGGCGACGCCGCCATCGCCAACCGGGTGGCGGCCGAGACCTACGGCCTGGCGGTGCTCGCCGCGGGGATCGAGACCAACCCGCGCAACTACACCCGTTTCGTGGTGATCGGAAAGGCCCCGCTGGACCGGCGCCAGGGGCAGAAGACATCCCTGATCTGCACGGCGCCCAACCGGCCCGGGGCCCTGTTGGCGATCCTGCAGGTTTTCGCCGAGTGCGGCATCAACATGATCAAGCTCGAATCGCGCCCGCTGCCCGGCGAACCGTGGCGCTACCTCTTTTATATCGATTTGGAAGCGGACCTGGAGACGGCCGAGCACGCCGAAACCCGCCGTCTCCTGGCCGAGCGGGCCGATTTTCTCAAGCTGTTAGGAAGTTACTGAAGCGCCGGTTCCGGGTTCCAGGCGCTCCAATGGCCGCATCGACCTGCTGCTCACCGACGTGGTGATTTTTGCCTTTTGGCGAGTTTGTCAGGATCTGGTTTCGGGCGCCAGCAGGATGCGGCAGTCGGCCACGGTGTGCCCCTGTCCCTCGGGGTGGACCCGCAAAGGGTTGATGTCCAGTTCCTTGATTTGAGGATGGTCCAGCGCCAGGTCCGACAGCCCCACCAGCAGCCGTTCCAGGGCCTCGATGTCCGCCTTGGGGCGGCCGCGAAACCCCTGCAGCAGCTTGATGCCGCGGATGCTGCGGATCATGCGGCGGGCCGAGTTGCGCGTCACCGGCGCCAGCCGAAAGACCACGTCCTGGAAAACTTCCACGAAAATGCCGCCCAGGCCGAACATCAGCAGGGGGCCGAAGACCGGGTAGCGGGTGAGGCCCAGAATCAGTTCTTCGCCGGGGGCGGCCATCTGCTGCACCAGCACGCCCTGGATCTCGGCGGCCGGGTCGAAGGCCCGGGCGCTGGCCACGATCTCGTCGAAGGCGCGGCGCACCGCGTCCGGGTCCGCCAGTCCCACCTGTACCCCGCCGGCGTCGCTCTTGTGGACGATCTGGGGCGAGACGATCTTCATCACCACCGGAAAGCCGATTTTCTCGGCGATGGTCACCGCCGCGTCGGCGTCCACGGCCAGCTCGGTGGGCAGGGTATGGAAGCCGTAGCATTGCAGCAGCGCCAAACCGTCCAGCTCTCCCAGGTAGGTCTGGCCCCGGTCGAGGCAGCCGGCGATGATGCCCGCGGCCTTTTCCCGGTCGTGGGTAAGGGTGAAGGGGGCCAGGATCTGGCGGTTGAGCCACCGGCTGTAGCGGTAGAGGGCACCGAGGGCCTTGGCGGCATTCTCCGGGAAGCGGTAGACGGGAATCCCGTGCTCCTGGAGGTACTTGACGCCCGGTGAGACGTCGATCACGCCCATGAAACAGCAGATGATGGGCTTGTGGCTGCGGCTGGCGATGCGGGTGATGGCCTCGGCGGTGCCGAGGACGTTGGTCATCGACTGGGGGGTCAAGATCACCAGGGCGCCGTCGACATTCTCGTCCCGGATCACCGCCCCCAGGGCGTTCTCGTAACGGTCCTGGGCCGCGTCGCCGATGACGTCCACCGGGTTTTTCAGGTTGGCCGCCGCCGGCAGGTGGCTCGCCAGGGCCGCGATGGTCTCCTCGCCGAATTCCGCCAGGCGCAACCCGCTGGAAACGGTCATGTCGGTGGCCACGATCCCCGGGCCGCCGGCGTTGGTGACGATGGCCACCCGGTTGCCGTCGGGTACCTTGCGCCGCAGCTTGCCCAGGGCGGTTTCGTTCTTGTAGGCGAAGGCGGAGCCGAAGTCGAACAGCTCGTCGATGGATTCGACGCGGATGACGCCGCACTGCTTGAAAAGGGCGTCGTAGAGGGACTCGCTGCCGGCCAAAGACCCGGTGTGGGAGGCGGCCGCGGCGGCGCCGGCCCCGGTGCGGCCGGACTTGATGGCCAGCACCGGCTTGGGCAGGATGCCGGAGGTGATCTCCTTGACGGCTTCGATGAACTCGGTGCCGCTGCGCCGCAGCTCCTCGATGTAGAGCATGATCACCTCGGTGTCCGGATCGGCGTGGAAGTAGCGCAACAGGTCCAGCTCGTCCACGTCGGCCTTGTTGCCGATGGAGATGAACTTGGAAAAGCCGAACTCGCGGTCGGCGGCGAAATCGAGGACCGCGGTGCACAAGGCACCGCTCTGGGAGATGAAGGCGATGTTGCCCGGCTTGGGCATGCGGGCCGAAAAGCTCGCATTGAGTCGCACCATCGGGTTGGGATTGATCACCCCGAGGCAGTTGGGCCCCACCAGGCGCACGCCCGCTTCGCGGCACATGTCTTTGATCCGGTTCTCGATTTCCAGCCCTTGGCCGCCCACCTCGCGGAAGCCCGCCGAAACGATGACGATTCCCCGCGTCCCCTTGGCGATGGCGTCTTCCACGGCCTTGAGGGCCGCCGGCGGCGGCACGACGAGCATGGCCAGATCGACGGTGTCCGGGATCTCGGCGATGTCCGGGTAGGCCCGCACGCTGGCCACGCTCTTGGCCTTGGGGTTGACCGGGTAGAGGGTGCCGGTGTAGCCCCCCCGCAGGATGTTGACGAAGATGTCGTGGCCCACCTTGCCGGCAACGGTGGAGGCGCCCACCACGGCGACGGTGGTGGGGTTGAAGATGGCGTCGATTCGGTCCATGGAAATCGGTTCCTTTCTTTTCGTTGGGATCAACGCCGCATTGTCGAAGAAGTGGTTGAAGGCAAGAACGGCGCCATTTTCTTGTCTGTCAAGGTTGCGACCCATCGCCGCCGGTGTCAACCTCTTGCCGGATCTTAAGCGCCAGCGCGTACACCGTCTTGCGCGGCACGCCGAAGCGCCGGGCCACATCCCGGACGATGTCGGCCGTGGAGTTGCAGCGGTTCTCCAGGGCCGCTGTCAAGGTTTTTTCCAGCATGGCATCGGCCGGCGCCGCCGCCTCGGGGGCCCCGGCCACCAGCAGGGTGACTTCTCCCCGGACCATCGGCCGTCGGGCCAGGGCCTCCTGGATTACCGAGAGGGCGCCGCGGAGAAACTCCTCGTAGGGCTTGGTCATCTCGCGGCCCAGCACTGCCGGTCGGTCTCCCAAGACCGCCATCAGGTCGCTGATCAAGGCGGTCACCCGGCGGGGAGACTCGTAGAAGATCAAGGTTTCGCTGCGCTGGGCGAGGCGCTGCAGCAGGGCCCGGCGCGGCCCGGTTTTGCGCGGCGCGAAACCGATGAAGCTGAAGGCGTCGGTGGCCAGCCCCGAGACGCTCAGGGCCGTGACCGCTGCCGAAACTCCCGGCACCGGTACGACCCGCAGGCCGGCCTCCAGGGCGGCGGTGACGAGCCGGTAGCCCGGGTCGGACACCGTCGGCGTGCCGGCGTCCGACACTACCGCCACCGAAGCGCCGGCCCGGAGCCGCTGGACCAGTTCGGTGGCCCGGTTTTTCTCGTTGTGATCGTGGTAGGCGATGAGCCGGCCCGTGATGCCGTGGTGCTTCAGCAGCCGGCCGGTGTCGCGGGTATCCTCGGCGGCGATGATCTCGACTTCGGCCAGCACCTTCAGGGCGCGCAGGGTGATGTCATCGGGGTTGCCGATGGGCGTGGCCACCACGTAGAGGGTCCCCGGGCTTATGTCGTTCGGCAAGTCGGTCATGGGAAAAAGGGTCGGCCTGTCGTGTTGGCCTTGGAAGCTGGCGCCGCGAAGATCATCATTTCACGGGTAGGCCAGTTCAAAGGCGTTTTGTACCAGTTCGATCTGCTGTTCGGCGTTCTGCCGATCCACGGCCACCACGTCGAAGCGGGCGCGCGAGAAACGGCGGCCGGCCGGGCTCTTGAGATACTGCAGCGCCAGCATGGAGAGGCGTCGGCGCTTGGCGACCGTCACCGCGGCCTTGGCCGAGCCGAAGCTCGGACTGCGCCGCACCTTGACTTCCACGAAGACCAGCGTGTCTCCGTCGCGGGCTACGATGTCGATCTCTCCCAGGCGGGTACGGTAGTTGCGGGCCAGAATACGGTAGCCGACCGCTTGCAGGTAGGCGGCGGCCAGGTCCTCGCCGCCGTGTCCCAGGGCTTGGCGGGAGACGGTCACGGGATGGTCCTCCCCGCGGCTGCGGCGCCGCGGAAGCTCAGCCGGTGGATCGGGCACGGCCCATGCACCGCCAGAGCGTTGCGGTGATCGCGGGTGGGGTATCCCTTGTGCCGGGCGAAGCCGAACTGGGGATACTCCTCATCGTAGCGGTCCATCAAGGCGTCCCGGCTCACCTTGGCCACGATGGAGGCGGCGGCGATGGACGCGCTGAGCGCGTCTCCCTTGACCACCGGCCGCTGCGACGGCGATGACGAAATGCGGAACTGGCCGTCGATAAGCAAAAAATCCGGTTCTGGCGAGAGGTTGGCAACCGCCATGGCCATGGCTGCCAGGGAGGCGTTGAGAATGTTGACCCGGTCGATTTCGACGGGATCGACGATGCCCAGGCCGATGGCCGTGGCGTTCTGGTAGATTACCTGGTAGAGGTGCCGGCGCTTCTTGGGGGAAAGTTTCTTGGAGTCTTGAAGGCCCGAGCCGGCCAGGCTGTGGGGAAGGATGACGGCGGCAGCCACCACCGGACCGGCCAACGGCCCCCGGCCGACTTCATCCACACCGGCGATGGTGCGGTAGCCTTGTGCACGGGCCTCGGTTTCCAGCGCCCAGAGGTCTGCATCCATGGCCTTTTTGGGGGGGAATTGGCACCGGACGGCCCGGTGGGCGGACCGTCCGGCTGCCGGAACCCTAGTTGAACCGGCGCTCCTTTATCCGCGCCGCCTTGCCCCGCAGCTTGCGCAGGTAGTAGATCTTGCTGCGCCGCACCCGGCCGAGGCTCACCACCTCGACCCGGTCGATGATCGGCGAGTTGGTGGGAAAGATGCGCTCCACCCCGACGCCGTAAGATACCTTGCGCACGGTGAAGGTGGCCGTGGCCGCCCCGCCGCGCTTGCTGATGACCACTCCCTGGAAGGCCTGGATGCGCTCCTTTTCACCTTCCTTGATCTTTACGTGCACCCGTACCGTGTCACCGGGGTTGAAATCCGGCAGGTCCAGGCGGACCATTTCCCGTTCAAGTTGAGCAATCTGTTCCATGAAAAATCTCCGTTTCGTTGCCGGCGGCGCGGCCTGGTCTGCCCCGCCGGAGAGGTTCCCGTTTCACCCGGGCCGCTTGGCGGCGCGGTGCTTGTATACGGATTCGGTCAAAAGCGCAATACCCAATTCCTGTCCGGCCACCCGGCACGGGATCATTTTCAGGCCCGTTCGCCGGCGAGGCGGTCGAGAATGATCGCCGCCGCCGCGCGCACCGGCAGGTGGTTATAGGCGCCAGCGCCGCGGATCGGCTCCAGAACGGCGTCGGCTTCTTGCAACAGTTCGTTGGCCAGCCCCGAGGCGGTGCCGAAAACCAACAGGCAGGGGCTGCCGTTACTCGCCGCCGCCCGCAAGCCGGTGATGGTCAGGCGCCGGTTATCCGGGCGGGCACAGGTGGCCACCCGCAGCGGTGGGCGCCCTTCGCGTTTTTCCACCGCCGCTGCGGCTTCGTCCAGGGACGTCGCGATCCGCAGCCCCTTCATGGCCTGGCACCGGTCCGGGTTGCGAGCGGCGCCGAACCCCCGGGTCCAGTGGTCCACGATCCGGCGCACCAGGGCCTGCTGGTCGGCCAGGGGCGTGACGATGTAGCACCGCTGCACCCCGTAGGTGCAGCCGATGCGCGCCAGGTCGTGCAGATCGAGGTTGGTCACCGCCGAGGCGATGGTTTCACCTTCCCGGTTCACCACCGGATGGTGGACCAGCGCCAGGTAGATCTTCAGTGGTGAAAAGATCCTGCACCTCCGCGCACCATCGCTTGAGCACCCGAAGCTCCTCGGGGGCCGGGGGCTGCTGCCGCAGCAGATCGGGCCGCTTGAGCAGGGTCCGGATCAGCGCCGATTCCCGCCGCCAGCGGTCGATGGCGCCATGGTCTCCCGACAACAGCACTTCCGGCACCGGCTGGTCCTCGAAGACCGGCGGCCGGGTGTACTGGGCGTGTTCGAGCCGATGGGCGACGAACGAATCATTTTCCGCCGAATCCGCTCCTCCCAGGGCCCCGGGGATCAGCCGGGTAACGGCGTCGATTACCACCATGGCCGCCAGTTCGCCGCCGGTGAGGACGTAATCGCCGATGGAAACTTCCACGTCCACCAGCGAGCCGATGCGCTCGTCGATGCCCTCGTAGCGCCCGCAGACCAGAATCAGCCCTTCGCCTCGGGCCAGGGCCCCGGCCAGGGACTGGTCGAAAACCCGCCCCTGGGGCGACAGCAACACCGTTTCGGCTGCCGGGCACTGGCGCTTGGCGGCCCGAATGGCCGCCGCCAGCGGTTCGGGTTTCATCACCATGCCGCAGCCGCCGCCATAGGGGCGGTCGTCGGTGACCTGATGCCGCCCGGCGGCGTAGTTGCGGATATTGACCGCCGCCGCCGAGATGAGTCCTTTTTCAATGGCCCGCCCGATGATGCTGTGGTCCCAAAATGGGGCAAAAAGCTCGGGAAACAGCGTCAAGACGGTAAATTGCATCGGCAATCAGAGTCCCTCGGGCAGATCGACCCACATCCGCCCCGCGGTGAGGTCGACCCGGCGCACCACCGAGGCCAGGGCCGGCACCAGCACCTCCCGCTGTTCTCCCTGGACCCGGTAGACGTCGTTGCCGCCGGTCTCCAGGATTTCTACCAATCGCCCCAGGCAGGCGCCGTCCTGGGCATATACCGAGAGGCCGAGCAGATCGGCCCAATAATAGGTGCCCGCCTCGAGCTCGGGCAACTCGCGCCGGGCCACCACCATCTCGGCCCCCACCAGGGCCTGGGCACCGTCGCGGTCTTCGATCTGCGCCAGGCGAAGACGATAACGGCCTCCCTGGGCGGCGATTTCCGACGCGGTGAACACGGCGATCTGGCCATTGGAAAGGCGCAATCGAACGGGAGCCCCGGGCGCCAGGACCGCCGGGGCGCTTCCGGAGTAAAAGCGCATCTTGACGGCCCCGCGAATCCCGTGGACCCCGGTTACCCGCCCCAGGGCTACCAGCCGATCGGCATCCACGGGCTTACTCAATGATTTCGAGGACCGTTCGCTTCTTGGCCTTGGCCGAAGCGGCCCCCAGGATGGTGCGCATGGCACGCGCCGTGCGCCCCTGCTTGCCGATGACCTTGCCGAGATCTTCCTTGGCGACCTTCAATTCGAGAACCGACGTCTGATTGCCTTCCACTTCGGAGACGCTGACTTGATCCGGATGGTCGACCAGGGCCCGGGCGATATACGTGACCAGCTCTTTCATGGCGTCATCTCCTTTGCTGAAGGTTGCCGCGTGGACAGGGCGAGGCGGTCAGCAGTCGGCGGCCAACGACGTCCCGAACGGCTAGGCGGCGCTTGTCTGGGCGCCCTGCTTTTTCAGCAGGCTGCGGACCGTGTCGGTGGGGATGGCCCCCTGCTGAATCCAATGTTCAACCCGTTCTTTCTTGAGCACCACCTGTGCCGGCTGGCTCAACGGGTTGTAGGTGCCGACGGTTTCCAGGAAACGGCCGTCGCGCGGACTTTCCGAATTTGCCACCACGATTCGGTAGAAGGGACGTTTCTTGGCGCCGTGGCGAGCGAGTCTGATTTTCACCGGCATTGTCGTTCTCCTCAGAACGGCAGCATGCCGCGGCCGAGGCCGCGCATTCCGCCTTTGTTGATTTTTTTCATCATTTTCAACATCTGGCCGTAATTTTTCAGCAATCGGTTCACCGCCTGCACGCTGGTGCCGCTGCCGGCGGCAATGCGTTTGCGGCGGCTGCCGTTGATGATCATGTGTCGACGCCGCTCCTCGGGGGTCATCGAGTTGATGATGGCCACCA
The DNA here is from genome assembly GCA_011042305.1 of Desulfobacteraceae bacterium. Lineage (GTDB taxonomy): Bacteria > Desulfobacterota > Desulfobacteria > Desulfobacterales > UBA2174 > UBA2174. The sequence continues at coordinate 22,063 of DQXI01000149.1, forward strand.
CGTGGTCGAGCTCTTTTTCATCCACCTGGAGATTTTTCAACTGCTTGTGGCGCCCAAGGCCGGGAATCATGCCCAGCAGGTCGCCCAACGGCCCCATCTTGCTTACCTGCAGCAACTGATCGCGAAAATCCTCCAGGGTAAACTCGTTTTGCCGCAGCTTCTTTTCCAGCTGCGCTGCCTGCCGGTCGTCCACCACGGCCTGGGCTTTTTCGATGAGCGAGAGCACGTCGCCCATCCCCAGGATCTTGCCGGCCATGCGGTCCGGGTGGAACACCTCCAGGGCGCTGAGTTTTTCGCCTACGCCGACGAACTTGATCGGCTTGCCCGTGATGGCGCGAATGGACAGGGCCGCGCCGCCCCGGGCATCACCGTCCATCTTGGTGAGCACCACCCCGCCGACGTCCAGGGCCTCGTCAAAGGCCTTGGCGATGTTGACCGCATCCTGGCCGGTCATGGCGTCGGCCACCAGGAGGATGTCGGCCGGGTTGACGGCGTCGCGGATCCGCCGTAGCTCGGCCATCAAGGCCTCGTCGATGTGCAGCCGGCCCGCCGTATCGATGAGGACCGTGTCGCAGCCGGCCTGGTGGGCCGCCGCCCGCCCTTGCAGGCAGATTTGCACCGGGTCCATCTCGGCGGCCGACGGGTACACCGGCACGTCGATCTGGCGGCCCAGGGTCTGGAGCTGGTCGATGGCCGCCGGCCGGTACACGTCAGCCGGAATCAGGTACGGCTTGCGTCCCTGTTGACGCAAATAAACGGCCAGCTTGCCGGCCGTGGTGGTCTTGCCCGACCCCTGGAGCCCGACGAGCATCAACGGCACCGGGTGGGTGCCGGCCAGGCTGAGATCGGTGTTCTTGGCCCCCATCAGCTCGGTGAGCTGCTCGTTGACGATCTTGACCACTTGCTGGCCGGGGGTGAGGCTGGCCATCACCTCTTCGCCCAGGGCCCGGGCCTTGACATCGGCGATAAACTGCTTGACGACCCGGTAGTGGACGTCGGCTTCCAGCAGGGCCAGACGGACTTCCTTGAGACCGTCTTCGATGTTTTTTTCGGTTAACTTGCCGTGGCCTTTGAGCTGTTTGAAAACGCCCGCCAGCCGATCGGACAGGTTTTCGAACATGATTCCACCGCTGCTCGGTTGCCGTATAAAATCGCTTTTGATAGACGTTATTCGATGCTATGTCAAGCCGATTGCCGATAGAAAATATTAAACTATAGCAGGCCTATGAATTTTGCAACGAACAAAACCGATATTCAGGAGTTTACCGGCCCCCGGCTGCGCGCCTGGCTCGCCGTCCGCGGCTTTCGTTCCTTCCATGCGGACCAGGTCCTGCGTTGGGTTTACCGCCGCCAGTGCGACGACTTTGCCGTCATGACCGACCTGTCCAAGCCCCTGCGGGGGCTGTTGGCCGATCATTTTTGCATCCGGCGTTTGACGGTCGACCGGGTGGCCACCGCCACCGACGGTACCCGCAAGTTTCTCTTCGGCCTGGCCGACGGCCAGCAGGTGGAAACGGTACTGATTCCCGAGCGCGGGCACCACACCCTGTGCATCTCCACCCAGGTCGGCTGCGCCCAGGGGTGCCGTTTCTGCATGACGGCCCGGGGCGGCCTGGTACGCAATCTCACCTGCGGGGAAATCATCGCCCAGGTGCGCGACGTGGCCGCCCTGGCGGCCGCCGAGGGGTTGAAGCTGACCAACGTGGTGCTCATGGGCATGGGAGAGCCGCTGGCCAACTACCGGGCCGTGGTGGACGCCCTGTCCGTGATCACCGATGCCGACTGCGGCGCGGGGTTCTCGGCCCGCCGGGTCACCCTGTCCACCGTGGGGCTGGTGCCGCACCTGGCCGACCTTGCCGCCGACACCCGTGTCAACCTGGCCGTCTCCCTTAACGCCGCCGACGATGAGACCCGCAGCGCATTGATGCCGGTGAACCGGCGCTATCCCCTGGAGACCCTCATGGCGGCCTGCCGGGCCTACCCCCTGGCGCCGCGGCGGCGCATTACCTTTGAGTATATCCTTATTGCCGGCGTCAACGACCGGCCCGGCGACGCCCGGCGCCTGGTGGCCCTGCTGCACGGCATCCGCGCCAAGGTCAACCTCATTCCCTTCAACGAGCACCCGGGATGCGATTTTCGGCGCCCGGCCCAGGCGGTGGTCGACGCGTTCCAGCGGCAACTCCTCGATGCCGGCCAGACCGCCGTTGTCCGTTACAGCAAAGGGGCTGACATCGCCGCCGCCTGCGGCCAGCTCAGGGGGGGGCGCTGCCCCGGGGCGGCTCCATGACTGCCGGCGGGACATCGTTTCTCAAACCTAATTTGAGCGATTCAGGCGCAAGAGGCAACCGGCAAGAGTCCCCTGGCCATCAAAGAGCGGATTTTGATGCGCCGATCGTCTTTGAGCTGCCGGCCGCCCATCAATAACCTCGCTATATCACATAGTTGGCCAATTAGGCGGGATTTTTTGCGCCTAAATCGTTTAGGTGTCAAAAAGTTGGCGTTTCCTGCCGAGCCCCGGGTTGCCTGTATCCCGCTACTCGCCCTTCTGTAGAATTTGCACCTGTATAAACCCGAATTTCGCAAGGCTCCTGGGTAGGGCGTTTACGATCCCAAGTTCTTCATAATATTGGCTACTTGTAGGCCTAACGGCTCCCCTCCCCTTGAA
>DQXI01000062.1 GCA_011042305.1 Desulfobacteraceae bacterium
TATTTCTTCTGCAAAATCCACCGGATCGTCTCTGCCGCCGCGTGAAGGCCGAAGATGGCCGGAAGGTAGGAGATGCTCCCCAGGGGCGGACGCGGGCGGCCGCGGGTGGTTTCTTCAACGGCTGCCGGGGCCGGCACTTGCGAGGGCAGGGGTGGCTCGGTGGAAAAGACGCAGCGGATGCCGCCGCGGATTCCCCGGCGCCCCAGGCGCTTGCGCACCACCCGGGCCAGGGGGCAGCCCTCGGTGTCGGCCAGGTCGGCCACCCGCACCCGGGCCGGGTCCAGCCGGCGGGCGGCCCCCATGCTCGACACGGTGAAGAGGCCGAGCCGGTGAACCGCGGCCAGCAGGTTGACCTTGGAGTTGACCCCGTCGATGGCATCGATGATCGCATCCGGCGCCGGCTCGAGGAAGCCGGGTGCCGTGTCGGCGTCCACGAAGCCGCTGCGGGCATCGACCCGGCAGGCGGGATTGATGTCGGCCACCCTGCCGCGGGCCACATCGATCTTGGGCCGGCCGAGGGTGGATTGCAAGGCCAGCAATTGCCGGTTGAGATTGCTGGGCTGAAGGACGTCGAAATCCACCAGGCGCAGCGTACCAATGCCGGCCCGGGCCAGGGCTTCCACGGCGAAAGAGCCCACAGCCCCCAGGCCGAAGACGGCCACCTCGGCGGCTTCCAGCCGCGCCATGGCCTCCGGGCCGACCAGTTGGATCAGGCGGGCAAATTGTTCCAAGAAACCTCGGTATTGGTTTTTATGAATCGGTTCACTACTGTCCGAAATAGATGAAAACAAGACATCGCCGGCAAGGGCCCCCAGACTCCTGCGAAAATCCGGTCAGGAAGTTTTTTTCGGGTAACCGCAAGCCTCGATCATGTCGTAAAAGGCATTGAAAACATCGGTGGAACGAAGGATCCCCACGATCTCCTTGCCGCGCGTCACAAGCAGGCTGTGGTGTTGGCCCATGACAATACGGTGCATGGCGATGTGCATCGTGTCGGTTTCCTCGACGAATTCACCCTCCGTCGGCACCTGCATGATGTCGGCCACGTGCGTGCTTTCCAGGGTTTGACAAATCACCGTCAACGGTTGCTCCCAAAGATGGAGTTCCTCGCGGATCGTCTTGAGCATTCGTTTGCTCAAGCTCATGAGCGCCATCCACGGCCGGTCGCCGATCTCCTTGTAGCCCGGCTCCAGGGCACGCATGATGTCCACCTGGCTGACCCGCCCCACCGCGTGCCGGTTTTCATCCACCACCACCAGCGACTGATGCCGATAGGGGCGGTCACCGAAACGTCGGTGGGCATTTTCCAGGGCGGCCAAGGCCTCCATGAGAGTAGCGTTTGCAGCGACGGTGGCATAATCAAAGATGGGCACCATGATGTTCTTGACAGGAGTGGTTTTCATGTTCGAGTCCTTCCGCTGTTGTCAGTTCGGCCGAAGCCGCCCGGCGCTGCTGATGGCACTCCGTGGGCTCGGGCCGTTGTCAAAAACGGGGGGAAATGACGGCATCAGGCCCCGTTGATCCAGTCCTCCAGCGTCGGCGGGGAAACTGTACCGGTCGCCATGTGATTCAACTGGCATTGCGCCAAAATTTCGACGCCGTCCTGGATGACCGAGACCGGGCGGTCCGCCGAGACCACCACCACGAAAATTCCCTTGTGCGCTGCGGTGAAGCGGACGGCTGAATTGAAACGCGCCCCCCTGGCCCGGTCCTCTCCTGGCACGGTGCGACCGTCCAGCAGGCAGGCAAACCCCAGCAGGCGGTTTTCCTTGCTGATATGCAGGGCGCCGTCCACCCGGGCCAGGGATTTGGCCAGGTCCAATAAGTGGGGCTGGCCAAGATCCAGGGGACATTCGATTTTCTGGCCGGAGATGTGGACCGGCGGGTCGTTGAAATCGACCACCAGGGTGCATCCGTGCTTCAATTGTTCCGCGCTGTGAACCAGTTCGGAGATGATTTTGAACAACGCGTTCCCATTGGATGCGCCAAGATCGGCTTCCAGCAGGATCTCCTCCACCTGGACCAGGTTGGCCCGGCGGGTGGTGGACTTGAAGTTGCCGTCCGAAAAACTGCAGATCTCTCCGCCGGTGGATCGCAAGAATCCATGGCCCCCGCAAAAATCCGCCGTTAGAGAAAATATCGGTGTCTGGCGCTCGGCGATGCCCATAATGCTCCGGCCGTCGGAAACCAGCTGGCGGCTGGAATTTTCCACCGCCAGCAGCAGCTTGCGGACATGTTTGAAATTGTAGAGCGCCACCTGTTCGTTTTTGGGAAACTTGGCAATGAAGGACATCGTCGGGATCAGTCGCCGCTCCACGAACAGCAGCTGTCCCCTAGCCCAGGAGCCCTCCTCGATAGTGCGGGATATACAGAGGATGGCATCCAGAATCGGATAGACCCGAAGATCGGTATCCCAGCCGAGGATCACGTTCATTTCGTCGATGATATGGTCCCGGACCGCATGGGTGGCATACTCTCTCAGAAATGCCCCGGAAATCCCGGTATAGAGTTCCTGCTCGTTGGCGATGTCGTGGGAAAGGCGCCAGGCGGCATGCTCCAGCCAGCGCTCGGTGGGGCCGATGGAGCACATGTCCGGATGATGTTCGGTGAACCACATCTGGTAGTAGACCGAACCGGACCTGCCACCGAAGGAGATCAGCCCGGTGAGCTGCAGGTTTTTCTTCGGCGCCACATGGCCGAATTTCTGGCGTCCGGCTGCTTGCGGCACCGGCTCGCGCCACTGCCGGGAATCGAGAAAGCGTTCCTTGAAAAACGGCTCATGCCCCCGCAGCAGGCCCTGGGGGTCATGAATGCGGACGGGATCCTTGGGACGGACCGCGTAGATCAGGGCCGCCCGGCTGGGGCCCGAGAAATGGGACAACCCGTCCCTGAGGCCGTCCAGGGTGTCGCTGATGCACTGGCAGATGAACCGGTCTTTGTTCACGGCGGCTTTTCAACCTCGACTTCCAAGAATGGCTCCCTTGCTCCCCGGAGGCTTGCCTCCAACTTTACCGGTCACCGCGAGACATCGGAATTCACGCGCAAACTCCGGACGCCCCATCCGCCTCAAGCGTGAATTGTCATTCTTTTTGTTCCGAGGCAGCCGCAAGCAGCACCCCATCGCCGTCGCCCAATCAGTCGGCTTTCATCACCAGGGCGCCCACCGGGCAGATCTCGACGCAGGCCTGGCAGTTTTCACAGCGCCCGGCCTCGGCCGCATTGACGTCGAAGTACAGGATGGTCTCGAAACCCCGGCGGGAAAAGGCCATCACGGTCTCCCCCGGCGCCCTGCGGCAGGCCTCGACGCACTTGCCGCACAGCACGCAGCGGTTGGGATAGAAGCTGAAACACGGGTGGGTGTCATCGACGGCCGGTGTCTTGCGAGGGGCCGGCAGGTCCTTAGGCTTGAGCCCGACCTTGAGAAACCGCGCCAGGCGCTGCAGCTCGCAGCGCTTGTTGGCCGGGCAGTTCTTGCAGTCCACCTCGTGGACGCTGAGCAGCAGGCGCAGGGCCGAGCGCTGCAGGCGCCGGACGGCCGGAGTGTCGGTGCGCGCCACCAGCCCTCCGGTGACCGCCACCGTGCAGGAAGTCACCGGTTGGGGCATGCCGTCGACTTCCACGAAACACAGGCGGCAGGACGCCGGCGGGTCCGCCATCCCGGGCAGATGGCAGAGGTTGGGGACGTAGATGTCGTTGGCCAGGCAAGCTTCCAGCAGCGACTGTCCCGCCTGGACCGTCAGCACCCGGCCGTCTACCGTGATCTCGACCATCATGGGGCATCCTTTGCCGGCGTGGCGGAGGCTTCGGCTTCGGCCACGGGTTTCACCGGCCGCTCGATGATGGGCGCCAGGCTCGCCGGCGACACCTTGCGCACGGCATCGTATTCCGGCGGGCAGGCCACCATGCACTCGCCGCACTTAACACACAGGGCCTGATCGATCCCCTTCTTGCGGGTGCTGGTGGTGAATACCGCATCCGTCGGGCAGCATCCCACGCAGGCGTCGCAGCCGCGGGCGCATTTCTCCAGGTCGATGTAGTAGGCCGTCAACGCCCGGCACATCATGCCGGGGCAGCGCTTCTCGCGGATGTGAGCCGCGTATTCGTCGGCAAAGTACTTCAGGGAGGTGAGCACCGGGTTGGGCGCCGTTTTGCCCAGGCCGCACAGGGACCCGTCCTTGATGTCCTCGCCGAGCTGCTGCAAGAGCTCGACGTCCTCCTCGCGCCCCTCTCCGACGGTGATGCGCTCCAGGATTTCCAGCAGGTGCCAGGTGCCGATGCGGCAAAAAGTGCACTTGCCGCACGACTCCTTCTGGGTGAAATCGAGAAAGAAGCGCGCCACGTCCACCGGACAGCTGTCCTGGCTCATCACCACCATGCCGCCGGAGCCCATCATGGCGCCGGCCTCGGTGAGGGAGTCGAAGTCGATGGGGGTGTCGAGAAAGGCCTCGGACAGGCAGCCGCCCGAAGGGCCGCCGATCTGCACGGCCTTGAACCCTTTTCGCCCCGGCACGCCGCCGCAGATGTCGAAGATCAGCTCCCGCAGGGTCACCCCCATGGGAATCTCCACCAGTCCGGGATGGACTACGTCCCCCACCACCGAAAAGATGGCCGTCCCGGAGCTTTTTTCGGTGCCGATGGCCGCGTACCAGTCCGGGCCCTTCTCGATGATCGGGGGCACCGAGGCAAGGGTCTTGACGTTGTTGATGACGGTGGGCCGCCCGTGGAGCCCCTTTTGCGCCGGGTACGGCGGCCGGTGGACCGGCATGCCCCGGTAGCCTTCGATGGACCGGATCAGGGCGGTTTCCTCGCCGCAGACAAAGGCGCCGGAGCCTTGGAAAACCTCGATATCCAGGTTCATGTCGGTGCCCAGGATCCCCTGGCCCAGCAGCCCCAGGGCTTCGGCCTGGGCGATGGCCCGGGTCACGATGCGCACCGCCAGCGGGTACTCGGCCCGCACGTACACGACGGCCTGCCGTGCACCCACGGCCCTGGCGCAGATCGCCAGGCCTTCGAGCATCTGGTGGGGGTTGCTCTCCAACAGGGTCCGGTCCATGTAGGCCCCCGGGTCCCCTTCATCGGCGTTGCAGATCACCACCTTGCCCTCGGCGGTTGCCGCGGCGGCCAGGCGCCACTTGCGCCCGGTGGGAAACCCCGCGCCGCCGCGCCCCCTGAGCCCGGAGGCCTCGATGGCGGCGACAATCTCTTCCGGTGTCATGGCCAGGGCGCGCGCCAGGGCGCCGTAGCCGCCCTCGGCCAGGTAGTCGTCGATGTCCTCCGGATCGACCCGGCCGCACTTTTCCATCACCACCCGCTTTTCCCGGTTGAAACGGGGAAACTCCATCACCGAGGGGATGAGGTCGTTTTCCACCGTAGCGCCGTAGACATGCTCCAGCCGGGGATCACCGCCGGCAAGAAACAGCTTGACGAGCATCTTGGCCTTGCCGGCGGTGACCTGGTGGTAGAAGATGGGCGGAAATCCCGACTGGGGGTGGTCGATGATCACCACCGGCTCCGCGTAGCAGTGCCCGGCGCAACCCACCGTGTGGATCAGCGCCTCGATGCCCTGCTCGGCCAAGGCCTGCTCGAAGGCCTGCTTGGTATCCAGGGCGCCGGAGGCGATGCCGCAGGTGGCCAGGCCGATATGGATTTTGGGCGCGTCGGTGTCCATCCGCGCCCGCCGCTGGTCCTCGGCCCGGCGGCGGATGGCGGCCAAACGGCTCTCAGGCGTGTTTTCAGGCGTCTGGTTCATTTTCCCGCTTTTTTCTTTGCGCCATTTCCTTTTCCACCTGGATGCGGGTAAACAGCCCCTCGATCTTGCTCGGTGCCATGTTGCCGTGCACCGTTTCCCCCACCAGGGCCACCGGTGCCAGGGCGCAGCAGCCGACGCAGGCCACCCGCTCGATGGAAAACTCCCGGTCCGCCGTGGTTTCACCGTCCCGGATGCCCAGTTTGCGTTCGAAGTTCTCCAGGATGATATCGCCGCCCTTCACGTGGCAGGCCGTGCCGAGGCAGACCTTGATCGGGTGGCGGCCCGGCGGGGTGAAGCGGAACTGGTTGTAGAAGGTGGCCACCCCGTAGACTTCGGCCAGGGGAATGTCAAGGTGCCGGGCGACGATCTCCATGGCCGCCGCCGGCAGATAGGAAAAATGTTTCTGTACCATCTGCAGGATGGGAATCAGGTTGCTGCGCTCGGTGCCAAAGGGCGCCAAGTGCTCGGGCAGCGACTTCAACAGTTGGGCTTCCGTGTCGGATTCGGCTGGGTTCATGTCAGTGCTTCAGATCTTTTCCATGGCCCCGTAAGCGGCCTGGATGCGGTCCCGCAGCAGAAAACAGAATTTTTCCATCACGTTGAACCCGAGGTCCTTGTTGGCCAGCATGAGGCGGCGCAAGGCAGCGCCAGGCATCACCACCAGCCGGGTCGGCTTCTGGCAAACCGCAGTGGACATGAGCCGGTGCGGCAGCGCCAGCAGGGTGGACCAGCTGCCCAGGACCCTGCCTTTTTCGAGGGCTTCAATGGTCACCCGACCTTTGCGGGCCCCAAGATCAATGGCTCTTTCCAGTACCACCCGTCCCTCGGCGATCACGTAGAGATGCTCTCCGTGGTCGCCCTGGCGGAAAACAATTTCACCGGCTGCAAATTGCCGCTCGCGGCAGAGGCGAACGATCTTTTCAAGGTCGCCACGACCGAGGCCCTCGAAAAATTCGCAGCCGCCCAGTACCGCTTCAAGCGATCCCCGCTCTGCCGCGTCAAGCTCTCCCGGCGGTTCGTCCTTTTCGGCTGCGGGTACCTTGCCCAGATAGCTCTCCATCAAGCGCCCGCTCAAGGCGGTGGACAGGTTCCGGTAGAAAACGAAGGAGTCCTCCGGGTGGAAATTCAACAGCGATTTGAAATCTTCCACCCGGATCCGGAGAAAGTCGATTTTTGACAGGCACCGGGCGGTGGCCGGGTAGCAGTCGCGCCCCACCAGGGCGGCCCATCCAAAGGATTCGCCGGTACGCCGGCCGACGTGCACCGACTGGCCGGCTTCGCCGACGCTCAGTTCCACCGATCCGTTGATGAGAACGAAAAAATGCGCAGCCGGCTCCCCCCGCCGGAACAAGACGGCGCCTTCCGGGCGCGAACCCCGCTGGGCCAGGGTCATGGCCTTGGTCAAAAACGAAATGGAGACGCCCCGGAAAAGATCACCTTGCTTGAGATACATGGCGCCCACCTCCACATCGGAAGAAAGCCGTTCTTCTCCATGGGACGACATCCCTGCCCGTCGCCGCGTTTGCCCACCGCTCCAATCAATTTCACGCTACCCCTGCACCTTGCCGGCTGTCAAGCACCGGGGCCCTGCGCCCGCCCCCTTGACAAACGGCCTGCCGGACGGGTAGCCATGAGAAAATCATCCGATTTCCCTCGGTCTCGTCCGAAAGGCATCCACCGTGAAATTCACCATCATCCCCAAGGAAACCGTGCTGCTCAACCCGCTCCAGGAGATGCGCCGGCACACCGTGGCCAACGAAATCCGCTTCGATCCCCTTACCGGCCGCAGCTCCCGCATCTGCCACTTCATGAAACTGCAATGGCAGAAACCCGACCTGCAGGCCCTGGCGGAACAGACGGCCCCCGTCTGTCCTTTTTGCCCGGAGCGGGTGATGCGGATCACCCCCTGCTTTCCACCAGAGATCCTGCCAGGGGGGCGCCTGGTGGACGCCGACCGGGTGCTGTTTCCCAACCTGGCGCCCTACGAGGCCCTGAGCGCCGTGGCCGTGATGGGGGCGGCCCACTACATCCCCATGACGGACCTGACCCCCGACACCATCGCCGGCGCCCTGGGTCTCTGCCTGGCCTTCTTTCGCATCCTGGAGCAGGCGGGCCACCCCGAATCGGTCTATCACCTGATCAACTGGAACTACATGCCGCCGTCGGGCAGCTCTATCGTGCACCCCCACCTGCAGGTCTTCGCCGGCAGCACCGCGCCGCAGCTGCTGCGCGAGGAGATCGCCGCCGCCCGGGCCTACCGCCAGGCGCACGGCGCCGTGTACTGGGAGGACTTGGTGGCCGCGGAGCGCGCCGAGGGCAGCCGTTACTTGGGCAGGATCGGGCGCACCGAGTGGCTCTGTGCCTTCGCGCCCATGGGGGTAGCCGGCGACGTGGTGGCCGTGGTCGACGGCGTGTGCCGCACCCTGGAGTTGACCCGCCAGGACCTGGCGGACCTGGCCCGGGGGCTGACCCACGCCATGGCGCTCTACGACGAGATGGGCATTTTCAGTTTCAACATGAATGTCTTCAGCGGCACGCAAGAGGACGAAGACTTTCGCCTCCACCTGGTCTTCTCCCCGCGCACCTACTTCAACCAGGCCATCGGCACCCCGGACGTGGGCGCCCTGCAGCACCTGTACCACGAGGGGGTCTGCCTGGCCTTTCCCGAGGAGATCGCCCAGCGGCTGCGGCCCCGCTTCGCCGGCCGGTAATGCCACGCTGGCGCAGCAGGTAACCGATCAGCGCGATCTTGCGCGGACACGACGGACAGGACCCGGACAGCAGCATGTCGCTTCTCCTCTTCCGGTGCGAAAAATCACCGCGGCGAGGGCGGTCCGACTCTTTTCGCCGCTTCAACCGGACCGGCGCCACCACCGTTTGACGGCCTTTTCGATCTCCACCGCCGCGAAGACAACGCTCGAGAGCAGCAACGTGACCAGAAGCTCGCCGGCGGTGAGCGGGGCGGTCCTGAAAATCGGGTTGAGGAAGGGGACGTAGATGGTGGCCATCTGCAGGGCGAAGGTCAGCAGCGCCGCGCCCAGCAGCGGCTTGTTGGTCAGGACGCCCTGTTTGAAAAAGGAATCCCGCTCGGAGCGCACCGCCAGCACGTGCCCCATCTGGCTCAGGCACAGGACGGTGAAGACCATCGTCTGCCAGTGGTCCGGGCGACGGTCGACAAAAATGGCCTGGGTGAGGATGGACACGGCCCCCATAAGCAGGCCCACCCAGATGATGTGTTCGCCCAGGCCGTGGGCGAAGATGCTTTCCTTGGGATGCCGGGGAGGCCGGCTCATAATGTCGGCCTCCCCCGGCTCGACGGCCAGGGCCAGACCGGGCACCCCGTCGGTGACCAGGTTGATCCACAGGATGTGAATCGGCAGCAGGGGAATGGGCAGGCCGAGAAACGGCGCCAGGAAGATGGTGAAGATCTCCCCGGAGTTGCTTGTCATGGTGTATTTGATGAACTTGCGGATGTTGTCGAAGATCCTGCGGCCCTCGCGCACTGCCTTGACGATGGTGGCGAAGTTGTCGTCCAGCAAGATCATGTGGGAGGCTTCCTTGGACACGTCCGTGCCGGTGATCCCCATGGCCACCCCGATGTCGGCCCGCTTGAGCGCCGGGGCGTCGTTGACCCCGTCTCCGGTCATGGCCACGAAATGCCCCTTGTCCTGCAGGGCCTCCACGATCCTGAGCTTCTGCTCCGGGGCCACCCGGGCGTAAACCCGGATCTTTTCCACCCGGGCCTCGAATTCCTCCTGGTCCAGCCGGGCCAATTCCCGGCCTGTGAGTACGGCCCCGTCCTTTTCCCCGATGATCCCCACCCGCCGGGCGATCACCTCGGCCGTTAACGGGTGGTCGCCGGTGATCATCACCGGCCGGATGCCGGCGGAGCGGCACATGGCCACCGCCTCGGCCGCCTCCGGTCGGGGCGGATCCATCATGCCCACCATGCCCACGAAGACCAGGTCGTCTTCCGCCGCCCCGGCCCTCGGCCCGTCTGGGACCGCCTCCCAGAGGCGCATGGCCAGCCCCAGGATTCGCAAGCCCTCGCCGGCGATCTGCTCGGCGGTCTCCCGGATCCTGTCCCGGTCGATGGCCACCGGCCCCTCGGCGGTCTGCTCCCGCCGGCAGCGGTCGAGGAGTTTCTCCACCGCCCCCTTGGTAAAGGAGACAACCCGGCCGTCCGGCCACGGGTGAAAGGTGGTCATGCGCTTGCGCTCGGAATCGAAGGGGATTTCAGCCAGTCGGGGAGCGGCCTTCTCCAGCTCGGTGCGCATGCGCCCCTTTCCCCGGGCCAGGTCCAGGAGGGCCGCCTCGGTGGGATCCCCGACCACGGCCCCCTCCGCGTCCAGGTGGGCATCGTTGCATAGGGCCAGGCCGGTGAGCAGCAGGTCCGAAACTCTGCCGGCCGGCCGGCGGCCCATGGCCGGCAGCTCGTCGGGCGTGAGCAGCCGACCGTCGGCATAGACTTTCTCCACCGCCATACGGTTCAGGGTCAAGGTGCCGGTCTTGTCCGTGCAGACGTAGGTGACCGATCCCAGAGTCTCCACCGCCGGCAGCTTGCGAATCAGGGCCCGCTGCTTGACCAGCTTCCGGGCGCCCAGGGCCAGGGAGATGGTGATCACGGCGGGCAGGGCCTCGGGAATGGCGGCCACCGCCAGGGAAATGGCGGTGAGCAGCATCAACAGCGGCGGCTCTCCCCGCAGCAGGCCGGTGACGAAAACGATGGCGCAGACAGCCAAGACGGCCCAGGCGAGCTTCTGGCCGAAAACGGCCAACCGCTTCTGCAGCGGGGTGCGCCCCTCGTCCTGATCCTGGAGCAACGTGGCGATCTTCCCCAGCTCGGTGCCCATGCCGGTGGCGGTCACCACCCCCCGGCCCCGGCCGTAGGCCACCAGGGTTCCCTTGTAGGCCATGTTGCGACGGTCCCCGAGCGCCAGGCCCGCCTCTCCCAGGGCGGCGACGTCCTTTTCCACTGCCACGGATTCGCCGGTCAGGGCGGCTTCCTCGACGCGCAGCTGCACCGCCTCGGTGAGCCGGAGGTCGGCCGGCACCACGTTGCCCGCCTCCAGCGCCACCACGTCCCCGGGGACCAGTTCCACCGCGGCGATGGACGCGATGCGCCCGCCGCGGATGACGGTGGCCGACGGCGCCGCCATCTGTTTCAGCGCGGCCATGGCCTTCTCGGCGCGGTACTCCTGGACAAAGCCGAGCACGGCATTCAGAAGCACGATCACGACGATGGCGATGGTGTCCACCGGCTCGCCCAGCAGGCCGGCCACTACCGCGGCGGCGATGAGCACCAGGATCATGAAGTCCCTGAACTGGTCCAGCAGCATCCGCCACACCGGTTTGCGTCGTTTTTCCACCAGCGCGTTGGGCCCGTAGTGCGCCAGGCGCTCGCGGGCAACCTCGGCGGCGAGACCTTCCGGAGAAGACGCCAGCCTGCGCAGCGCCTCGCCGGGATCGAGCCGGTGCCAATCAACTGTTTCCATTTGACTCTCGTCCATTTCGTTCGCTTTCAGCCCAACGGGCCGCGTCCCTGCCGGGCAGCGATTACCGGCGAGCCGGTGGCAAGCCCGCGATCGAGCGACTGCCTCGTCATAGCCCCGGGGGAAAACATTGTCCATCGCCGAGGCGCCCGTCGGCCATTTGTCGGAACCTTTCAGCATGCCGGCGGGAGAGATCTTTGAGCGCCGACCATGCGTCATCGGCTCGCTCAGCCGGCACAAAAACATGATCATGCCAGTAGCCGGCAATGACATTGGCGCTGATGCCCCTGTCGGCCAATTGGCGCGAAACCGCGGCGGTCAACCCCACCGCCTCGAGGCTGGAGTGGACCTTGAGCGTAATGCATTTGAATATGGAATCGTATTTGAAGCCTGCCTTGTCCGCCTTTTCCTTTGTCAGCAATAAGGTCAACCCCTCCTCTTCCCTGAATGACGCCAGCGGCGACAATTCGGCAAAATCGCCATATTTTGCATCCTTGATGGTGCAAAAAACGAAATCATCGTCCATCAAGCGGGGCGACAACGATGCCAGCAGCTTGTCGAGGTCCCTTTCGCCTGCCATACTATTTTTCCTTTTTTGCCAGCGCGTGACTCGACCGCATGGGACGCCGCCGTTTCATGCGCGCGGGCCTGGCCGCCGGCGCCGGTTTCGTCGCTTTTGCCGGGCTATTGGCCGTTCAAGCCTATCTTGCCGGACGGCGATGATCGCATTTCCTGCTGGCTCGACATGCCCACGATGCCCGAATGGAACTCACATAGAGGGGCGACCGGCCGGTCGCCCCTCTATGTGAGTTCCATTCGGGCATCGTGGGCATGTCGAGCCAGCAGGAAATGCGATCATCGCCGTCCGGCAAGATAGGCTTGAACGGCCAATAGCCCGGCAAAAGCGACGAAACCGGCGCCGGCGGCCAGGCCCGCGCGCATGAAACGGCGGCGTCCCATGCGGTCGAGTCACGCGCTGGCAAAAAAGGAAAAATAGTATGGCAGGCGAAAGGGACCTCGACAAGCTGCTGGCATCGTTGTCGCCCCGCTTGATGGACGATGATTTCGTTTTTTGCACCATCAAGGATGCAAAATATGGCGATTTTGCCGAATTGTCGCCGCTGGCGTCATTCAGGGAAGAGGAGGGGTTGACCTTATTGCTGACAAAGGAAAAGGCGGACAAGGCAGGCTTCAAATACGATTCCATATTCAAATGCATTACGCTCAAGGTCCACTCCAGCCTCGAGGCGGTGGGGTTGACCGCCGCGGTTTCGCGCCAATTGGCCGACAGGGGCATCAGCGCCAATGTCATTGCCGGCTACTGGCATGATCATGTTTTTGTGCCGGCTGAGCGAGCCGATGACGCATGGTCGGCGCTCAAAGATCTCTCCCGCCGGCATGCTGAAAGGTTCCGACAAATGGCCGACGGGCGCCTCGGCGATGGACAATGTTTTCCCCCGGGGCTATGACGAGGCAGTCGCTCGATCGCGGGCTTGCCACCGGCTCGCCGGTAATCGCTGCCCGGCAGGGACGCGGCCCGTTGGGCTGAAAGCGAACGAAATGGACGAGAGTCAAATGGAAACAGTTGATTGGCACCGGCTCGATCCCGGCGAGGCGCTGCGCAGGCTGGCGTCTTCTCCGGAAGGTCTCGCCGCCGAGGTTGCCCGCGAGCGCCTGGCGCACTACGGGCCCAACGCGCTGGTGGAAAAACGACGCAAACCGGTGTGGCGGATGCTGCTGGACCAGTTCAGGGACTTCATGATCCTGGTGCTCATCGCCGCCGCGGTAGTGGCCGGCCTGCTGGGCGAGCCGGTGGACACCATCGCCATCGTCGTGATCGTGCTTCTGAATGCCGTGCTCGGCTTTGTCCAGGAGTACCGCGCCGAGAAGGCCATGGCCGCGCTGAAACAGATGGCGGCGCCGTCGGCCACCGTCATCCGCGGCGGGCGCATCGCGTCCATCGCCGCGGTGGAACTGGTCCCCGGGGACGTGGTGGCGCTG
The DNA here is from genome assembly GCA_011042305.1 of Desulfobacteraceae bacterium. GTDB lineage: Bacteria > Desulfobacterota > Desulfobacteria > Desulfobacterales > UBA2174 > UBA2174. Next base: position 13,243 of record DQXI01000062.1, read on the forward strand.
GAGGCGGGCAACGTGGTGCCGGCCGACCTCCGGCTCACCGAGGCGGTGCAGCTGCGCGTCGAGGAAGCCGCCCTGACCGGCGAATCCGTGGCAGTGGAAAAGGACGTCGCCGCCCTGGGAGAGGCGGGCCTGGCGCTCGGGGACCGTCGCAACATGGCCTACAAGGGAACCCTGGTGGCCTACGGCCGGGGCCGGGGGGTGGTGACCGCCACCGGCATGGGCACCGAGCTGGGGAAGATCGCCACGTTGCTCCAGGATCAGGACGAGGGGCGCACCCCGCTGCAGAAGCGGTTGGCCGTTTTCGGCCAGAAGCTCGCCTGGGCCGTCTTGGCTGTCTGCGCCATCGTTTTCGTCACCGGCCTGCTGCGGGGAGAGCCGCCGCTGTTGATGCTGCTCACCGCCATTTCCCTGGCGGTGGCCGCCATTCCCGAGGCCCTGCCCGCCGTGATCACCATCTCCCTGGCCCTGGGCGCCCGGAAGCTGGTCAAGCAGCGGGCCCTGATTCGCAAGCTGCCGGCGGTGGAGACTCTGGGATCGGTCACCTACGTCTGCACGGACAAGACCGGCACCTTGACCCTGAACCGTATGGCGGTGGAGAAAGTCTATGCCGACGGTCGGCTGCTCACGCCCGACGAGCTGCCGGCCATGGGCCGCCGGCCGGCCGGCAGAGTTTCGGACCTGCTGCTCACCGGCCTGGCCCTATGCAACGATGCCCACCTGGACGCGGAGGGGGCCGTGGTCGGGGATCCCACCGAGGCGGCCCTCCTGGACCTGGCCCGGGGAAAGGGGCGCATGCGCACCGAGCTGGAGAAGGCCGCTCCCCGACTGGCTGAAATCCCCTTCGATTCCGAGCGCAAGCGCATGACCACCTTTCACCCGTGGCCGGACGGCCGGGTTGTCTCCTTTACCAAGGGGGCGGTGGAGAAACTCCTCGACCGCTGCCGGCGGGAGCAGACCGCCGAGGGGCCGGTGGCCATCGACCGGGACAGGATCCGGGAGACCGCCGAGCAGATCGCCGGCGAGGGCTTGCGAATCCTGGGGCTGGCCATGCGCCTCTGGGAGGCGGTCCCAGACGGGCCGAGGGCCGGGGCGGCGGAAGACGACCTGGTCTTCGTGGGCATGGTGGGCATGATGGATCCGCCCCGACCGGAGGCGGCCGAGGCGGTGGCCATGTGCCGCTCCGCCGGCATCCGGCCGGTGATGATCACCGGCGACCACCCGTTAACGGCCGAGGTGATCGCCCGGCGGGTGGGGATCATCGGGGAAAAGGACGGGGCCGTACTCACAGGCCGGGAATTGGCCCGGCTGGACCAGGAGGAATTCGAGGCCCGGGTGGAAAAGATCCGGGTTTACGCCCGGGTGGCCCCGGAGCAGAAGCTCAGGATCGTGGAGGCCCTGCAGGACAAGGGGCATTTCGTGGCCATGACCGGAGACGGGGTCAACGACGCCCCGGCGCTCAAGCGGGCCGACATCGGGGTGGCCATGGGGATCACCGGCACGGACGTGTCCAAGGAAGCCTCCCACATGATCTTGCTGGACGACAACTTCGCCACCATCGTCAAGGCAGTGCGCGAGGGCCGCAGGATCTTCGACAACATCCGCAAGTTCATCAAATACACCATGACAAGCAACTCCGGGGAGATCTTCACCATCTTCCTGGCGCCGTTTCTCGGCCTGCCCATTCCCCTGCTGCCGATTCACATCCTGTGGATCAACCTGGTCACCGACGGGGTGCCCGGTCTGGCCCTGGCCGTCGAGCCGGGGGAGGCCGACATTATGAGCCGGCCTCCCCGGCATCCCAAGGAAAGCATCTTCGCCCACGGCCTGGGCGAACACATCATCTGGGTGGGCCTGCTTATGGGGGCCGTGTCCATCCTCACCCAGGCCATTTTTGTCGACCGTCGCCCGGACCACTGGCAGACGATGGTCTTCACCGTCCTGTGCCTGAGCCAGATGGGGCACGTGCTGGCGGTGCGCTCCGAGCGGGATTCCTTTTTCAAACAGGGCGTCCTGACCAACAAGCCGCTGCTGGGCGCGGCGCTGCTGACCTTCGCCCTGCAGATGGCCACCATCTACGTCCCCTTCCTCAACCCGATTTTCAGGACCGCCCCGCTCACCGCCGGCGAGCTTCTGGTCACGTTGCTGCTCTCGAGCGTTGTCTTCGCGGCGGTGGAGATCGAAAAGGCCGTCAAACGGTGGTGGCGCCGGTCCGGTTGAAGCGGCGAAAAGAGTCGGACCGCCCTCGCCGCGGTGATTTTTCGCACCGGAAGAGGAGAAGCGACATGCTGCTGTCCGGGTCCTGTCCGTCGTGTCCGCGCAAGATCGCGCTGATCGGTTACCTGCTGCGCCAGCGTGGCATTACCGGCCGGCGAAGCGGGGCCGCAGCCGCTGGGCGATCTCCTCGGGAAAGGCCAGGCAGACCCCCTCGTGGTACAGGTGCTGCAGGGCGCCCACGTCCGGGGTGCCGATGGCCTGGTTGAAGTAGGTGCGCGGGGAGAAGACCAGGTGGAGGCGAAAGTCTTCGTCCTCTTGCGTGCCGCTGAAGACATTCATGTTGAAACTGAAAATGCCCATCTCGTCGTAGAGCGCCATGGCGTGGGTCAGCCCCCGGGCCAGGTCCGCCAGGTCCTGGCGGGTCAACTCCAGGGTGCGGCACACGCCGTCGACCACGGCCACCACGTCGCCGGCTACCCCCATGGGCGCGAAGGCACAGAGCCACTCGGTGCGCCCGATCCTGCCCAAGTAACGGCTGCCCTCGGCGCGCTCCGCGGCCACCAAGTCCTCCCAGTACACGGCGCCGTGCGCCTGGCGGTAGGCCCGGGCGGCGGCGATCTCCTCGCGCAGCAGCTGCGGCGCGGTGCTGCCGGCGAAGACCTGCAGGTGGGGGTGCACGATAGAGCTGCCCGACGGCGGCATGTAGTTCCAGTTGATCAGGTGATAGACCGATTCGGGGTGGCCCGCCTGCTCCAGGATGCGAAAGAAGGCCAGGCAGAGACCCAGGGCGCCGGCGATGGTGTCGGGGGTCAGGTCCGTCATGGGGATGTAGTGGGCCGCCCCCATCACGGCCACGGCGCTCAGGGCCTCGTAGGGCGCCAGGTTGGGAAACAGCACCCGGTCGGCGTCCACCAGGCGCCCCCCTGGCAGGATCTCTGGTGGAAAGCAGGGGGTGATCCGCATCACCCGCTCCGGGCAAAAAGGACAGACGGGGGCCGTCTGTTCCGCCAGGGCCTGCAGGTCGGGTTTCTGCCATTGCAGTTTCATGAAGTGGCAGATGCGGGAGCTGCGGCCGGTAAGGGGATCGAAGCGGATTTCGTTGGCCACGGTGTGCCGGCGCATCTCCTGGAGCGGGTTGAGCAGCACGGTTTCCTTGGGGATGATGGTGAATTTCACGGTGGATGCCTTTCGGACGAGACCGAGGGAAATCGGATGATTTTCTCATGGCTACCCGTCCGGCAGGCCGTTTGTCAAGGGGGCGGGCGCAGGGCCCCGGTGCTTGACAGCCGGCAAGGTGCAGGGGTAGCGTGAAATTGATTGGAGCGGTGGGCAAACGCGGCGACGGGCAGGGATGTCGTCCCATGGAGAAGAACGGCTTTCTTCCGATGTGGAGGTGGGCGCCATGTATCTCAAGCAAGGTGATCTTTTCCGGGGCGTCTCCATTTCGTTTTTGACCAAGGCCATGACCCTGGCCCAGCGGGGTTCGCGCCCGGAAGGCGCCGTCTTGTTCCGGCGGGGGGAGCCGGCTGCGCATTTTTTCGTTCTCATCAACGGATCGGTGGAACTGAGCGTCGGCGAAGCCGGCCAGTCGGTGCACGTCGGCCGGCGTACCGGCGAATCCTTTGGATGGGCCGCCCTGGTGGGGCGCGACTGCTACCCGGCCACCGCCCGGTGCCTGTCAAAAATCGACTTTCTCCGGATCCGGGTGGAAGATTTCAAATCGCTGTTGAATTTCCACCCGGAGGACTCCTTCGTTTTCTACCGGAACCTGTCCACCGCCTTGAGCGGGCGCTTGATGGAGAGCTATCTGGGCAAGGTACCCGCAGCCGAAAAGGACGAACCGCCGGGAGAGCTTGACGCGGCAGAGCGGGGATCGCTTGAAGCGGTACTGGGCGGCTGCGAATTTTTCGAGGGCCTCGGTCGTGGCGACCTTGAAAAGATCGTTCGCCTCTGCCGCGAGCGGCAATTTGCAGCCGGTGAAATTGTTTTCCGCCAGGGCGACCACGGAGAGCATCTCTACGTGATCGCCGAGGGACGGGTGGTACTGGAAAGAGCCATTGATCTTGGGGCCCGCAAAGGTCGGGTGACCATTGAAGCCCTCGAAAAAGGCAGGGTCCTGGGCAGCTGGTCCACCCTGCTGGCGCTGCCGCACCGGCTCATGTCCACTGCGGTTTGCCAGAAGCCGACCCGGCTGGTGGTGATGCCTGGCGCTGCCTTGCGCCGCCTCATGCTGGCCAACAAGGACCTCGGGTTCAACGTGATGGAAAAATTCTGTTTTCTGCTGCGGGACCGCATCCAGGCCGCTTACGGGGCCATGGAAAAGATCTGAAGCACTGACATGAACCCAGCCGAATCCGACACGGAAGCCCAACTGTTGAAGTCGCTGCCCGAGCACTTGGCGCCCTTTGGCACCGAGCGCAGCAACCTGATTCCCATCCTGCAGATGGTACAGAAACATTTTTCCTATCTGCCGGCGGCGGCCATGGAGATCGTCGCCCGGCACCTTGACATTCCCCTGGCCGAAGTCTACGGGGTGGCCACCTTCTACAACCAGTTCCGCTTCACCCCGCCGGGCCGCCACCCGATCAAGGTCTGCCTCGGCACGGCCTGCCACGTGAAGGGCGGCGATATCATCCTGGAGAACTTCGAACGCAAACTGGGCATCCGGGACGGTGAAACCACGGCGGACCGGGAGTTTTCCATCGAGCGGGTGGCCTGCGTCGGCTGCTGCGCCCTGGCACCGGTGGCCCTGGTGGGGGAAACGGTGCACGGCAACATGGCACCGAGCAAGATCGAGGGGCTGTTTACCCGCATCCAGGTGGAAAAGGAAATGGCGCAAAGAAAAAAGCGGGAAAATGAACCAGACGCCTGAAAACACGCCTGAGAGCCGTTTGGCCGCCATCCGCCGCCGGGCCGAGGACCAGCGGCGGGCGCGGATGGACACCGACGCGCCCAAAATCCATATCGGCCTGGCCACCTGCGGCATCGCCTCCGGCGCCCTGGATACCAAGCAGGCCTTCGAGCAGGCCTTGGCCGAGCAGGGCATCGAGGCGCTGATCCACACGGTGGGTTGCGCCGGGCACTGCTACGCGGAGCCGGTGGTGATCATCGACCACCCCCAGTCGGGATTTCCGCCCATCTTCTACCACCAGGTCACCGCCGGCAAGGCCAAGATGCTCGTCAAGCTGTTTCTTGCCGGCGGTGATCCCCGGCTGGAGCATGTCTACGGCGCTACGGTGGAAAACGACCTCATCCCCTCGGTGATGGAGTTTCCCCGTTTCAACCGGGAAAAGCGGGTGGTGATGGAAAAGTGCGGCCGGGTCGATCCGGAGGACATCGACGACTACCTGGCCGAGGGCGGCTACGGCGCCCTGGCGCGCGCCCTGGCCATGACACCGGAAGAGATTGTCGCCGCCATCGAGGCCTCCGGGCTCAGGGGGCGCGGCGGCGCGGGGTTTCCCACCGGGCGCAAGTGGCGCCTGGCCGCCGCGGCAACCGCCGAGGGCAAGGTGGTGATCTGCAACGCCGATGAAGGGGACCCGGGGGCCTACATGGACCGGACCCTGTTGGAGAGCAACCCCCACCAGATGCTCGAAGGCCTGGCGATCTGCGCCAGGGCCGTGGGTGCACGGCAGGCCGTCGTGTACGTGCGGGCCGAGTACCCGCTGGCGGTGCGCATCGTGACCCGGGCCATCGCCCAGGCCGAAGCCCTGGGGCTGCTGGGCCAGGGGATCCTGGGCACCGACATGAACCTGGATATCGAGGTTTTCCAAGGCTCCGGCGCCTTTGTCTGCGGCGAGGAAACCGCCCTGATCCGGTCCATCGAAGGCTACCGGGGCATGCCGGTCCACCGGCCGCCGTACCCGGCGCAAAAGGGGCTCCACGGGCGGCCCACCGTCATCAACAACGTCAAGACCCTTGCCTCGGTGCCCCCGATCATCGAGAAGGGCCCGGACTGGTACGCGGCCATCGGCACCGAAAAAAGCTCCGGGACGGCCATCTTTTCGGTGGTGGGGGACGTAGTCCATCCCGGACTGGTGGAGATTCCCATGGGGGTGACCCTGCGGGAGCTGATCTTCGACATCTGCGGCGGCGTGCCGGGGCGAAAAGGGTTCAAGGCCGTGCAGATCGGCGGCCCTTCGGGCGGCTGCCTGTCCGAGGCCTTTCTCGACACCCCCATCGACTTCGACTCCCTCACCGAGGCCGGCGCCATGATGGGCTCCGGCGGCATGGTGGTGATGAGCCAGGACAGCTGTCCGGTGGACGTGGCGCGCTTCTTTCTCGATTTCACCCAGAAGGAGTCGTGCGGCAAGTGCACTTTTTGCCGCATCGGCACCTGGCACCTGCTGGAAATCCTGGAGCGCATCACCGTCGGAGAGGGGCGCGAGGAGGACGTCGAGCTCTTGCAGCAGCTCGGCGAGGACATCAAGGACGGGTCCCTGTGCGGCCTGGGCAAAACGGCGCCCAACCCGGTGCTCACCTCCCTGAAGTACTTTGCCGACGAATACGCGGCTCACATCCGCGAGAAGCGCTGCCCCGGCATGATGTGCCGGGCGTTGACGGCCTACTACATCGACCTGGAGAAATGCGCCCGCGGCTGCGACGCCTGCGTGGGATGCTGCCCGACGGATGCGGTATTCACCACCAGCACCCGCAAGAAGGGGATCGATCAGGCCCTGTGTGTTAAGTGCGGCGAGTGCATGGTGGCCTGCCCGCCGGAATACGATGCCGTGCGCAAGGTGTCGCCGGCGAGCCTGGCGCCCATCATCGAGCGGCCGGTGAAACCCGTGGCCGAAGCCGAAGCCTCCGCCACGCCGGCAAAGGATGCCCCATGATGGTCGAGATCACGGTAGACGGCCGGGTGCTGACGGTCCAGGCGGGACAGTCGCTGCTGGAAGCTTGCCTGGCCAACGACATCTACGTCCCCAACCTCTGCCATCTGCCCGGGATGGCGGACCCGCCGGCGTCCTGCCGCCTGTGTTTCGTGGAAGTCGACGGCATGCCCCAACCGGTGACTTCCTGCACGGTGGCGGTCACCGGAGGGCTGGTGGCGCGCACCGACACTCCGGCCGTCCGGCGCCTGCAGCGCTCGGCCCTGCGCCTGCTGCTCAGCGTCCACGAGGTGGACTGCAAGAACTGCCCGGCCAACAAGCGCTGCGAGCTGCAGCGCCTGGCGCGGTTTCTCAAGGTCGGGCTCAAGCCTAAGGACCTGCCGGCCCCTCGCAAGACACCGGCCGTCGATGACACCCACCCGTGTTTCAGCTTCTATCCCAACCGCTGCGTGCTGTGCGGCAAGTGCGTCGAGGCCTGCCGCAGGGCGCCGGGGGAGACCGTGATGGCCTTTTCCCGCCGGGGTTTCGAGACCATCCTGTACTTCGACGTCAATGCGGCCGAGGCCGGGCGCTGTGAAAACTGCCAGGCCTGCGTCGAGATCTGCCCGGTGGGCGCCCTGGTGATGAAAGCCGACTGATTGGGCGACGGCGATGGGGTGCTGCTTGCGGCTGCCTCGGAACAAAAAGAATGACAATTCACGCTTGAGGCGGATGGGGCGTCCGGAGTTTGCGCGTGAATTCCGATGTCTCGCGGTGACCGGTAAAGTTGGAGGCAAGCCTCCGGGGAGCAAGGGAGCCATTCTTGGAAGTCGAGGTTGAAAAGCCGCCGTGAACAAAGACCGGTTCATCTGCCAGTGCATCAGCGACACCCTGGACGGCCTCAGGGACGGGTTGTCCCATTTCTCGGGCCCCAGCCGGGCGGCCCTGATCTACGCGGTCCGTCCCAAGGATCCCGTCCGCATTCATGACCCCCAGGGCCTGCTGCGGGGGCATGAGCCGTTTTTCAAGGAACGCTTTCTCGATTCCCGGCAGTGGCGCGAGCCGGTGCCGCAAGCAGCCGGACGCCAGAAATTCGGCCATGTGGCGCCGAAGAAAAACCTGCAGCTCACCGGGCTGATCTCCTTCGGTGGCAGGTCCGGTTCGGTCTACTACCAGATGTGGTTCACCGAACATCATCCGGACATGTGCTCCATCGGCCCCACCGAGCGCTGGCTGGAGCATGCCGCCTGGCGCCTTTCCCACGACATCGCCAACGAGCAGGAACTCTATACCGGGATTTCCGGGGCATTTCTGAGAGAGTATGCCACCCATGCGGTCCGGGACCATATCATCGACGAAATGAACGTGATCCTCGGCTGGGATACCGATCTTCGGGTCTATCCGATTCTGGATGCCATCCTCTGTATATCCCGCACTATCGAGGAGGGCTCCTGGGCTAGGGGACAGCTGCTGTTCGTGGAGCGGCGACTGATCCCGACGATGTCCTTCATTGCCAAGTTTCCCAAAAACGAACAGGTGGCGCTCTACAATTTCAAACATGTCCGCAAGCTGCTGCTGGCGGTGGAAAATTCCAGCCGCCAGCTGGTTTCCGACGGCCGGAGCATTATGGGCATCGCCGAGCGCCAGACACCGATATTTTCTCTAACGGCGGATTTTTGCGGGGGCCATGGATTCTTGCGATCCACCGGCGGAGAGATCTGCAGTTTTTCGGACGGCAACTTCAAGTCCACCACCCGCCGGGCCAACCTGGTCCAGGTGGAGGAGATCCTGCTGGAAGCCGATCTTGGCGCATCCAATGGGAACGCGTTGTTCAAAATCATCTCCGAACTGGTTCACAGCGCGGAACAATTGAAGCACGGATGCACCCTGGTGGTCGATTTCAACGACCCGCCGGTCCACATCTCCGGCCAGAAAATCGAATGTCCCCTGGATCTTGGCCAGCCCCACTTATTGGACCTGGCCAAATCCCTGGCCCGGGTGGACGGCGCCCTGCATATCAGCAAGGAAAACCGCCTGCTGGGGTTTGCCTGCCTGCTGGACGGTCGCACCGTGCCAGGAGAGGACCGGGCCAGGGGGGCGCGTTTCAATTCAGCCGTCCGCTTCACCGCAGCGCACAAGGGAATTTTCGTGGTGGTGGTCTCGGCGGACCGCCCGGTCTCGGTCATCCAGGACGGCGTCGAAATTTTGGCGCAATGCCAGTTGAATCACATGGCGACCGGTACAGTTTCCCCGCCGACGCTGGAGGACTGGATCAACGGGGCCTGATGCCGTCATTTCCCCCCGTTTTTGACAACGGCCCGAGCCCACGGAGTGCCATCAGCAGCGCCGGGCGGCTTCGGCCGAACTGACAACAGCGGAAGGACTCGAACATGAAAACCACTCCTGTCAAGAACATCATGGTGCCCATCTTTGATTATGCCACCGTCGCTGCAAACGCTACTCTCATGGAGGCCTTGGCCGCCCTGGAAAATGCCCACCGACGTTTCGGTGACCGCCCCTATCGGCATCAGTCGCTGGTGGTGGTGGATGAAAACCGGCACGCGGTGGGGCGGGTCAGCCAGGTGGACATCATGCGTGCCCTGGAGCCGGGCTACAAGGAGATCGGCGACCGGCCGTGGATGGCGCTCATGAGCTTGAGCAAACGAATGCTCAAGACGATCCGCGAGGAACTCCATCTTTGGGAGCAACCGTTGACGGTGATTTGTCAAACCCTGGAAAGCACGCACGTGGCCGACATCATGCAGGTGCCGACGGAGGGTGAATTCGTCGAGGAAACCGACACGATGCACATCGCCATGCACCGTATTGTCATGGGCCAACACCACAGCCTGCTTGTGACGCGCGGCAAGGAGATCGTGGGGATCCTTCGTTCCACCGATGTTTTCAATGCCTTTTACGACATGATCGAGGCTTGCGGTTACCCGAAAAAAACTTCCTGACCGGATTTTCGCAGGAGTCTGGGGGCCCTTGCCGGCGATGTCTTGTTTTCATCTATTTCGGACAGTAGTGAACCGATTCATAAAAACCAATACCGAGGTTTCTTGGAACAATTTGCCCGCCTGATCCAACTGGTCGGCCCGGAGGCCATGGCGCGGCTGGAAGCCGCCGAGGTGGCCGTCTTCGGCCTGGGGGCTGTGGGCTCTTTCGCCGTGGAAGCCCTGGCCCGGGCCGGCATTGGTACGCTGCGCCTGGTGGATTTCGACGTCCTTCAGCCCAGCAATCTCAACCGGCAATTGCTGGCCTTGCAATCCACCCTCGGCCGGCCCAAGATCGATGTGGCCCGCGGCAGGGTGGCCGACATCAATCCCGCCTGCCGGGTCGATGCCCGCAGCGGCTTCGTGGACGCCGACACGGCACCCGGCTTCCTCGAGCCGGCGCCGGATGCGATCATCGATGCCATCGACGGGGTCAACTCCAAGGTCAACCTGCTGGCCGCGGTTCACCGGCTCGGCCTCTTCACCGTGTCGAGCATGGGGGCCGCCCGCCGGCTGGACCCGGCCCGGGTGCGGGTGGCCGACCTGGCCGACACCGAGGGCTGCCCCCTGGCCCGGGTGGTGCGCAAGCGCCTGGGGCGCCGGGGAATCCGCGGCGGCATCCGCTGCGTCTTTTCCACCGAGCCACCCCTGCCCTCGCAAGTGCCGGCCCCGGCAGCCGTTGAAGAAACCACCCGCGGCCGCCCGCGTCCGCCCCTGGGGAGCATCTCCTACCTTCCGGCCATCTTCGGCCTTCACGCGGCGGCAGAGACGATCCGGTGGATTTTGCAGAAGAAATA
>DQXI01000035.1 GCA_011042305.1 Desulfobacteraceae bacterium
TTTTTTTAAGGAGGAACCAATATGGCATTACCGAATAAACCCCTCGGAGAACTCAAGGCGGTCAAGGACCCTGAAGTGGAAGAGCGCGAGGTGGACATTCTCATCGTGGGCGGCGGCATGGCAGCCTGCGGCGCGGCTTTCGAGATCAAGAAATGGGCCGCCGACAAGAAAATCCTCCTGTGCGACAAGGCCGCCATGGAGCGCTCCGGCGCCGTGGCCCAGGGCCTTTCGGCCATCAACACCTACATCGGCGAAAACACCCCGGATGACTACGTCCGCATGGTCCGCAACGACCTGATGGGCATCGTGCGCGAAGACCTGATCTTCGACCTGGGCTGCCACGTGGACGACTCGGTCCACCTGTTCGAGGAGTGGGGCCTGCCGATCTGGAAGAAGAACGCCGAGGGCAAGAACCTCGACGGCAAGAAGGGTCTGGCCATGGGCACCCTGAAGTCGGGCGCCCAGCCGGTGCGCACCGGCAAATGGCAGATCATGATCAACGGCGAGTCCTACAAGCGCGTCGTGGCCGAGGCGGCCAAGAAGGCGCTGGGCGAAGACAACATCCTCGAGCGCGTCTTCATCGTCAAGCTGCTCCTGGACGCCAACGAGGAGAACCAGATCGCCGGTGCGGTGGGCTTTTCCGTGCGCGAGAACAAGGTCTACATCATCAAGTGCAAGACCATGATGGTGGCCTGCGGCGGCGCGGTGAACATCTACCAGCCGCGTTCGGTGGGCGAAGGCAAGGGCCGTGCCTGGTACCCGGTATGGAACTCGGGCTCCACCTACACCCTGTGCATGCAGGTCGGCGCCGAGCTGTCGATGATGGAGAACCGCTTCACCCCGGCCCGCTTCAAGGACGGCTACGGCCCTGTGGGCGCCTGGTTCCTGCTGTTCAAGGCCAAGACCCTCAACGGTCTGGGCGAGAACTTCGCCGCCTCCGAAGCCGCCAAGAAAGAGCTGGAACGCTACGCGCCTTACGGCACGGCCGCCATCACCCCCACCTGCCTGCGCAACCACCTGATGCTCTTCGAGATGAAGGAAGGCCGCGGGCCCATCATCATGGACACCGTCACCGCCCTGGCCGAGCTGGGCAAGACCATGGACAAGAAGGAACTCAAGCACCTCGAAGCCGAGGCGTGGGAAGACTTTTTGGACATGACCTGCGGCCAGGCCAACCTCTGGTGCGCCCAGAACTGCGAGCCGGAAAAGAAAAACTCCGAGGTCATGCCCACCGAGCCGTACCTGCTGGGCAGCCACTCGGGGTGCTGCGGCCTGTGGACCTCCGGACCGGATTTGGACTGGGTGCCGGACGCCTACAAGATCAAGGCCCGCAACGGCAAGGTGTACAACCGCATGACCACGGTGCAGGGCCTGTTCACCGCCGGCGACGGCGTGGGCTGCTCCGGCCACAAGTTCTCCTCCGGTTCCCATGCCGAGGGGCGCATGGCCGCCAAGCAGATGGCCCGTTACGCCCGCGACTTTGCCGACTTCACGCCGACCCTGAAGGAAACCAAGGAAGAGCTGGTCGACATCGTCTACAAGCCGGTGCGCACCTTCTTTGAGCACAGCGGCTACACCACGGCGGTGGACATCAACCCCAACTACATCAAGCCCAACGGCATGATGTACCGGCTGATGAAGGCCACCCACGAGTACGGCGCCGGCACGGCGACCTTCTACATGACGAGCAACAAGTGCCTGGAAATCGTCATGGATCTGCTGGCCATAATGCGTGAAGACTGCGAAAAATTGGCCGCCGGGGACCTGCACGAGCTGATGCGGGCATGGGAGATCCAGCACCGCATCTGGACCGTCGAGGCCCACCTGCGCCACATCCAGTTCCGCAAGGAAACCCGCTACCCCGGCTTCTACTACCAGGCCGACTACCCGGGCCAGGACGACGAGAACTGGTTCTGCTTCACCAACAGCAAGTACGACTTCGCCAACGACAAATGGGAATGCTTCAAGCGCGACTACATCAAGATCATTCCCTGATGCCGGCCGAGACGATGCGCATGCCGATCGTCTGAGCTAGCCACCTCCAGGTGCCGTCGGCACCTGGAGGTTTTTGTGTATTTTCGAAAGCCATTTTTTAGCGCTACACAGTCCCATCCGCCGCCGGTGCGGTGCCCTGCTGCCTCAACCGTTCGCCGTGGTGCCCAGACGGGGAACGGTTGAGGCAACCGGACACAACGGATCAACCAGCGGCGCGAAAGGCCGGAGCCGCCATTCGCGCCGATCGGAATCGAAATACGGGACGCAACGATCACTTTTCACGGAGGACAGCATGACAGCAGACAAATCAGCCCCGGTGAGCGGCAGTATCCTGGTGGTCGGCGGCGGCATCAGCGGATTGACGACCGCGCTGGAGGCCGCCGAGGTTGGCTACGAGGTGGTCCTGGTGGAGAAGAACCCCTACCTGGGCGGCCGCGTGGCCCAGCTTAACCAGTATTTTCCCAAACTCTGCCCCCCGTCCTGCGGCCTGGAGATCAACTTCCGGCGTATCAAGGACAACCCCCGGATCCAGGTGCTCACCTTGGCCGAGGTGGAAAAAATCGAAGGGAGTCCGGGAAACTACGAAGCCACCATCCGTATCAACCCCCGCTACGTCAATGAAAAATGCACTTGCTGCGGGGACTGTGCGGCCGCTTGCCAGACCGAGGTGGTCAACGAGTTCAACTTCGGCCTGAACCGTACCAAGGGGGCCTACCTGCCCCACCCCATGGCCTTCCCGGCCCGCTACGTCATCTCGCCGCAAATCGTGGGCACCGAAGACGGACAGCGCTGCCAGCAAGCCTGCCAGTACGGCGCCGTGGAGCTGGACATGCAGCCCAGGACGGTCAACTTCAAGGTCGGCACCGTGGTCTGGGCCACCGGGTGGGAGCCCTACGATGCCACCAAGATCGACAACCTGGGCTTCGGCCGCTATCCGAACATCATCACCAACATGATGATGGAACGCCTGGCCGCCCCCAGCGGGCCCACCGGAGGCAAGATCCTGCGGCCTTCCGACGACCAGCCCCCCGCCAGCGTGGCCTTCGTCCAGTGTGCCGGCAGCCGCGATGAAAACCACCTACCCTACTGCAGCTACATCTGCTGCATGGCCTCGCTCAAGCAGGCCACCTACATCCGCGCCCAGTACCCCGATGCCAAGATCTACATCTTCTACATCGACCTGCGGGCACCCGGCTACCGGTACGAGAAATTCTACAAGAAGATCCGGGAGGATGAGAACGTTTTCTTCATCAAGGGCAAGGTGGCCGAGGTGGCCGAGGCCGACGGTGATGCGGTGACCGTCACGGCCGAAAACGCCGTCACCGGCGAAAAGATCCACCAAACGGTGGACATGGTGGTGCTGGCCACCGGCATGCAGCCGACGGCTGTCAACACCCCACTGCCGGCGGACCTGAAGGTGAGCCCCGACGGCTTCCTGCTCAACGATTTCAAGAAAGGCGGCCAGTTCGCCACCGGCTGCGCCAACAAGCCGCTGGACGTCGTCAGCAGCAACCAGAGCGCCACCGGCATGGCCCTGAAAGCGATTCAAACCCTGGTGAAGCGGTAGGAGGTTCGATCCATGGATAAAAAATACGGCATGTACATTTGCACCGGCTGCGGCATCGGGGACGCTCTGGACGTGGAGGCCCTAGGCGCCGTGGCCAGCGAGGAAGGGTTCCCGGTCCAGCAGCACCCGTTTCTCTGCGGCCCCGAGGGGGTTGCCCTGATCAAGAAGGACATCGCCGAAAAGGGGATCAACGCCCTGGTGATCGGCGCCTGTTCCCGGCGGGTCAACTTCGACGTGTTCCGCTTCGACGGCTGCATCGTCGAGCGGGCCAACCTGCGCGAGCAGGTGGTCTGGTCCCATCCCCGGGACAAGTTTCCCAAGCTCACCGAGGAGGAGATCGCTTCCGGCGACGCCTTTGACCGGGTCCAGATGCTCGCCGAAGACTACCTGCGCATGGGCATGGCCCGGGTCAAGAAGGTCTCCCTGCCCGAGCCGTACAAGTTGGAATCCCTCTCGCGACGGATCCTGGTCATGGGCGGCGGAATGACCGGCATGGCCGCGGCCCTGGATGCCGCCAAGGCCGGCTACGAGGTGACCATCGTCGAAAAAACCGGCGTCCTCGGCGGCCACGCCAACCACTGGCGCCAGCAGCTTCCCAACCAGACCCCCTACGAAACCCTGATGGCGCCCCAGGTAGCCGAAATGATCGCCGCCGTGGAGGCAGAGCCCAAGATCACCGTGCGCCTGGAGACGGTGGTGGCCCGCATCGCCGGTGAGCCGGGCGACTTCACCGTCACGCTGAAAAAGCCGGGCGAGAAGATCGAGTTCGACGTTCCCTACCCCTTGCCACCGGAAATGCGGGTGGACGAGAAGGGCAACGAGCTTGACGTGGATACCCTCCAGGCCCGCTACCAGGAATACAACGAAGGCCGGGCGGATATCCTCACCATGGATCCCAACGGCGAAAAGTTCGGCGCGGTGGTGCTGGCCGCCGGCTGGCGCCCATGGATCCCCGAGGAAGGGCAGTTGGCCCATTACGGCTTCGGCGAACTGCCCGACGTGGTCACCAACGCCCAGTTCGAAAAGATCGCCAAGGAAGGCAAGATCAAGCGCCCCTCCGACGGCCAGGAGGCCAAGCGGGTGGTCTTCATCCAGAATCCCGGCCAGGGGGACGATAGCGACTTCGCCTACACCGGGGCGGTGACCTCCATGGTGGCCCTCAAGCAGGCCAAGTACGTGCGCGAAGACTACGCCGACGGCAAGGCCTACATCTTCTACCAGCATATGCGCACCTCGGGCCAGATGGAGTACCTGTACAAGAGTCTCCAGCAGGACCCGGGCGTCTTCATGACCAAGGGCGAAGTCGTCCAGGTGCGCCAGAACGGCAACGGCCTGGTGGTGGAGGCGGACGATACCCTGCTGGGTGAAAAAATCGCCGTCAACGCCGACTTGGTGGTGCTGGCCACCGGCATGGTGCCGGTGACGGTGGACGATCCGGTGGTCAACCTGGCCTACCGCCAGGGACCGGGTTTCCGGGACAACGATCTGTTCGACGGCTACTGCGATTCGAACTTCATCTGCTTTCCCTACGAGACCCAGCGCACCGGCATCTACGCCGCCGGCGCCATTCGGCGCGCCATGACGGTGGAAGAATCCATCGAGGACGCCGCCGGCGCGGCCCTCAAAGCCATCCAGTGCATCGAATCGGTCAATCGCGGCGTGGCGGTCCATCCGCGCTCCGGCGACATGACCTTTCCCGACTTCTTCTTCCAGCGCTGCACCCAGTGCAAGCGCTGCACCGAGGAGTGCCCCTTCGGCGCCCTGGACGACGACGCCAAAGGAACGCCCAAGCCCAATCCGGCCCGCTGCCGGCGCTGCGGCACCTGCATGGGGGCCTGCCCGGAGCGCATCATCGGTTTCGCCGACTACAACATCGACTCCATCGGTTCCCAGGTCAAGGCGGTCCAGGTCCCCAGCGAGGACGACTACACGGAACCGCCGCTGCGCATTCTCGGCCTGGTGTGCGAGAACGACGCCTACCCGGCGATCGACATGGCCGGTCTCAAAGGCTTGAGTTTCTCGGCCGACGTGCGCCTGATCCCGGTGCGTTGCCTCGGTTCGGTGAACGTGATCTGGATCAAGGACGCCCTCTCCCAGGGGATGGACGGCGTCTTTCTGCTCGGCTGCAAGCACGGTGACGACTACCAGTGCCACTTTGTCAAGGGCAGCGAGCTGGCCTCGATCCGGATGAAGAAGATCGGCGAAGCCTTGGCCAGCCTGGCCCTGGAAACCGAGCGGGTGGCCCAGTTCGACATCGCCATCGACGAGTATGACAAAATCCCCCAGATCATCAACGATTTCGTGGAATCGGTGGAAGCGCTGGGACCCAACCCGTTCAAGGGCTTCTAACCGGACCGCCTGGGGCCCGATTCAACCACTGACTGCCGCGTGAGGAGGAAGAGGAAATGGCGGAAAGATATCTGGTCGAACCTGATGTCGAATTTATCAACGAGGTGACCCGCCACGGCGGGGGGGACCTCAAAAAATGTTTTCAATGCGCCACCTGCTCGGTGGCCTGCCCCATCTCGCCGGACAACCGGCCCTTTCCCCGCAAGGAGATGATCGCCGCCAGCTGGGGGCTCAAAAACAAGCTCCTGGCCGACGGCGACATCTGGCTGTGCCACAACTGCGGCGACTGTTCCACCCTCTGCCCCCGGGGAGCCAAGCCGGGTGACGTGCTCGCCGCCCTGCGCATCATGGCCATCCGGGCCTACGCCAAGCCCAAAATCCTGGCCGACTGGGTCAACGACAAAAGCAAGCTGCCTATATTGTTGGCTATCCCAGCGATCCTGTTCATCGTCATCGGTCTGATTACCGGGCTGTTGGACTTCACCCCGGAAGGTGACGAAATCGTTCATGCCAAGTTCTTTTCCACCTGGCTGGTGGACATCATGATGATCCCAACCTCCTTCTTTGCCGTCGGGGTGTTCGCCGTGGGGTTGAAAAATTTCATCGGCGACATGCACGCCCAGTGCCTGGCCGACGGCCGGACGACCAAGACCGACGTGAACATCAAGGAGGTCGCCCAGGCTTTCAGCCGGGTGGTGCTCACGATCCTCAAGCACGAAAAGTTCAACGAGTGCAGCGAGAACCGGGACCGGGCCACGGCCCACATGATGGTGCTCTTCGGGTTCATCGGTCTGTTCATCGTCACCGGCATCTTCTTCGTAGTGCTGTATGTTTTTCAGATCCACGGCCCCTACTCCCAGCTCAACCCGGTCAAGTGGCTGGCCAACATCGCCGGGGTATCGCTGGTCATCGGGTCTGTGCTGATGATCAAGCAGCGACTCAACAAGAAGGACCAGGTATCGACCTATTCGGACTGGTTCCTCATCGGCCTGGCCCTGATGCTCGGCGTGACCGGCCTGCTCACCGAGATGACCCGGCTGGGCGGCATGGCCGGCACCTCCTACTTTCTCTACTTCGTGCACCTGATGTTCGTCTGGGCGCTGTTTTGCTACGTGCCTTTTTCCAAGCTGGCCCACCTGGCCTATCGCACCGCGGCCCTGACCTACACCGAGTGGTCGCAGCGCAAGTAGCATTCCACAAATCTACAAAAAAGAGGCGCCCCGTGCACTACGAGGCGCCTCTTTTTTGTACGATCCCCGCCCAATTTCTTCGCCCGGGGCTGCGGATCGGTCACCGGTCGCAGCATCGTTTTTCCAGGCTTCACAAAAGCAAACGCCGCCTCCCAAAAGGAAGACGGCGTTTGCTTTTTAGAATGCCGGAACGCGAGCAGAAACTACTTCTTCACCTCGCCGGTGGCGGCGGCGTGGGTCTTGATCTCCACCTTCTCCGTCAATCCCTCGTAGTACTCACGCAAAATGGCAACGACCTCGTCGCGGCCGAAGTGATCGGGCAGCTCAAGGCCTTCGGAGAGCATCTTGCGCAGCATGGTGCCCGACAGCAGCACCCGGTCCTCCTTGCCGTGCGGGCAGGTGCGCAGGGAGGCCATGCCGTCGCACTTGTGGCAGTAGAAAGTCCAATCGATCTTCAGCGGGGTGCACAGCAGGGCCTTGCCCGGCTCGCTGGGCTTGGGAATCTTGTCGAAAATGGTCTGGGCTTCGAACATGCCGTAAAAATCACCCACACCGGCATGGTCACGGCCGATGATCATGCGCGAGCAGCCGTAATTCTGGCGGAAGGTGGCATGCAGCAGGGCTTCGCGCGGTCCGGCGTAGCGCATGTCGAGCGGATAGCCGCCCTGGACGACGTTATCGGGCACGAAGTAGTTGTCCACCAGGGTCTGGATGCAACGTACGCGCACCTCGGCGGGGATGTCCCCCGGCTTCAGGTTGCCCACCAGCGAGTGGATGTAAACGCCGTCGCAGACTTCCACCGCGATCTTGCACAGATACTCGTGGCTGCGGTGCATCGGGTTGCGCAACTGCAGGGCAGCGATCTCTTTCCAGCCGCGCTCTTCGAAGATCTTGCGCGACTCGGCGGGACGCTGGTAGATGCCGGGGTACTTCTCGGGGAACCCGCCCTCGCTGAGCACCTTCACCGGGCCGGCCAGGTTGACATCCTTCTGGGCCATGACCATCTGCACCCCCGGGTGGTCGTCCTTGGCGATCTTCCAGAACTCCTCCGCCGTCTTGGTGCCCTCGCCCATGAAGATCTTCTCGCACTCCCACTGCTTGTCCGCCTCGGTCATCTCGTATTTCTCGGTGACCTGCATGGTAGCCATGATCTTGCCGCCATCTTTTGAAACCAGGGCGATCTCCTGCCCCTCGGAAACTTCAGCGGCGTCCTCCTTGCTGGCGGAAAGGGTCACCGGCACCGGCCAGAACGTGCCGTCGGCCAACAGAAAATTCTCGCACACGCCCTTCCAGTCCGCCTTGGTCATGAAGCCGGTCAGCGGGCTGAAGCCGCCGATGCCCATCATGATCAGGTCGCCTTCTTCGCGGCTCGAGATCTCAATCTTTTTCAAGCCTTCGGCTTTCTTCAGCTCGGCTTCGCGCTCGGCGCCTTCCAGAAGGCACAACGTGAGGCCTTTGCCGCCATGGGGGGGAATTAACTGTGACATGTCCTCTCCTTTCAGGGTTTTGAATTGAGTGTTGCCGGTGTCGTTGCGACAGGTTCGTCGTTGTTTCCAAAGTAGGCTAATTATTCGGATAATGGCCGTTTGTCAAGGGAAATGGCACCCTCGGCGCCCAGGGGCGTGCCACCCCCTTGCCCCTATCCTAGCAAAATAAATGCCATCCCGGCAGCCCTTTCCATCGCTCTGCGGCCCTGCCCGCCGTGCCTGACCTGTCGGAATTTTTTCCCACTGTAAAAAGTGCCTTCGCTTCCCTCGCATCGGCCCTGTTCAGGGCTGGATGATGATCGTCGGGTAGAGCCCCTTCAGCCTGCCTTCAGGATAGGGCTGAATGGTGTTGACGGAAATGTTTTGATTCCGCTGGGCGTGCCCCTTGTAACGCTTGCCGTCGAAGAGAGCCCCGTTGTCCAGCAGGATGTGCTCGATGCGCTTTTGAAAACCGGTAACAAAGGCCTCACCGCTGCCCTCGAAGAGCAGGTTGCCCCGATAGAGTCGACCGTCGATACGGGCGAAATCCGCCAGCGGCATGCTGTTGGTTTCCAAGTCCGCCGCGCTGGTGATCATCCCCCAGACGAAATGGTCTTCCGGGATGTGCATCGGTTGATCGATATCGATGATCGTGTGGGGCATGACGATGCTGCCGCTGCCGATGGCAAGTCGACAGTCGGGACGGCCTCGCAGAAAACTGTTGAAGCCGACGAAGACCCGCCTTCCCAGGTCGGCGTCGATGATCTTGGCCCCGTGGGCCGTCACGTTGTACCCTTCGAGGCGCGAGTTGAGGATATAACAGTTCTCCTGGGCATTGGCCCCCTTGCCCAACCATGAATTTTCCAAGTAGGCGCGCTGGGCCACCAGCACATTTTCGGCGATGTGCATCTTGGGCTTGATCACCGCGTAACGGTCCAGCGAGGCATTGGCGGGAATGCCCTTGGGTTTCTGGAGGTTGACAACGTCAAAGACCCGCTCGAAATCCTTCTTGCGCGCCTCGAGGAAGTCCATGAAAACACCGCTGGGCGCTTTTCCAGGAACAAAGTGGATGTAGGTCTTCAGCCGCTCGACGGGGTGCTTGTAAACGAAGTTGAAATCGCCGCGGCTGCGGGCCCAAACGGTGCCCGGTTCGGCTTGGAAGTGCCCGATCTCGCCGGCCTGGATATAGCTGTAGGCCCCGATGGCACAGTCGTACATCGTTGTCAGGTCAACGGTGGCAAAGGGGCCGAGGAAGCTGCCGTCGATCGGAGACCCGTGGATGTTGGCGTAATGACAAGAGAGGGTGTTGGTGATAAAGAACCGCTCCCGACTCTCCGGATCGTGGGAATAGCTGTGCACGAGGGTTTTGACGAGAAAGCTGTCCTGCACGTCGATCATCTCGTCCTCGGAGAGGGTGATGCTGTGGCCACCGAAGGTGAACGTGTCGCCCTTTATCTGCAGTTCGTCGCCACGGATGTCGGTCTTGTAAAGAATCGAGTGGTTGGTGCGGCACCTCCCCAGAAAGTAGCTGCCCGCCAGGCTCGAATGACGGAACTCCAGGCTCAAGGGATGGTTGGGGGTAATGCCGTAGAAAGCGTAAAACTTGGTCATCTGTTTCAGTGGCACCAGATGGCGCGCGATGGGCACCACGTCAAACTCCAGTTCGCGCAGGTTGATGTTAACCCGCAGGGCAATGCGATCGAGTAGCGATTTGAGCGCCTTCATGAAGTCCCCCCTGGCTCAGGTAAGTTGACATTCTTTCATCAGGTGGAAAACCGCGGCGAAAACATCCGTCAAACGCAGGATCCCCACGATGGCCTCCCCTTCGGTCACCAGCAGGGACAGGTGGTTTCCCACCACCAGCTGGTGGATGGCCATGTCCAGGGAGGCGTCCACTTCCACGTATTCGCCTTCGCTGGGCGTCTGCATGAAGGCTTCCACTTTCAATCCGGCCGCCTTGGTGCACAGGTTTTGCAGCGGGACGCCATCGAGACGCTTTCGCTTCCTAAAGCCGCGAATGAATTCGGGACTGAAACCAAAGCGCATCAGCTGCTTGAGCTCCGCATTGCTGGCATCTTCGGGCTCCAGGGCCCGCAGCACGTCCAGCTGGGACAGCTTGCCCACCACCCGACCTGCGCGGTTGAGCACGAGAATGGCCCGATGCCGGTACTGGTAATGCTCGAACTCCTCCTGCGCCTTCTCCAGCGCCAGGACTGCTTCCAGCAACGTCGCCCCTTCCCGCACCGTCGCATACTCGGACAACGGGACCATGATTTCCCTGATTTTAAAATCGGTCACACCACACCTCCTCGCCGTCTGCCAGCCGAACGGCTCTCCGGGTTCGACCATTATTCAATCCCGCCGCTGACGGGGGCCCAAAAGCAGGGGAGTGTTTTATCCCTTGAGAGATGTTTCGCTCTATGCCATGATTCGACGGCCGAATCAACCGGCCCGGGGGCGCCGGCGGCCGGCCGGCGCCCCCAAAGGATGCCGCCCCCGCCATGACCGACGCCACCGCCCTCGACAAACGCATTCGCCGGCACGTCATCGGCCCGCCGCAGCTGTTTTTTGCCGCGACGGCACCGGGGATTGAGCCGATCTGCGCCGCCGAGCTGGCCGCATGCCTTCCGGGAGTCCAACCCCGGCCGATGCGTGGCGGGGTCTCCTTCAAGGCCCGCCTGGACGACGCTTTCCGGGCCAACTTGATGCTGCGCACCGCCAACCGTGTCCTGATGCGTATCGCCCGCTTCGAGGCCGCCTATTTCAGCCAACTGGAAAAAGCCTTGGCGGCAGTTCCCTGGGAACTGTATCTGGCAAGGGAAACGCCGGTGGTTGCCCGGGTGGCCACCCGCAAGTCGCGCCTGCATCACAGCGGCGCCATCGCCCAACGCCTGGCCGCTGCGGTGGCGGAGCGTCGGCGCAACGCGATCTTCAACCCGCTGCCCGCGCCGCCGGACCGCCCCGCGGAGCAGACGATTTTTATCCGTGCCAAGCATGACCGTTTTACCGTCTCGCTGGATACCAGCGGCGAGCTGCTTCACAAGCGGGGACTCAAGGCCGATGTGGGGCCGGCCCCTCTCCGGGAGACCCTGGCGGCGGCCATCCTGGAGCAGGTCGACTACACCGGCGACGCCCCCCTGCTCGACCCGATGTGCGGTGGCGGCACCTTCGTTCTGGAAGCGGCCATGCACGCCTGCCGGATTCCAGTCGGGTGGCACCGTGATTTCGTCTTCACCCGTTGGCCCGCCTTTCGGCCGCACCGCTGGGCCCATCTGCGCCGCACCTTGGCGGCCCGGCGCCGGCCGGCGCCGGGCCGCCAAGGTGCGGCGCAGATGGGCCCAGCGGTGCGGCCGAAAGGCGGGCCAACGGGTGAAGACGAAATCACGGTGCCACCCGACTGGAATCCGGCAGGCGTGCATGGCCGCTTCCAGAACGAAGGTGCCGCCACCGCACATCGGGTCGAGCAGGGGGGCGTCGCCGGTGTAGTCGACCTGCTCCAGGATGGCCGCCGCCAGGGTCTCCCGGAGAGGGGCCGGCCCCACATCGGCCTTGAGTCCCCGCTTGTGAAGCAGCTCGCCGCTGGTATCCAGCGAGACGGTAAAACGGTCATGCTTGGCACGGATAAAAATCGTCTGCTCCGCGGGGCGGTCCGGCGGCGCGGGCAGCGGGTTGAAGATCGCGTTGCGCCGACGCTCCGCCACCGCAGCGGCCAGGCGTTGGGCGATGGCGCCGCTGTGATGCAGGCGCGACTTGCGGGTGGCCACCCGGGCAACCACCGGCGTTTCCCTTGCCAGATACAGTTCCCAGGGAACTGCCGCCAAGGCTTTTTCCAGTTGGCTGAAATAGGCGGCCTCGAAGCGGGCGATACGCATCAGGACACGGTTGGCGGTGCGCAGCATCAAGTTGGCCCGGAAAGCGTCGTCCAGGCGGGCCTTGAAGGAGACCCCGCCACGCATCGGCCGGGGTTGGACTCCCGGAAGGCATGCGGCCAGCTCGGCGGCGCAGATCGGCTCAATCCCCGGTGCCGTCGCGGCAAAAAACAGCTGCGGCGGGCCGATGACGTGCCGGCGAATGCGTTTGTCGAGGGCGGTGGCGTCGGTCATGGCGGGGGCGGCATCCTTTGGGGGCGCCGGCCGGCCGCCGGCGCCCCCGGGCCGGTTGATTCGGCCGTCGAATCATGGCATAGAGCGAAACATCTCTCAAGGGATAAAACACTCCCCTGCTTTTGGGCCCCCGTCAGCGGCGGGATTGAATAATGGTCGAACCCGGAGAGCCGTTCGGCTGGCAGACGGCGAGGAGGTGTGGTGTGACCGATTTTAAAATCAGGGAAATCATGGTCCCGTTGTCCGAGTATGCGACGGTGCGGGAAGGGGCGACGTTGCTGGAAGCAGTCCTGGCGCTGGAGAAGGCGCAGGAGGAGTTCGAGCATTACCAGTACCGGCATCGGGCCATTCTCGTGCTCAACCGCGCAGGTCGGGTGGTGGGCAAGCTGTCCCAGCTGGACGTGCTGCGGGCCCTGGAGCCCGAAGATGCCAGCAATGCGGAGCTCAAGCAGCTGATGCGCTTTGGTTTCAGTCCCGAATTCATTCGCGGCTTTAGGAAGCGAAAGCGTCTCGATGGCGTCCCGCTGCAAAACCTGTGCACCAAGGCGGCCGGATTGAAAGTGGAAGCCTTCATGCAGACGCCCAGCGAAGGCGAATACGTGGAAGTGGACGCCTCCCTGGACATGGCCATCCACCAGCTGGTGGTGGGAAACCACCTGTCCCTGCTGGTGACCGAAGGGGAGGCCATCGTGGGGATCCTGCGTTTGACGGATGTTTTCGCCGCGGTTTTCCACCTGATGAAAGAATGTCAACTTACCTGAGCCAGGGGGGACTTCATGAAGGCGCTCAAATCGCTACTCGATCGCATTGCCCTGCGGGTTAACATCAACCTGCGCGAACTGGAGTTTGACGTGGTGCCCATCGCGCGCCATCTGGTGCCACTGAAACAGATGACCAAGTTTTACGCTTTCTACGGCATTACCCCCAACCATCCCTTGAGCCTGGAGTTCCGTCATTCGAGCCTGGCGGGCAGCTACTTTCTGGGGAGGTGCCGCACCAACCACTCGATTCTTTACAAGACCGACATCCGTGGCGACGAACTGCAGATAAAGGGCGACACGTTCACCTTCGGTGGCCACAGCATCACCCTCTCCGAGGACGAGATGATCGACGTGCAGGACAGCTTTCTCGTCAAAACCCTCGTGCACAGCTATTCCCACGATCCGGAGAGTCGGGAGCGGTTCTTTATCACCAACACCCTCTCTTGTCATTACGCCAACATCCACGGGTCTCCGATCGACGGCAGCTTCCTCGGCCCCTTTGCCACCGTTGACCTGACAACGATGTACGACTGTGCCATCGGGGCCTACAGCTATATCCAGGCCGGCGAGATCGGGCACTTCCAAGCCGAACCGGGCACCGTTTGGGCCCGCAGCCGCGGCGATTTCAACTTCGTTTACAAGCACCCCGTCGAGCGGCTGAAGACCTACATCCACTTTGTTCCTGGAAAAGCGCCCAGCGGTGTTTTCATGGACTTCCTCGAGGCGCGCAAGAAGGATTTCGAGCGGGTCTTTGACGTTGTCAACCTCCAGAAACCCAAGGGCATTCCCGCCAATGCCTCGCTGGACCGTTACGCGGTGATCAAGCCCAAGATGCACATCGCCGAAAATGTGCTGGTGGCCCAGCGCGCCTACTTGGAAAATTCATGGTTGGGCAAGGGGGCCAATGCCCAGGAGAACTGTTATATCCTCAACTCGCGCCTCGAAGGGTACAACGTGACGGCCCACGGGGCCAAGATCATCGACGCCGACCTGGGAAGGCGGGTCTTCGTCGGCTTCAACAGTTTTCTGCGAGGCCGTCCCGACTGTCGACTTGCCATCGGCAGCGGCAGCATCGTCATGCCCCACACGATCATCGATATCGATCAACCGATGCACATCCCGGAAGACCATTTCGTCTGGGGGATGATCACCAGCGCGGCGGACTTGGAAACCAACAGCATGCCGCTGGCGGATTTCGCCCGTATCGACGGTCGACTCTATCGGGGCAACCTGCTCTTCGAGGGCAGCGGTGAGGCCTTTGTTACCGGTTTTCAAAAGCGCATCGAGCACATCCTGCTGGACAACGGGGCTCTCTTCGACGGCAAGCGTTACAAGGGGCACGCCCAGCGGAATCAAAACATTTCCGTCAACACCATTCAGCCCTATCCTGAAGGCAGGCTGAAGGGGCTCTACCCGACGATCATCATCCAGCCCTGAACAGGGCCGATGCGAGGGAAGCGAAGGCACTTTTTACAGTGGGAAAAAATTCCGACAGGTCAGGCACGGCGGGCAGGGCCGCAGAGCGATGGAAAGGGCTGCCGGGATGGCATTTATTTTGCTAGGATAGGGGCAAGGGGGTGGCACGCCCCTGGGCGCCGAGGGTGCCATTTCCCTTGACAAACGGCCATTATCCGAATAATTAGCCTACTTTGGAAACAACGACGAACCTGTCGCAACGACACCGGCAACACTCAATTCAAAACCCTGAAAGGAGAGGACATGTCACAGTTAATTCCCCCCCATGGCGGCAAAGGCCTCACGTTGTGCCTTCTGGAAGGCGCCGAGCGCGAAGCCGAGCTGAAGAAAGCCGAAGGCTTGAAAAAGATTGAGATCTCGAGCCGCGAAGAAGGCGACCTGATCATGATGGGCATCGGCGGCTTCAGCCCGCTGACCGGCTTCATGACCAAGGCGGACTGGAAGGGCGTGTGCGAGAATTTTCTGTTGGCCGACGGCACGTTCTGGCCGGTGCCGGTGACCCTTTCCGCCAGCAAGGAGGACGCCGCTGAAGTTTCCGAGGGGCAGGAGATCGCCCTGGTTTCAAAAGATGGCGGCAAGATCATGGCTACCATGCAGGTCACCGAGAAATACGAGATGACCGAGGCGGACAAGCAGTGGGAGTGCGAGAAGATCTTCATGGGCGAGGGCACCAAGACGGCGGAGGAGTTCTGGAAGATCGCCAAGGACGACCACCCGGGGGTGCAGATGGTCATGGCCCAGAAGGATGTCAACCTGGCCGGCCCGGTGAAGGTGCTCAGCGAGGGCGGGTTCCCCGAGAAGTACCCCGGCATCTACCAGCGTCCCGCCGAGTCGCGCAAGATCTTCGAAGAGCGCGGCTGGAAAGAGATCGCTGCCCTGCAGTTGCGCAACCCGATGCACCGCAGCCACGAGTATCTGTGCAAGATCGCGGTGGAAGTCTGCGACGGCGTTTACATCCACTCGCTGGTGGGCAACCTGAAGCCGGGGGACATCCCCGCCGAGGTGCGCGTACGTTGCATCCAGACCCTGGTGGACAACTACTTCGTGCCCGATAACGTCGTCCAGGGCGGCTATCCGCTCGACATGCGCTACGCCGGACCGCGCGAAGCCCTGCTGCATGCCACCTTCCGCCAGAATTACGGCTGCTCGCGCATGATCATCGGCCGTGACCATGCCGGTGTGGGTGATTTTTACGGCATGTTCGAAGCCCAGACCATTTTCGACAAGATTCCCAAGCCCAGCGAGCCGGGCAAGGCCCTGCTGTGCACCCCGCTGAAGATCGATTGGACTTTCTACTGCCACAAGTGCGACGGCATGGCCTCCCTGCGCACCTGCCCGCACGGCAAGGAGGACCGGGTGCTGCTGTCGGGCACCATGCTGCGCAAGATGCTCTCCGAAGGCCTTGAGCTGCCCGATCACTTCGGCCGCGACGAGGTCGTTGCCATTTTGCGTGAGTACTACGAGGGATTGACGGAGAAGGTGGAGATCAAGACCCACGCCGCCGCCACCGGCGAGGTGAAGAAGTAGTTTCTGCTCGCGTTCCGGCATTCTAAAAAGCAAACGCCGTCTTCCTTTTGGGAGGCGGCGTTTGCTTTTGTGAAGCCTGGAAAAACGATGCTGCGACCGGTGACCGATCCGCAGCCCCGGGCGAAGAAATTGGGCGGGGATCGTACAAAAAAGAGGCGCCTCGTAGTGCACGGGGCGCCTCTTTTTTGTAGATTTGTGGAATGCTACTTGCGCTGCGACCACTCGGTGTAGGTCAGGGCCGCGGTGCGATAGGCCAGGTGGGCCAGCTTGGAAAAAGGCACGTAGCAAAACAGCGCCCAGACGAACATCAGGTGCACGAAGTAGAGAAAGTAGGAGGTGCCGGCCATGCCGCCCAGCCGGGTCATCTCGGTGAGCAGGCCGGTCACGCCGAGCATCAGGGCCAGGCCGATGAGGAACCAGTCCGAATAGGTCGATACCTGGTCCTTCTTGTTGAGTCGCTGCTTGATCATCAGCACAGACCCGATGACCAGCGATACCCCGGCGATGTTGGCCAGCCACTTGACCGGGTTGAGCTGGGAGTAGGGGCCGTGGATCTGAAAAACATACAGCACTACGAAGAAGATGCCGGTGACGATGAACAGACCGATGAACCCGAAGAGCACCATCATGTGGGCCGTGGCCCGGTCCCGGTTCTCGCTGCACTCGTTGAACTTTTCGTGCTTGAGGATCGTGAGCACCACCCGGCTGAAAGCCTGGGCGACCTCCTTGATGTTCACGTCGGTCTTGGTCGTCCGGCCGTCGGCCAGGCACTGGGCGTGCATGTCGCCGATGAAATTTTTCAACCCCACGGCGAACACCCCGACGGCAAAGAAGGAGGTTGGGATCATCATGATGTCCACCAGCCAGGTGGAAAAGAACTTGGCATGAACGATTTCGTCACCTTCCGGGGTGAAGTCCAACAGCCCGGTAATCAGACCGATGACGATGAACAGGATCGCTGGGATAGCCAACAATATAGGCAGCTTGCTTTTGTCGTTGACCCAGTCGGCCAGGATTTTGGGCTTGGCGTAGGCCCGGATGGCCATGATGCGCAGGGCGGCGAGCACGTCACCCGGCTTGGCTCCCCGGGGGCAGAGGGTGGAACAGTCGCCGCAGTTGTGGCACAGCCAGATGTCGCCGTCGGCCAGGAGCTTGTTTTTGAGCCCCCAGCTGGCGGCGATCATCTCCTTGCGGGGAAAGGGCCGGTTGTCCGGCGAGATGGGGCAGGCCACCGAGCAGGTGGCGCATTGAAAACATTTTTTGAGGTCCCCCCCGCCGTGGCGGGTCACCTCGTTGATAAATTCGACATCAGGTTCGACCAGATATCTTTCCGCCATTTCCTCTTCCTCCTCACGCGGCAGTCAGTGGTTGAATCGGGCCCCAGGCGGTCCGGTTAGAAGCCCTTGAACGGGTTGGGTCCCAGCGCTTCCACCGATTCCACGAAATCGTTGATGATCTGGGGGATTTTGTCATACTCGTCGATGGCGATGTCGAACTGGGCCACCCGCTCGGTTTCCAGGGCCAGGCTGGCCAAGGCTTCGCCGATCTTCTTCATCCGGATCGAGGCCAGCTCGCTGCCCTTGACAAAGTGGCACTGGTAGTCGTCACCGTGCTTGCAGCCGAGCAGAAAGACGCCGTCCATCCCCTGGGAGAGGGCGTCCTTGATCCAGATCACGTTCACCGAACCGAGGCAACGCACCGGGATCAGGCGCACGTCGGCCGAGAAACTCAAGCCTTTGAGACCGGCCATGTCGATCGCCGGGTAGGCGTCGTTCTCGCACACCAGGCCGAGAATGCGCAGCGGCGGTTCCGTGTAGTCGTCCTCGCTGGGGACCTGGACCGCCTTGACCTGGGAACCGATGGAGTCGATGTTGTAGTCGGCGAAACCGATGATGCGCTCCGGGCAGGCCCCCATGCAGGTGCCGCAGCGCCGGCAGCGGGCCGGATTGGGCTTGGGCGTTCCTTTGGCGTCGTCGTCCAGGGCGCCGAAGGGGCACTCCTCGGTGCAGCGCTTGCACTGGGTGCAGCGCTGGAAGAAGAAGTCGGGAAAGGTCATGTCGCCGGAGCGCGGATGGACCGCCACGCCGCGATTGACCGATTCGATGCACTGGATGGCTTTGAGGGCCGCGCCGGCGGCGTCCTCGATGGATTCTTCCACCGTCATGGCGCGCCGAATGGCGCCGGCGGCGTAGATGCCGGTGCGCTGGGTCTCGTAGGGAAAGCAGATGAAGTTCGAATCGCAGTAGCCGTCGAACAGATCGTTGTCCCGGAAACCCGGTCCCTGGCGGTAGGCCAGGTTGACCACCGGATCGTCCACCGTCACCGGCACCATGCCGGTGGCCAGCACCACCAAGTCGGCGTTGACGGCGATTTTTTCACCCAGCAGGGTATCGTCCGCCTCCACCACCAGGCCGTTGCCGTTCTGGCGCACCTGGACGACTTCGCCCTTGGTCATGAAGACGCCCGGGTCCTGCTGGAGACTCTTGTACAGGTACTCCATCTGGCCCGAGGTGCGCATATGCTGGTAGAAGATGTAGGCCTTGCCGTCGGCGTAGTCTTCGCGCACGTACTTGGCCTGCTTGAGGGCCACCATGGAGGTCACCGCCCCGGTGTAGGCGAAGTCGCTATCGTCCCCCTGGCCGGGATTCTGGATGAAGACCACCCGCTTGGCCTCCTGGCCGTCGGAGGGGCGCTTGATCTTGCCTTCCTTGGCGATCTTTTCGAACTGGGCGTTGGTGACCACGTCGGGCAGTTCGCCGAAGCCGTAATGGGCCAACTGCCCTTCCTCGGGGATCCATGGGCGCCAGCCGGCGGCCAGCACCACCGCGCCGAACTTTTCGCCGTTGGGATCCATGGTGAGGATATCCGCCCGGCCTTCGTTGTATTCCTGGTAGCGGGCCTGGAGGGTATCCACGTCAAGCTCGTTGCCCTTCTCGTCCACCCGCATTTCCGGTGGCAAGGGGTAGGGAACGTCGAACTCGATCTTCTCGCCCGGCTTTTTCAGCGTGACGGTGAAGTCGCCCGGCTCACCGGCGATGCGGGCCACCACCGTCTCCAGGCGCACGGTGATCTTGGGCTCTGCCTCCACGGCGGCGATCATTTCGGCTACCTGGGGCGCCATCAGGGTTTCGTAGGGGGTCTGGTTGGGAAGCTGCTGGCGCCAGTGGTTGGCGTGGCCGCCGAGGACGCCGGTTTTTTCGACGATGGTCACCTCGTAGCCGGCCTTGGCGGCATCCAGGGCCGCGGCCATGCCGGTCATTCCGCCGCCCATGACCAGGATCCGTCGCGAGAGGGATTCCAACTTGTACGGCTCGGGCAGGGAGACCTTCTTGACCCGGGCCATGCCCATGCGCAGGTAGTCTTCGGCGAGCATCTGGACCCGGTCAAAGGCGTCGCCGGAAGCGATCTCCTCCTCGGTGAGCTTGGGAAACTTGTCCCGGGGATGGGACCAGACCACCTGCTCGCGCAGGTTGGCCCGCTCGACGATGCAGCCGTCGAAGCGGAACACGTCGAAGTTGACCCGCCGGGAACAGGCGCCGATCACCAGGGCGTTGATCCCCTTTTCGGCGATGTCCTTCTTGATCAGGGCAACCCCCTCGGGGCCGCAGAGAAACGGGTGCTGCTGGACCGGGAACCCTTCCTCGCTGGCCACGGCGCCTAGGGCCTCCACGTCCAGAGCGTCCCCGATGCCGCAGCCGGTGCAAATGTACATGCCGTATTTTTTATCCATGGATCGAACCTCCTACCGCTTCACCAGGGTTTGAATCGCTTTCAGGGCCATGCCGGTGGCGCTCTGGTTGCTGCTGACGACGTCCAGCGGCTTGTTGGCGCAGCCGGTGGCGAACTGGCCGCCTTTCTTGAAATCGTTGAGCAGGAAGCCGTCGGGGCTCACCTTCAGGTCCGCCGGCAGTGGGGTGTTGACAGCCGTCGGCTGCATGCCGGTGGCCAGCACCACCATGTCCACCGTTTGGTGGATCTTTTCGCCGGTGACGGCGTTTTCGGCCGTGACGGTCACCGCATCACCGTCGGCCTCGGCCACCTCGGCCACCTTGCCCTTGATGAAGAAAACGTTCTCATCCTCCCGGATCTTCTTGTAGAATTTCTCGTACCGGTAGCCGGGTGCCCGCAGGTCGATGTAGAAGATGTAGATCTTGGCATCGGGGTACTGGGCGCGGATGTAGGTGGCCTGCTTGAGCGAGGCCATGCAGCAGATGTAGCTGCAGTAGGGTAGGTGGTTTTCATCGCGGCTGCCGGCACACTGGACGAAGGCCACGCTGGCGGGGGGCTGGTCGTCGGAAGGCCGCAGGATCTTGCCTCCGGTGGGCCCGCTGGGGGCGGCCAGGCGTTCCATCATCATGTTGGTGATGATGTTCGGATAGCGGCCGAAGCCCAGGTTGTCGATCTTGGTGGCATCGTAGGGCTCCCACCCGGTGGCCCAGACCACGGTGCCGACCTTGAAGTTGACCGTCCTGGGCTGCATGTCCAGCTCCACGGCGCCGTACTGGCAGGCTTGCTGGCAGCGCTGTCCGTCTTCGGTGCCCACGATTTGCGGCGAGATGACGTAGCGGGCCGGGAAGGCCATGGGGTGGGGCAGGTAGGCCCCCTTGGTACGGTTCAGGCCGAAGTTGAACTCGTTGACCACCTCGGTCTGGCAAGCGGCCGCACAGTCCCCGCAGCAAGTGCATTTTTCATTGACGTAGCGGGGGTTGATACGGATGGTGGCTTCGTAGTTTCCCGGACTCCCTTCGATTTTTTCCACCTCGGCCAAGGTGAGCACCTGGATCCGGGGGTTGTCCTTGATACGCCGGAAGTTGATCTCCAGGCCGCAGGACGGGGGGCAGAGTTTGGGAAAATACTGGTTAAGCTGGGCCACGCGGCCGCCCAGGTAGGGGTTCTTCTCCACCAGGACCACCTCGTAGCCAACCTCGGCGGCCTCCAGCGCGGTCGTCAATCCGCTGATGCCGCCGCCGACCACCAGGATACTGCCGCTCACCGGGGCTGATTTGTCTGCTGTCATGCTGTCCTCCGTGAAAAGTGATCGTTGCGTCCCGTATTTCGATTCCGATCGGCGCGAATGGCGGCTCCGGCCTTTCGCGCCGCTGGTTGATCCGTTGTGTCCGGTTGCCTCAACCGTTCCCCGTCTGGGCACCACGGCGAACGGTTGAGGCAGCAGGGCACCGCACCGGCGGCGGATGGGACTGTGTAGCGCTAAAAAATGGCTTTCGAAAATACACAAAAACCTCCAGGTGCCGACGGCACCTGGAGGTGGCTAGCTCAGACGATCGGCATGCGCATCGTCTCGGCCGGCATCAGGGAATGATCTTGATGTAGTCGCGCTTGAAGCATTCCCATTTGTCGTTGGCGAAGTCGTACTTGCTGTTGGTGAAGCAGAACCAGTTCTCGTCGTCCTGGCCCGGGTAGTCGGCCTGGTAGTAGAAGCCGGGGTAGCGGGTTTCCTTGCGGAACTGGATGTGGCGCAGGTGGGCCTCGACGGTCCAGATGCGGTGCTGGATCTCCCATGCCCGCATCAGCTCGTGCAGGTCCCCGGCGGCCAATTTTTCGCAGTCTTCACGCATTATGGCCAGCAGATCCATGACGATTTCCAGGCACTTGTTGCTCGTCATGTAGAAGGTCGCCGTGCCGGCGCCGTACTCGTGGGTGGCCTTCATCAGCCGGTACATCATGCCGTTGGGCTTGATGTAGTTGGGGTTGATGTCCACCGCCGTGGTGTAGCCGCTGTGCTCAAAGAAGGTGCGCACCGGCTTGTAGACGATGTCGACCAGCTCTTCCTTGGTTTCCTTCAGGGTCGGCGTGAAGTCGGCAAAGTCGCGGGCGTAACGGGCCATCTGCTTGGCGGCCATGCGCCCCTCGGCATGGGAACCGGAGGAGAACTTGTGGCCGGAGCAGCCCACGCCGTCGCCGGCGGTGAACAGGCCCTGCACCGTGGTCATGCGGTTGTACACCTTGCCGTTGCGGGCCTTGATCTTGTAGGCGTCCGGCACCCAGTCCAAATCCGGTCCGGAGGTCCACAGGCCGCAGCACCCCGAGTGGCTGCCCAGCAGGTACGGCTCGGTGGGCATGACCTCGGAGTTTTTCTTTTCCGGCTCGCAGTTCTGGGCGCACCAGAGGTTGGCCTGGCCGCAGGTCATGTCCAAAAAGTCTTCCCACGCCTCGGCTTCGAGGTGCTTGAGTTCCTTCTTGTCCATGGTCTTGCCCAGCTCGGCCAGGGCGGTGACGGTGTCCATGATGATGGGCCCGCGGCCTTCCTTCATCTCGAAGAGCATCAGGTGGTTGCGCAGGCAGGTGGGGGTGATGGCGGCCGTGCCGTAAGGCGCGTAGCGTTCCAGCTCTTTCTTGGCGGCTTCGGAGGCGGCGAAGTTCTCGCCCAGACCGTTGAGGGTCTTGGCCTTGAACAGCAGGAACCAGGCGCCCACAGGGCCGTAGCCGTCCTTGAAGCGGGCCGGGGTGAAGCGGTTCTCCATCATCGACAGCTCGGCGCCGACCTGCATGCACAGGGTGTAGGTGGAGCCCGAGTTCCATACCGGGTACCAGGCACGGCCCTTGCCTTCGCCCACCGAACGCGGCTGGTAGATGTTCACCGCGCCGCCGCAGGCCACCATCATGGTCTTGCACTTGATGATGTAGACCTTGTTCTCGCGCACGGAAAAGCCCACCGCACCGGCGATCTGGTTCTCCTCGTTGGCGTCCAGGAGCAGCTTGACGATGAAGACGCGCTCGAGGATGTTGTCTTCGCCCAGCGCCTTCTTGGCCGCCTCGGCCACGACGCGCTTGTAGGACTCGCCGTTGATCATGATCTGCCATTTGCCGGTGCGCACCGGCTGGGCGCCCGACTTCAGGGTGCCCATGGCCAGACCCTTCTTGCCGTCGAGGTTCTTGCCCTCGGCGTTCTTCTTCCAGATCGGCAGGCCCCACTCCTCGAACAGGTGGACCGAGTCGTCCACGTGGCAGCCCAGGTCGAAGATCAGGTCTTCGCGCACGATGCCCATCAGGTCGTTGCGGACCATGCGGACGTAGTCATCCGGGGTGTTTTCGCCGATGTAGGTGTTGATGGCCGAAAGGCCCTGGGCCACGGCGCCGGAGCGCTCCATGGCGGCCTTGTCGCACAGGAGGATTTTCTTGTCGGCGGCCCATTTCTTGATCTCGAAAGCCGCGCCGCAGGCTGCCATGCCGCCGCCCACGATGAGAATGTCCACCTCGCGCTCTTCCACTTCAGGGTCCTTGACCGCCTTGAGTTCTCCGAGGGGTTTATTCGGTAATGCCATATTGGTTCCTCCTTAAAAAAA